>DASUZD010000179.1:0-15694 GCA_036377055.1 Gaiellaceae bacterium | reverse complement strand
TTGTCCTCGTCGATCCGGAAGGACGCCAGGTCGATGTGCATCCGGTTGTCTTCGACCGCGATCGCGGTGGCGGCGTCTACCAGATGGACGACGGGCGAGAGTGGGTCTATCCCGGTTCCGGCTTCGACGGACGCGGCGAAGTGGCAGGGCGACCGGTTCGTTGTCTCCGCGCCGAAGTCCAAGTGCTCGTCCACGACGGATACGAGTTGACGGACAAGGACTACCGCGAGCTGTACCTACTGCACACGCGCTTTGGGGTCGATCTGCCGCCCGGATACGCCGAGCGCGCGCTCGCTACAGGTCAATCGTCGGCAGGTCCAGCTCGTCCGTCCGCTCCGTCGCCGCCAGCGCGATCGCGAGATCCTGGATCGCGAGCCCCGTCGAGTCGAAGACCGTAACCTCGTCGTCGGAGCTACGGCCGCGCGCGAGACCGGCGAGCACGTCGCCGAGCTGAGTCACGTCCTCGTGCCGAACCGCGCCCGCTTCCACGGCGTGCACCAGATCGCCGTTGTGACTCGCCTGCTCCCAGTCGTCGCAGAAGACGCGAACCCGTGCGAGCTCCCCGACTGCGGTCTCGGCCTTCCCGGGGCCGTCGGCGCCCATCAGGCTCGCGTGCTGGCCCGGCCGGAGCGAGCCCTCGCCGAGCACGATCTCTCGACCCGGCGTCACGGTCACGACGAGGTCTGCGGCAAGCGCCTCCTCGCGGCTCGGCGCGACCGCGGCGCCGACCTCCTCGGCGGCCGCGGCAGCGCGCGAGACGTCCACGTCCCAGAGCACGACGTCGCGCCCGCGCGCGCGAAACGTCCGCGCCGCCGCACGCCCGTTCACCCCCGCGCCGATCACGGCGGCGACCGCGGCGTCGGCCCGGCCCAGCGTCTCCGCTGCGAGCACCGCGGCCGCGCCGGTCCGCACGGCGGTCACCGCAGCGGCGTCCAGGACGGCCACCAGTGACCCTTTCGACGCGTCCGAGAGCAGCACGAGCCCGCTCACCGTCGGCAGCCCTCGCGCGGGATTGCCCGGGAACGACGTGACCCACTTGAGCAGCGCGTGTCCCGAGCCGATCGCAGGCATGGCCCGGAAGTCCCCCGCGGGATACGCCGACACGTACACCTTCGGCGGCATCGTCCACTCGCCACGGGCGTACGCGACGAATGCTTCCCGCACGGCCTCGACGGCGCGATCAGGCGGAACGGCGCGCTCGACGTGCGCCGCCGTGAACAGAGGGACCATCGGCCGTCAAGCCTAGTCCCGGGCGGTGGTGTACTTGCGCCGTGAGCGCAGCCGAACCGCCCGTCGTCATGGATCGACTCCGCGTCGTCCGCGGCGGCCGCCTCGTCCTCGACGACCTGTCGCTCGAAGTGCCGCGGGTCGCGTGACGGGGCTGCTCGGCCCGAGCGGGGGCGGCAAGTCGACGCTGATCCGCGCGAACGTCGGCGTCCAGCGGATCTAGTCGGGAACGGTGCGCGTGCTCGGGGAGCCGGCCGGGTCGCCGCCGCTGAGAAGCCGCGTCGCGTACGTGACGCAGGCGCCGTCCGGCTACCGCGACCTGACCGTCCGCGAGAACCTGCGTTACTTCGCCGCCGTCGTCGCTGCGCCGGCCGCCGAGGTCGACCGCGTGGTCGTGACGGTCGGGCTCCGGCGCGAGCGCGATCGCGTGGTCGGCGAGCTCTCCAGAGGCCAGCGGGCGCGCCTCACTCGCGACGGCGCTGCTCGGCAGGCCGGAGGTCCTCGTCCTCGATGAGCCGACGGTTGGCCTTGACCCGGTGCTGCGGCGCGACCTCTGGGACATCAGCATGATCCTCGTCACGTCGATCACATGCTGCGCGAGCGGACGACCGGCACGCTGGAGCGGCTGATGCCGATGCCGCTTTGCGAAGCTCGATCTCCTGGCTGGCTACGGCGCCGCCTTCGCGCTCGTCGCTGCGGTCCAAGCGGTCGTCGTGTCCGCGATCGCGTTCGGGCTGCTCGGGCTCGACGTCGACGGCTCGCGGGTCCTCGTCGGCGCGCTCGCGGTCGCGCCGTCCTCGGGATGGCGCTCGGTCTCTTCGTCAGCGCGTTCGCAGCGACCGAGTTCCAGGCCGTGCAGTTCATGCCGGCGTTCGTCTTCCCGCAGCTCCTCCTGTTCGGCCTCTGGTCGATCGCGACGCGGATGGCCGCGTGGCTCCGCTACGTGTCGGACGCCCTGCCGCTCACGTACGCGTACGACGGCCTCGCACGGGTCAGCCACCCTCAGGCGGCTGACACCCTAGAGCTCTTTCACGCTGGCGATCAGCTTCGTGACGGAGTCCTTCGCGTCGCCGAAGAGCATGACCGTCTGCGGCTCCGTGTAGAGCGCGTTGTCGATCCCCGCGAAGCCGGGGTTCATGCTCCGCTTGAGGACGACGACGTGCTCGGCCTTGTCTACGTCCAGGATCGGCATGCCGTAGATCGGGCTGCCGGGGTCGGTCCGCGCCGCCGGGTTCGTGACGTCGTTCGCGCCGATCACGAGCGCGACGTCCGTCTGCGGGAACTCGGGGTTGATCTGATCCATCTCGTAGAGCTGCGGGTACGGCACGTTCGCCTCGGCGAGGAGCACGTTCATGTGCCCCGGCATCCGGCCCGCGACCGGGTGGATCGCGTACCGGACGTCGACGCCGCGCTTCTCGAGCTCGTCGGCGAGCCGGCGGACGTCGTGCTGGGCCTGCGCGACCGCGAGCCCGTAGCCCGGCACGACGACCACCCGCTTCGCGTACGCGAGCATGATCGCCACGTCCTCGGGAGTCGTCGGACGAACGGCCCCGTCCCCGCCGGGCCCGGCTCCGACGCCCTCCTGAACCTTTCCGAACGCGCCGAAGAGGACGTTCGCGAGCGACCGGTTCATTGCCCGCCCCATCAGGATCGTGAGCAGCGTGCCCGACGCGCCGACGAGCATCCCGCTCACGATCAGCACGTCGTTGTGGAGCACGAAGCCCGTCGCGGCCGCAGCGAGGCCGGTGAACGCGTTCAGCAGCGAGATCACGACGGGCATGTCCGCGCCGCCGATCGGCAGAACGAACAACACGCCGAACAGCAGCGCCCCGAGGATCAGCGCAGCGACCAGCGATTGCCGCTGCGGACCCGCGAGCACGGCGATCCCGACGCCCACGAGCGCCGCGAGCAGCGCGCCGTTCCCGACCTTCTGCCCCGGATACGTGATCGGCCGCCCGCTGACGAGCTCCTGGAGCTTTCCGAACGCGACGAGGCTGCCGGCGAACGAGACGGCGCCGATCAGCGCGGAGAGTACGATCGAGAGTCCCACGTCGAACGCGATCCGCCCGGGCCGGGGCTCGATGTGGTGGAAGTCCGAGAGCGCGACGAGCGACGCCGCGCCGCCGCCGACGCCGTTGAACAGCGCCACCATCTGCGGCATCGCGGTCATCTTCACGCGGAGCGCCGCGAACGCGCCGATCGGCGCGAAGACCGCCATCACGAGCAGGATCGCGAGGTAGTTGTGGATGCCGCGCTGCGCGAGCGTCGCGGCGATCGCGATCACCATCCCGGCGGCGCCGATCCGGTTTCCGAGCCGCGCCCGCGTCGGCGACGAGAGGAAGCTCAGCGCCACGATGAAGGTCACGATCGTGACCAGGTACGCGAGGGCGATCCCGTCGGTGCGCGTCATTCAGGCGGCGGCTCGGCGCGCGGCTCGCGGCGCCGGAACATCTGCAGCATCCGATCGGTGACGACGAAGCCGCCGACCACGTTCATCGTCGCGAGCGCGACCGCGGCGAGCGCCACGATCCGGATCCACGTCGTCTCGTGCGGGATCCCGGCGACGACGATCGCCCCGACCAGCACGATCCCGTGGATCGCGTTCGTGCCGGACATGAGCGGCGTGTGCAGCATCGTCGGCACCTTCGAGATCACCTCGAAGCCGACGAAGATCGCCAGCACGAGCACCGTGAGCTCGGTGATGACCAGCGCCGGTCTCAAGCTGCCGCGACCTTCTCGCGCCGCGTGACGCACGCACCGGCGGTGATCTCGTCGTCGAAGTCGAGCGCGAGCTCCCCGCCGGGCGCGAGGTGCTGGAGGAGCGCCGCGACGTTCCGCGAGTAGAGCTGGCTCGCGTGGAACGGCATCGTGCTCGGCAGGTCGACAAGGCCGACGACGGTCACGCCGCCGTGCTCGACGACCTCGCCGGGGGTCGTCAGCTCGCAGTTCCCGCCGGCCTCGGCCGCGAGGTCGACGATCACGGAGCCGGGCCGCATGGCATCGACCGTCGAGGCCGGGATCAGCTTCGGCGCCGGCCGCCCCGGCACGAGCGCCGTCGTGATCACGACGTCGAAGTCGGACATGACCCGCGCGAGCTCGTCCTGCTGGCGCTGCTGCTCGCCCGGCATCAGCTCGCGGGCGTAGCCGCCCTCCGTCTCCTCGCCGCGGATGCCGAGGTCGAGGAACGACGCGCCGAGGCTCTCGACCTGCTCCTTCACGACCGGCCGCACGTCGAAGCCGGTGACGACCGCGCCGAGCCGCCGTGCGGTCGCGATCGCCTGGAGCCCCGCGACCCCTGCGCCGAGCACGAGCACCTTCGCCGGCGCCACGGTTCCCGCGGCGGTCATCAGCATCGGAAAGAACCGCGGCAGCCGGTCGGCGGCCAGCAGCGCGGCCTTGTAGCCCGAGACCGTGCTCTGCGACGAGAGCGCGTCCATCGGCTGGGCGCGGGTGATGCGCGGGATCGACTCCATCGCGAAGGCGACGACGCCACGCGACGCGAGCCGCTCGATCCCCTCGGGATCGGTGAGCGGCTGGAGGAACGCGATCAGGACGGCGCCTTCGCGCAGCTTCGCGACCTCGTCGTCCGTCGGCGCGCGCACCTTCGCGACGCAGTCGGCTTCCAGCGCCGAAGCCTCGATCGTCGCGCCCGCCTCCACGTAAGCCTGGTCCGGAAAGGACGCGGCTGCGCCCGCGCCGGACTCGACCGTCACCTCGAACCCGCCACCGGCGAGCCGGGCGACCGTCTCCGGCACGAGAGCCACCCTTCGCTCGCCCGCCACGAGCTCCTTCGGGACACCGACCCTCATGCACGCGCAACTCTACTCACGCGTCCGGGCAGCGGTTCGGCGATCATCGGGCGGGTGCGGCGCCCGTCCCCCGCCACCACCCTGCTCGCGATCCTCGTCGGAGTCTCGACGCTCCTCCGCTTCTGGGGCGGAACGCACGTGCCGACGCCGTGGGTCATGCCCGACGAGGTCATCTACGGCGAGCACGGCGAGAGCCTCTGGGCGAGCGGCCGCTTTCGCGTGCTCGGACAGCCGTCCGGGTTCCTCAGCCTCGTCTACCCGGCGCTCGCGGGCATCCCCCTTAGCCTCGGCAACCTCGAGCGCGGCTACCACGTGCTGAAGCTCGTCCAGGCGCTCGTCATGTCCCTGACGGCCGTGCCCGTCTACCTGTGGACGCGGACGCTCGCCTCGCGCCCGTCGGCGTTCGCCGCGGCCGCGCTCACGCTCGCGATCCCGGGGCTCGCCTTCTCGGGCCTGATCATGACAGAGGTCGCGTTCTACCCAGTGGTCGTGCTGGCCGCGTTCGCGCTGGCGCGCGCGCTCGAGCGTCCGACCGCGGCGCGGCAGGCGCTGCTCGTGGCGGCGTGCGCTCTCGCCGCGATGACCCGCCTCCAGGCGTTCGTGCTGCTCCCTGTGGTGGTGACGGCGGCGCTGCTCGACGCGGCGCTCCGCCGGCGCCTGCGCTCGGCCCTCGCGCTCGCGCCCGCGGTCAGCGCGCTCGTCCTCCTCGCGCTCGCGTGGGCGGGCTGGAGGCTCCGGAACGGCGGCCCGCTGAGCCGCGTCTTCGGCGGCTACGAGCCGGCGGGACACGCCCACTACCACCTCGGCAGCGCCGCGCGCTTCGTCCTCTACCACTACGCGGACGTCGTAATCCTGACGGCGGCGGTGCCCGTCTCGACGCTCGTCGTGCTGATCGCGCTCCGCGACCGCTCGCCGGCGCTTCGCGCGTACGTCGCGACCGCGACGGCGCTCTGCCTGTGGCTCCCGATCGAGGTCGGGCTCTTCGCGTCGCAGCACGTCGGGCTGCTCGCAGAGCGGAACCTGCTCCCGCTCGCGCCGGTCCTCTTCGTCGGGCTCGCCGCGTGGCTTGGGCTCGGCGCGCCCCGGCCTCGGGTCGCGACCGTCGCCGCCGCCGCGCTCCCGGTCGCGCTCCTGATCGCGCTCCCCGTCCGGCGCTTCGTCGGGACCGAGGCGTTCCCGGACGCCTTCACGCTCTACCCGCTGATCCGGCTCGCCGATCGCGCGCATCCGCCGAACGTCCACCTGATCCTCGTCGCCGCGGGAGTCGTCGCCACTGCGGGTTTCGCGCTCCTCCCGCGCCGGATGCTCGCGGTGATCCCGCTCACCCTGCTCGTCTTCTTCGCCGCCTCCTCGGTCGCGACGTCGAGGGAGATCGGGCGACGCGACCGGTACCTGGAGAGCATCTCGACCGGGCCGGACCACCGCTGGATCGACCGCGAGGCGCACGGCCCGACGGCGTTCGTCTACATCGGCGAGTTCAACTGGCCGGGTCCCTGGGAAAACCTGTTCTGGAACCGGCGCGTGACGCGCGTCTACGACCTGCTCACGGCGCGCATCCCGGGCGGCCTGCCGCAGGAGTCGATCGGCCCGCTCGAGGACGGGCGCCTGCTCGAGGCGAACGGCCGGCCCGCGCGTGCCGAGTACGCAGCAGCGCTCTATCCCGTCGAGTTTCAGGGCCAGCCGCTTGCGACCGTCGCCGACGGACTGATCCTCTGGCGGCTGCGGCAGCCGTTCCGGATGGCGGTCTGGACGCAGCGGGTCGCGGGTCACGTGCGCGTGCTCGCGTACGCCTGCCGCGGTGGGTCGCTGCGCCTGAAGATCGTCGGCCCGGAGGGCGCGAGGGTCGAGCTGAGCCGAAACGATGCGAAGCTCCGCACCTTCGCGCTGCCGCCGGGCGGGAGCTGGACGGGGACGGTAGCCGCCAAGGCGCGCCGGCCGCTCGGCAAGCGTCTCTGCACGTTCGACGTCGTCACCGACCCGAGGACGCAGGTGCCGGAGGCGCGTTACATGCCACCTAGACTCGCCCCGTGACCCACCTCGTCGAGCACTACGGGCTCCTCTTCCTCTTCGGGGTCATCGCGCTCGAGTCGGCCGGCGTCTGGGTTCCCGGGGAGACGGCGCTCGTCGCCTCGGGCGTGCTCGCGGCCCGGGGTCACCTCGAGATCGAGCTCGTGATCGTCGTCGCCGCGCTGGCGGCGATCCTCGGCGACAACGTCGGCTACTGGATCGGCCGCACCGGCGGGCGCCGGCTCGCGATGCGCTTTCCGTGGCTCGCGCGCTTCCTTCCGCCCTCCGAGAAGTTCTTCAAGCGGCATGGCGGGAAGGCCGTCTTCTTCGCGCGCTTCCTGGCCGGCCTGCGCGTGACGGGCGCCTGGATGGCCGGGATCAGCCACATGCCGTGGTGGCGGTTCCTGGCGTGGAACGCCGCCGGTGGGGTCGTTTGGGCGACCGGGATCGGCCTCGTCGCGTACTTCTTCGGGAAGGCAGCCGGTGACGCGATCTCGAAGTACGGCCTGATCGGCGGAGCGGTGGCGGCGCTCGTCGGAATCGGCGGCCTCGTCGGCGTCCACGTCTGGCGCCGCCGCGCCGAGATGGGCTGAGAAGGGTTCGGTCCCCGCGGTGCGAACGACTTCAGCTGGATGGTCGGCGATCTCACCCGGGCACTCGACGAGCGCGACGCATATTCAGGCGGACACACCCTTCGCGTCACCGGCCTCGCTGAGATCCTCGCCCGCCGCCTCGGGTGGGACGACGGCCGGCTCGCGAGCCTCCGGCTCGGCGGGCTCCTGCACGACATCGGCAAGCTGACCCTGCCGCGCAGCCTGCTCCGCAAGCCGGGGCCGCTCGACGCCGGCGAGCTCGCGCTGATCCGGCTCCACCCGGTCGTCGGGGCGCGCATCGTCGCCCCGATCGTCCGCGGCAAGAGCCCGCTCGACTGCGTCCTATACCACCACGAGCACTGGGACGGGCGCGGCTATCCGCTCGGCCGGAGCGGCGCCGACATCCCCGAGCCCGCGCGCGTCCTGTCGGTCGCGGACGCCTTCGACGCGATGACCTCGCGGCGTCCCTACCGCGCGGCGCTCACGGCCTCCGCCGCGCTCGCCGAGCTCGACCGCTGCACCGGCTCACAGTTCGACCCGGTCGTCGCGCAGGCGTTCGCGGACGCCTGGGACGCCGGCGAGGTCCCGTTCGTAGCCGAGCACTCCGCGGCCTAGAGCGCTGCCCAGACCTCGAGCTTCGAGCGGACGCGCCGGATCACCTCGTCGGTGAATTCCGTCGTGCCGGCGTGGCCGCCGAGGTCGGCGGTGCGGATGCCGTCGGCGACCGCCTCCAGGCAGGCCTCGCGGATCGCGCGACCCGCCTGCTGCATCTCCTCGTCGCCCTGACCGAGGAGCGCGGCGGACGCGAGGATCATCGCCATCGGATTCGCGACGTTCTTCCCCAGCAGCGAGGGCGCCGTCCCGTGCGCGGCCTCGGCCATGACGGCGCTCGGGACGAAGTCGTCGTCGAACGCGACGAGGAGCGACTCGGAGCCCGCGATCGAGCCGAAGAGCGGCAACACGAGGTCCGAGAGGATGTCGCCGTCGCGGTTCAGCGCCGGGATCACCATCGGGTCGCCCGTCGACGCGATGAGGAGCGCGAAGGTCGCGTCGATCAGCTGCGGGTCGTAGCGGACCTCCGGGTGCCGCTCGGCCGCGGCGTCCATCTCCTCCTTGAGCATGCCCTCGTAGGTCGGGCTGACCGTGTACTTCGGCCCGCCGAAGACCCGCGCGCCGCCTCGCTCGGCCTGTCGGAACGCGAACTCGGCGACAGCGCGGCAGATGCTCCGCTCGATGCGCTCGGTCCGGAATGCGACCTCCTCGTCGCCCTCGCCCTCGCGCCACTCCTTCGCCCCGTACGCGTCGCCGACCGCCATGCGGACGATCGAGATGGGCGCGTGGACGCCCCCGAGCGGGACGACCCCGGGGATGCGACGGCCGGTGCGGACGATCACCTTGCCGCCGATCTCCTCGCGCAGGATCCGGTTCGGGGAGCCGACGTCGTCCCGGCCCTCGGGAGTGATCGTGGCCGCCTTGAGGCCGAGACCGTGCTCGCGGATCGCCGCCGCCGCCTCGTGGACGACCGCGTTTCGCGTCGCGCGCCGCGACTCGAGCGAGAGGTCGAATCGAGGGAGGTCGAGCTCGAGTCCGACGACGTCCGGCGCGAGCGCCCGGACCGCCTCCTCGAGCAGCTCCTGCCCGGTCTCGTCCCCCTCGAGGACGACGATCGTCCTGGATCTCACCGCGGCGATTCTACGTTCGCGATTAGCACACTCGCCGCGCGGCTATACACCGCCTCCGGTGGCTCGGACGGGGGGATGGCGGCGCGTCGGCGCGAAGGGGCGTTTTCGCTACCTCGACGCGCGCGGCAAACGGATCGTCGACGAGGCGAAGATCGCGCGGATCGAGTCGCTCGTGATACCGCCCGCCTGGCGCGACGTCTGGATTTCACCGCGCGCGACGGCGAACCTCCAGGCGACCGGCCTCGACTCGGCCGGCCGGCGACAGTACCTCTACCACCCGGAATTTCGCGCGGCGCAGGAGCAGGCGAAGTTCGACAAGCTGATCCGCTTCGCCGAACGACTTCCGGATCTGCGCGAGGCGATGGGCCGGCACATCGAGCTCGACTCGCTGGAGTGCGACCGGATCTGCGCGATTTGCACCCGGGTGATCAACGCGACCTGGTTCCGCGTCGGAGGCGATCGGTACACGCGGCAATCGGGAACCCGCGGGCTCACCACGTTGACAAAACGGCACGTAGCGGTGCGCGGAAAGCGTGTCGCCTTTCGCTTCCGCGCGAAGCACAACGCGCAGGTCAGGACGGTGCTGGTCGACCAGGAGATCGCCGAGGCGATTCGGGAGCTGGTCGGCCTTCCCGGGGGACGCAGACTGTTTCGCTACGAACGCGAGGGCGAGTTCTACAACCTCACGGGAAGGCGACTCAACGAGTACATCCAACGGCACATGGGCGAGGAATTCACCGCCAAGGATTTTCGAACCTGGGGCGGGACGCTGGAGGCGGCGATCGCTTTCGCCGAGCACGGGTTGGCGGAGACGGAGGCCGAACAGAAGCGCGCGGTCGTCGCCGTCATGCGCCGAGTGGCCGAGCGACTTGGAAACACTCCTGCGGTGACCCGCGCGTCCTACGTGAGCCCCGCTGTCATCGAGCAGTATCTGGACGGCCGGACGATCGAGGACTTCCGGCCCCGTCACCTGAGAGTGGTGGGAGCGCACGACGTAGGACTCGATCCGGAGGAGCAGTCGCTCTTGAGCTTGCTGCGTTCGTGGCGGATTCGTCGATCGCGCGCGGCGGCCTAGATTTCGACTTCGCTTTTCGGGTATGGTTGCCCAGTTCGGCCCCTTCGAAGGAGGAACTTTTGGCTCGGAAGACCGTCCTCGTCTGTGACAACTGTGGGAAGGAAGTCGGCGAGAACAAGGGCGCGACGATGCGCCTGACGTATTCGGACGCACGTCGCGGCGCCAAGGCCGCGGATCTCTGCGACGATTGCGCGGGCGGGATGCCCGGCCACGCCGCAGCGCGTCGCGGCCGCAAGCCGAAGGCCGCAGCAGCGTAAAGGGAGGCGGGGAAAGCCCCGCCTCTCATTTACGGCGAAAGACGGTGGAGGTCGCGCGGGAAGAGCGTCGTCTCTCGTAGGTTTCGCGCGCCGACGAGCTGCGCAGTCCACCGCTCGAGCCCGATAGCGAACCCGCCGTGCGGCGGCATGCCGTGGCGAAACGCCTCGAGGTAGGCCTCGAACGGCTCCGCGCTCTGTCCGGACGCGGCGAGCGCCGCGAGGTAGTCCTCGTACCGGTGCAGCCGCTGGCCGCCGGTCGCGAGCTCCAGCCCCCGAAACAGGAGGTCGAAGCTGCGCGAGAGCGCCGGCCGATCGGGATCGGGATGGGTGTAAAACGGCCGCTTCTCCATCGGGTATCCGACGACGAACAGGAAATCCGAGCCGTGCTCGCGCCTCGCCCATTCGCCTAGCGCGCGCTCATGCGCGGGCGCCAGATCGGGCTCCTTCGCGTTGGCGCCGGCGAGCGCGAGCGCTTCGGGGAAGTCCACGACCGGAATCGCCGCCGGAACCTCCGGGAGCTCGACCTCGAGCAGCGCGACCGCCTCGGCGGCCCGCTCCCGTACCGACGAGGCCATTCCCGCCACGGCTTCGCGGGCTACGGCCATCACGGTCTCGTGGTTTTCGACGAAGCCGAGCTCCGCGTCGAGTGACACGTACTCCGCGAGGTGGCGCGCGGTGTCGTGCGGCTCGGCGCGGAAGGCCGGTCCGACCTCGAACACGCGCTCGAAGACGCCGACCATCGTCTGCTTGTAGAGCTGCGGGCTCTGCGCGAGGTATGCGGGGCGGCCGAAGTAGTCGACCGTGAAGAGGTTGGCGCCGGTCTCCGTCGCCGACCGGACGATCTTCGGCGTCTGGATCTCGACGAAGCCGAGGCCGTCGAGCGCCGCCCGGAAGCCGGCCATCGACGCCGCCGAGACCGCGAGCTTCGCGCGCTCGCGCGGGTGCCGGAGCGCCACCGGCGCGTGGTCGAGCCTCGTCGGCAGCTGCTCCTTCAGCGCCGGTCGGTGCAGCTCGATCGGCGGAGGGGCTGCGGGCTCGGTCAGGACGCGGAACCGAGGCGCATGCAGCTCGGCGCCGCCGGGCGCCTGCTCGCTCGCGACGACCTCGCCTTCGACCTCGAGCACCGTCTCGTCGAGGAGCCCGTCGACGGCCGCGACGGCCTCCGGGTCCTCGGCGACCACCTGCGCGATCCCGGCGCGGTCGCGCACGAGGACGAAGGTCACCCGGCTCAGCCGGCGCCGGTGGTGCAGCCACCCGGCGATCCGCACGCGCATGCCGACTTGGGCGCGAAGCTCGCTCGAGAGGGTCCGTTCCGTCACGATTGCCTCCTCCGTCGTCCCGTTCGCCTGAGACGAGCGGGCGAGGAGGCGTCCCCGCGGTGCCACCGCTCTTCGTCGCCGAGGCGACCTCGATTGGGGCCCGGTGACGGGGGCCGGCCGGCGGGTTCTACTTGGCGTCGCGCCGTTCTTCCCGCGGCTCGGGAGTGTCGTTCGCGGGCTCCGGAGACCGCCTTCCCAGCAGCCGGCGGCTCTCTCGGCTCCGGCGGGTCCCGCTACTTGTCTCCGTCGTCGCCTTCGGCTGGACGATAGCTGCTCGCGCGCCGGATTTTCACGCTCCGTCCACGTGTTTTCCGATTTTCGACGCAGGGGGCCGTCTCCGGCCGGAACTACGATAGGCCGATGGCGCTCAGCCTCATCGTCGGCCCCGCGAACGCCGGCAAGGTCGAGCTTCTCCTCGACCGGTACCTGGCCGCGCTCCCGCACGAGCCGTTCCTGATCGTGCCAGGCGGAGCGGACGTCGAGCGCGTCGAGCGAGAGCTGCTCGCACGGACCGGCGCGCTCCTCGGCGGCTCGATCGGCACGTTCGACGACCTCTTCGCGTCGATCGCTGCGGGCGATCCGGAGCGCCGACGGGTGCTGACCGACGCGCAGCGCGTGCTCGTCGTCCGCCGCGCGATCGCGAACGCCGAGCTCGACGGCCTCGGCCGCTCGGCGGCCTTCGGCGGCTTCGGCGACTCCCTCGGCGCGGCCCTCGGCGAGCTCGAGTCCGCGCTCGTCGAGCCCGACGATTGCGGCGGCGACCTCGGGAACCTGCACGCCGCCTATCGCGCGGAGCTCGACCGGCTCGGAGCCTGGGACCGCGACATCGTCCGGCGCCGCGCGGCCGAGCGCCTCGCGAGCGACCTGGCGGCGTGGAGCGGCACGCCCGTCTTCGCTTACGGCTTCGAAGACCTGACCGGCGCGGAGTGGGCGCTCCTCGAGGCGCTGGCCGGGCGCGCCGAGGTCTGCGTCTCGCTCCCCTACGAGCCGGGCCGGGTCGCGTTCGCGTCGCTCCGGCGGACGGCAGACGACCTCGCCTCGCTCGCAGACGGACGCATCGAAGAGCTGCCGCCGCGGTACGCCGACGTGGCGCCGCCGGCGCTCGCCTACCTCGAGCGGTCGCTCTTCGAAGAGCCCGCGCCGGAGCCGCCCGAGCTCGAAGGCTCGATCCGCTTGTTCGAGGGCGCGGGAACGCGCGGCGTCCTCGAGCTCGTGGCCGAGGAGCTGCTCGAGCTGATCCGCGGCGGGACGGCGCCGGAGGCGATCGCGATCGTCTGCGACTCGGTCGATCGCTGGCGTGCGCCGCTCGAGACGGTGCTCGGCACGCTCGGCGTCCCGTACGCCCTCGAGGAGCGGCCGCGGCTCGCCAAGACCGCATTCGGGCACGCGCTCCTCTCGCTCCTGCGCTTCGTCTGGCTCGGCGGCGCGCGAAAGGAGCTCTTCGCGTTCCTGCGCTCGCCGTACTCCGGGCTCTCCCGCGGGAGCGTCGACTTCGTCGAGGGGCGGCTGCGCGGACGCGCGATCCAGACCGCACCCCGGGTCGAGGAGGAGACGGAGAAGCTTCGCGGGGCGCCGGTCCCGATCCTCGCCGAGCTGCGCTCGGCCACGTCGCCGCTCGACGGCGCGCGCACGCTCGTCGAGGCGATGGTCCGCGCGGCGTACGGGCTCGAGGCGCCCCCGGTCGGCGATGGGCCCCGGCAGGACCTCCGTGTGGCCGAGGCCGCGACCCGCCTCCTCGACGAGCTCGAGGCGTGGGAGGCCGCGGGCGAGGCGGTCGGTCCCGAGGACGTCGTCGATGCGCTCGAGCGCGCGACGGTGCGCGGGCCATCGCCGTCGGCCCCCGGAGCCGTCGCCGTCGTCGACCTGATGCGCGCCCGGACGCGGCGCCTCGAGGTCGCGTTCCTGCTCGGGTTGGAGGAGGGAGCGCTGCCGCGGCGCTCGCACGGCTCGCCGTTCCTCGACGACGAGCGCCGCCGCTCGCTTGGCCGCAGGCTCGAGCGCCCCGACTCGGTCAGCCGCGACCGCTACCTCTTCTACACGGCGTGCACGCGCGTGACGAGACGGCTGTACCTCGTGCGCGAGGCGGCCACGGACGAGGGGTCGCCGCGGGAGCCGAGCCCGTTCTGGGACGAGGTCGTGTCGCTCTTCCCACAGGAGGAGGTCGGACGCTGGACGCGCAGACGCGCGCTCTCGGCGCTGACATGGCCGCTCGAGGCGGCGCCGACGGAGCGCGAGCGCCTGCGCGCGCTGGCGGCGCTGTCCGTCGCGGACGAGGATGCAGCCGCCGGCCTGGCCGAGGCGAACGGCTGGGTGAGGAAGCTCGCGCGAGCTCGGAACGCATTCGCGCGGCCAACCCGGCTGAGGAACCCGTCCGTCCTAGGGCCGCTCGGCGAGCGGGTCGTCTTCGGCGCGACGGAGCTCGAGCGCTTCGCCGACTGCTCGTCCGCGTGGCTCTTCGAGCGTGTGGTCGACCCGAAGACGATCGACGCCGAGGCCGACGCGATGCTGCGCGGGCAGATCGCCCACCAGACGCTCTACAAGTTCTACTCCGGCCTGCCGAAGGAGCTCGGCGTCGAGCGCGTCGAGCCGGAGCGCGTCGAGCAGGCGGTCGCGTTCCTCCGCCGCTGCCTCGACGACGCGCTACGCGGAGGCGTGCGTCTCGAGCTGACCGAGCTCGAGGCCGCGGAGCTCGAGCAGACGCTCTGGCGCGACCTCGAGCAGTTCGTCCGCGACGAGGCGGAGTCGGGGCTCCCGCTCGTGCCGCGCCGGTTCGAGGTGGGGTTCGGGTCCGAGCGGTCGGCCCCCGAGCTTCAGCGCGGGCTCGAGCTCGCGGACGGGATCCGGCTCTCCGGGACGATCGACCGGATCGACGTCGATCCCTTCAGCGCGCGCGGGATCGTCCAGGACTACAAGTCGGGCAAGAGCGTCCACTCGGCTCGGCAGATCGAGGCCGAGCTTCGGCTCCAGATTCCGCTCTACATGCTCGTCCTGCGCGACCTCGTCGGGATCGAGCCGCTCGGAGGCCTCTACCGCGCGCTCGCGGGGTCGCGCAGCGCGCGCGGAATGCTGCGGGCCGAGGCCCAGGAGGACGTGCCCGGGTTCAAGCCCAAGGACTACTTGAGCGAAGGCGAGTTCTGGACTCAGGTCGAGACGGCGCGGGACCGCGCGGCCGGCTACGCACGCCGAATCCGCGCCGGCGACGTCCGCCACGACCCGAAGGGCGGCGAGTGCCCGGCCTGGTGCGACCTGTGGACGATGTGCCGAGTGACGCGCGCATGACGACCATGAATCCGGAGCAGGTCGCGGCCGTCGAGGCGACCGGCGAGGTCTTCGTCTCGGCCGGCGCGGGCACGGGCAAGACCTCGGTGCTCGTCGAGCGGTTCGTGCGGGCCGTCTGCGACGGCGGGCTCGACGTCGACTCCGTCCTCGTCATCACCTACACGCGCAAGGCGGCGGGCGAGCTGCGGGCGCGGATCCGGGCCGCCCTCGTCGGGCGTGGCCGGCACGACCTCGCGCGCGCGCTCGACGGCGCCTGGATCTCGACGATCCACGGTTTCTGCGCGCGCCTGCTGAAGGCGCACCCCTTCGAGGTCGGGATCGACCCGCGGTTCCGCGAGCTCGACGAGCCGCAGGGCGCCGTCCTGCGCGGCGAGGCGTTCGAGACCGCCCTTGCCGAGTTCTGCGCCGGCGGCGACCCCGAACGCCTGCGCCTGCTCGCGACCTAC
>DASUZD010000178.1:0-3679 GCA_036377055.1 Gaiellaceae bacterium | reverse complement strand
TGATCGCGATCGACGACCGGTGCTGCATGGTGCAGCTCGGCCTCCGGGTCGCGCAGTTCTACATGCACGAGTCGTGCGGCAAGTGCACGCCGTGCCGCGAAGGGACGCGCTGGATGGTGCAGATCCTCGAGAAGGTCGAGGCTGGGCGCGCCGAGCAGTCCGAGCTCGACCTGCTCCTCGACGTGTGCGACCGCGTCCTCGGCCACTGCCTCTGCCCGCTCGGCGACGCCGCCGCGATGCCGATCGCGAGCTACGTGACGAAGTTCCGCGACGAGTTCCAAGCGCACGTCGACCAGGGCGGCTGCCCGTTCGAGGGCTCCTCGACGCTGGAGGACGTCTTCGCGCCGGTCAACCAGCACACTCATCATCCGACCGTCGAGGTACCGGCGTGACGGAGCTCGTCACGCTGACGATCGACGGGCGCGAGGTCGAGGTGCCGAAGGGCACTGGGCTCGTCGAGACTGCGCTCGCAGCCGGGATCGAGATCCCCGTCTTCTGCTACGAGCCGCGGCTCGGGCCCGCCGTCGGGGCGTGCCGCATGTGCCTCTGCGAGGTCGAGGGCCTGCCGAAGCCGATGGCCGCGTGCACGATGACGGCGCAGGACGGCATGGTCGTCCGCACGGCGCTCAGCTCGGAGAAGGCGGCCGAGGCGCAGAACGCGACACTCGAGTTCCTGCTCGTCAACCACCCGCTCGACTGCCCCGTCTGCGACAAGGGCGGCGAGTGCCCGCTCCAAGATCTGACGTTCCGCTACGGGCCGGGCGCGACGCGCATGACGTTCTCGAAGCGGACGTTCGACAAGCCGATCCCGATCTCGCCGCTGATTGCGCTCGACCGCGAGCGCTGCATCCTCTGTTACCGCTGCACGCGCTTCTCGGAGAACGTCTCGGAGGACGGGCAGCTCGTCGCCGTCAACCGCGGCGCGCAGTCGATGATCGCGACGTTCGGCGACGAGCCTTACCGCGGGCCGTTCACCGGCAACGTGACCGAGCTCTGCCCCGTCGGCGCGCTCACGTCGACGCAGTACCGGTTCCTGGCGCGCCCGTGGGAGATCCAGAGCGTCCCGTCCGTGTGCGGCCTCTGCCCGGTCGGCTGCAACGTGGACGTCACGATCCGCGAGGGGAAGGTGCGGCGTGTGCTGTCGCGGAACCACCAGGAGGTGGACGGAGGCTGGCTCTGCGACAAGGGCCGCTACGCCTTCTCGCACCTGTATGCCGACGACCGGATCACCGACCCGCTGAAGCGGGTGCGGAGGCGCGGCTTCGGCGAGATCTCGTGGGACGAGGCGCTCGACGAGGCCGAGCGGCTGATCCGCGCGGCCGAAGGCCGGATCGTCACCGCGCTCTCGGGCTCGGAGACGGTCGAGCACGCCTACGCGCTGGCGAAGCTGCTGCGCCAGGGCATCGGCGCGCACGACGCCGTCCTGCCAGAGGAGGTGGACGAGAGCCTCGACAGGTACCGCCTGCCGCTCTCCGCGATCGGCGAAGCCGACGCGATCGTCATTGCGGGACCGGACCCGGTCGTCGAGCGCGCGCCGATCGTCGACCTCTGGATCCGCGCGGCTCGCAGGAACGGCGCGCTGGTCGTGATCGGCGACGATGCGAAGGAGCTCGCGCGCGAGGTGCGGAGCAAGGAGCGCGTTGTCCTCGTCGGGAGCGGCGGCAGCCCGAGCAGCACAGCGGTCCTCGCGCACATGCTGAAGCTCGACTCGAAGGAGGGGTGCGGCGCCTTCCACCTCCCCGAGACCGCGAACGGGCGGGGCGTCGCGGAGGCGTGGTCGGCGGCCTCGGACGAGGAGCCGACGACGCCCGAGCCGATCGGCCTGCTGATCGTGTCCGGCGACGAGGCGGCGGCCAACCCGGACGTTCGGGCGCTGGCCGAGCACGCCGAGTCGGTGCTCGCGATCACGATGTTCCACAGCCTCGCCGTCGGCTGGGCCGACCTCGTCCTGCCCGGAACGAGCTACCTCGAGCGCGACGGCACGTACGTCAACCTCGAGGGACGCATCCAGCGGCTCCGGCGCGCGTCGATCCCGCCCGCCCCGGACGAGCTCGCCTGGATCGCGAAGCTCGCCGAGCGCTTCGACGTCGAGATCTCGCCGTACCCCGCGCTCGTCTTCTCGGAGGTCTCCGAGAAGTGCTTCGGCGGCATCCCGTACGGCGAGGTCGGCGACCGCGCCTCGCTGCCGCCGCGAGCCGCCGGGGTCGCGCCGGCCGGCGAGCTCACGACCGTTCCCGAGGCAAAGCCGCGCGGGCCGCTCCAGCTCGTCGCCTACCGCGCGCTCTTCTCGGGTCCCGCCGTCGAGCGCGTGCCGGAGCTCCAGTTTCAGCGGCCCGCGGCCGAGATCGAGCTCGCGCCCGTCGACGCCGAGAACCGGCGCGTCCGTGACGGCGACACGGTGCTCGTCAGCTCGAACGGCACCTCGGTCGAGCTTCGCGCGCGCGTGAACACGATGCTCACGCCCGGCCTCGCACGCGCGCCTCGCGAGCATGTGCCCGGCCTCCAGCACAAGATCCTGGTGAAGAGAGCATGACCGAGCCCTGGTGGATCTCGCTGATCAAGTCGTTCGTGATCATCAACCTCGTGATGGTCGCGTTCGCGTACACAACGCTGCTCGAGCGCAAGCTCCTCGGCCGGATGCAGCTGCGCTACGGCCCGAACCGCGCCGGCCCGTACGGCCTGCTCCAGCCGATCGCCGACCTGATCAAGCTCGTCCGGAAAGAGGCGTTCTACCCGACGAACGCGCTCGACCTGCCGTACATCGTCGCGCCCGTCGTCTCGATGTTCACCGCGCTCGCCGCGTTCAGCGTCATCCCGTTCGGGCCCGGCTGGAAGATCTGGCGCTATCCCGTCACTGGTGAGGTCGTGAACGTCCCGATCGGGCTGATCCTGATCTTCGCCCTCGGCTCGATCGGGATCTACGGCTTCATCGTCGGCGGCTGGGCGTCGGAGTCGAAGTACTCGCTGCTCGGCTCGATGCGCACGTGCGCGCAGCTCGTCTCGTACGAGGTCTCGCTCGCGCTTTCCGTGCTCGGCGTCGTCCTGATGGCGGGCTCGCTCTCGCTCGTCGAGATCGTCCACCAACAGCACGGTTGGTTCTGGCACTGGTACTTCATCCCGCAGTTCGTCGGCCTGCTCTCCTTCTTCTTCGCCGGGATCGCGGAGACGAGCCGCGCGCCGTTCGACCTCCCCGAGGCCGACACGGAGCTCGTCGCCGGCTACCACACCGAGTACAGCGGCATGCGCTGGGGCCTCTTCCAGACGGCCGAGTACATCAACATGATCACGCTCTCGGCGCTGATGGTGACGCTCTTCTTCGGCGGCTGGCACGGGCCGTGGGCGCCGCTCGGGCCGCTCTGGTTCCTGATCAAGCTCTTCCTGCTCGTCTCGACGTTCATCTGGCTGAAGGCGACGCTGCCGCGCCTCCGCTACGACCAGCTGATGCGCTTCGGCTGGAAGGTCCTGCTTCCCGTCGCGACGATCAACGCGGTCGTGACCGCGGCCCTGGTGGTGGCGCTGTAGATGTCGCCCCAGCCGCTCGAGTCGCTCAAGGGCTTCGGGGTCACCTTCCGGCAGATCTTCAAGAAGCCGATCACGCAGGAGTACCCGGAGTACAAGCGGCCGGTCTACCCGCGCTTCCGCGGGCGGCACCGGCTCTGGCGGCACGAGAACGGGCTCG
>DASUZD010000177.1:0-3767 GCA_036377055.1 Gaiellaceae bacterium | reverse complement strand
GCCGAGACGTACGACTCGCCGAGCTCGGAGCCGACCTCGAACAGCACCGGCGGCGAGTCCATCTCGCCCTCCTGCGCGCGGCCGTCGAAGGCGAGACCCTGCGCGAGCGCGAGGAATCCCGACGCCGTCTTGTGGCCGAAGCCGCGTGAGCCGAAGTGGACGCCGACCCAGATCCGGCCCTGCTCGTCCTCCATCAGGTTGACGTAGTGGTTGCCGGAGCCGACGGTGCCGAGCTGCGACTCGGCCAGCTGCGCGAGCTTGCGCTGCGGCGCGAAGTCGGCGGTGCGGATCTTGTCCAGCACCTGGTGGTCGACCCGCTCCTGCGCCGCGACGCCCATGCCGAACGAGATCCGGCGCGTGATCTCGCCCATCACCGCCTCGACGCCTCCGAGGGCGTCCAGGTCGGCGCGGGTCAGCTCGGTGCGGACGGCCTTGTTGCCGCAGCCGATGTCGTAGCCGACTCCCGAGGGCGAGACGAAGCCCTCGTACGCGATGCCGCCGCCGATCGGCTGCGAGTAGCCCGGGTGATGGTCGGCGCAGAGAACGCCGTAATCGGCATCCCCCGCCGCCATGCACCGCTTCAGCTGATCGAGCGAGCGCTCGTCAACCGGGCCGAATGTCCTGATGTTCGTCATCTGCACCTCCTTTCTATCCGGGAACAACAGGAAGAGCCCTTGGGAGGATTCGAACCTCCGACCTCCGGGTTCGTAACCCGGTGCTCTTCCGCTGAGCTACGGAGGCGAGTGGGGCGGTGTCCCCCCCGGGGCGCCTTAGCGCTCCCTGAAATAGTCCGCGCGTCCGGCGCCGTCGAAAGCGGCCGCTGTTGCGGCAGCAGTTCTTGAAAGCGTCGTCTGGACCCGCAGGGGCAGAGGTCGTTGTTGCCGAGCCGCTCCTGCAGTTCCTTCTCGCCGCCCTTGACGCTGCGCGGGCCGCGCTTGACCTGCGTCTCGGATGGGAAAGCCGCGGCGGCGCTTGCTCATCGGCTCAAAACGAGAACTCGTCGTCGGTGTGCTTGCGGGCCATCGGAGGTGCCTCCATTCGGTTGGTGTTGCCACGCGGCGCCCCGCCTGGACTGCTCGGCGGGGCGCCTTCCTCGGTTGTCAGAGCATGCCGCGGGCGAAGTCGGAGATCAGCTGCGGCGTCGCCGTGTCGAACCCGACGACGTCGAGCATCCCCGGATCGGCCGGATCGGCGATCGAGAAGCCGTTCGAGACCATGCCGACCACGACCAGCCGCGCGTCGATGCCGGACGAGCGGCGGTAGTCCGCAAGAGCCTGGGCCGGGTGGACGTCGCCTGCCCAGGTCTCGGAGTCGGTGTAGATCACGAACGTGTCGACCTCCCGCTGCCGCTTCTGCGCGTAGAGCATCGGCAGCGCGCAGTCCGTGCCGCCGAACGACAGGCCCGACACCGTCTTGACGACGTCGTCGAGGCGCTGCCGCGGCGAGATCGCGAGCTGCTTCAGCTGAGTGAAGAAGCCGACGATCTCGTACGCCTGCTCGGTCGCTGCGGTGATCAGCGCGAGCGCCGCCGAAGCGACGCGCGGCGTGAGGCCCGGCACGCCGGCCACCTCGCCCCACTCCATCGAGGCCGAGATGTCGAGCGCGAGCAGCGTGCGCTTGCCGGTCGGCTCGACGTTGCCGAACGCCGTGTAGAACGCGGCGTCGAGCGCGTCGACGACCTCGCGGACCGGCTCCCACGTGCCACGACCCCGGGCGCCGTGACCGGCCGCGTACGTGCACAGGGCCGCCAGCACCGCGATCGGGTGCACCCGCGCACGGCGGATGCGCCCTGCGTCGCCGAGCTGCGCGATCGCCTTGGACGTGCCGTCCGAGCCGGGCGCGAGGACGCCGACGCGCGTCATCGTCGCCAGGTTGCGGATCAGCGCCGTCATCGGCATCTCGTCGAGCAGCGCCTCCCAGACCTCCGGCGAGGTCAGGTGCTCCGGCTGGAGCGCCTCGCGCGGGAGGCGGTACTCGCGGACGAGCTCCGCCGCCTCCCGGGCGGTCGAAGCCGCCTGCGCCCGGACGAAGCCGTCGATGAGCCGGGGCAGGCCCTCAGCCCCGCGGCGTCGCTTGCGATGCCGCGAAGAGGTCATGCCGGCTTCGCCGGCGTGGCCGCCTGCATTGCCCCGAACGATCCACTCGAACAGGCGAGCGTGCTCGTCGGAGACGTCGAGCGTCGGGTTGCCGGCGCCGACGCGGCGGGCCGGGTGCGCCAGGCGGAGCAGGTCGCGGTGCGACATGCCCGCGCGCTGGCGGTACTTCACGGCCTGGTACGCGAGAGCGGTCGGCGACTGCGCCGCGTACCAGCGGCCGACCGCCCGGCGGAGCGAGCGGCCCCAGCCGCGGAAGCCCTCGACGAACGACGCGAACTGGAACAGGTGCGTGCCCGTCCGGGCCACCTGCGGCAGCGCCTCGAGCGCGGCCCGACGCGTCGCCTCGTCGCCCAGCCCCGCAGCCATCGCGAGCGCGTAGAGCGCCGGGTCGTTCTTCGGCGCCCGGCCCTCGGTCGAGACGCGGACGATCTCGACAACGGCGCGCCGGCCGTCCTCGATGACCGCCTGCTCGACGGCCTGCGCGTTCTCGCGCGTGAGCGTCCACTCCCGCGCGTAGTACGAGCCGCCCTCGGAGCCGAGCACGAGGAAGCGGCGAAGCCGCGTCCAGACGTCGACGCCCCAGGCGTGACCGCCGGCCGAGTTCGGCACCTGACCCGGCAGCGGAACCCACTGCGGCACGCGCCGCGTGCCGTGTCGCTTCAGGTAGGACATCTCTCCCCCTTCATTCGGTGTATGAAGTTCGCGGTCGTGAAGG
This sequence comes from Gaiellaceae bacterium, assembly GCA_036377055.1. Classification (GTDB taxonomy): domain Bacteria; phylum Actinomycetota; class Thermoleophilia; order Gaiellales; family Gaiellaceae; genus DASUZD01. The sequence continues at coordinate 956 of DASUZD010000177.1, read as the reverse complement.
CGCAGCCGGGCGCGTTCGATGAGGAGTCGATAACCCGACCACTCCGGCCCGCGATCGCCGCTCGAAGTCCGGCCCGGCTTCGCCAGAGCCATGACGACTTCGTGCGGTGGACTCGTGCGTTCGTGAGCCGACGCCGGCAAAGCCGGCATCGGCGGCGGAGATCAACTACGACTCGCGGCTAGTTCGGCCTCCGCGGCCAGCGCTTGCCGGAAGCGGTGCAGTGCGCCTAGCAGCGTGTCGATCTTGAACAGCGAGTTCTCGCGGAATCGTGCGTCGACGAGCGAGAACTCGAGGTGGATCATGTTCGTGCAGTCCGCGATCTGAAGGTCGATCTTCGGCTCGCGGCGCCGACCGACGGTCATGTCCTCGACGAAGACGCGCACGAACGCGTCGCCGTATAGGCCCGGCCGATTCAGGCGCGTGTGCTCGTCGACACGCACACCGCGCTTCGGACGCGGCGCGATCGAGTCGGGACGCCGCGCGTACTGCAGCAGGTAGGACACGGTGCCCCTCCCAAGGTCGTGGTACGTCGTGCGGTCGTGGTGTGCAGACCGGCCGGAGGGCAAGCCTCCGTCTGTTGCTCTGTCCGCTGAGCTACCGGTGCCGGAACACCGGGCGGGATTCGAACCCGCGACTCCCAGATTCGATAACCGGTACCGCTCCGGCCCGCACAACCGCCCGAAGTCCGGCTCCGGCTTCGCCGGAGTCATGACGACTTCGTGCGGATCCAAAGCCGTTGTGAGCCGACGCCGGCAAAGCCGGCATCGGCGGCGGTAGGAGGAGCTACCGCGGTCGTGTCTACGCCGTCGGTGAAGGGCGTCACCCTCCTCGTTTCCAGACGAGAACCGACGACTCCCGGCCCGCGGTCGTGCCGTTTGGTAGCCCACGCCGGCAAAGCCGACATCGGCGGAGCAGGCCCACCAGGACTCGAACCCGGACCGGCGAGGTTGGAGCTC
>DASUZD010000176.1:0-18797 GCA_036377055.1 Gaiellaceae bacterium | reverse complement strand
CGACGAGGTTCGCGGCCTCCTCGAGGTGCAGCCCGGCTACACGGTGATCGACGCCACCTTCGGCGCGGGCGGCCACGCGGCTCAGCTCGCCGCCGACCTCCGCGGCGACGGGAAGTTCATCGCGGTCGACCGGGACCCGGGCGTGAGGCCGTACTTCGAGTCGTTCCAGCGCGGCGCCGGCGTTTCGACCCGGTTCCTGCGCGGCGACTATGCCGACGTCCTCGAGCGGATGGCCGACAACGGCCTGCGCGCCGACGCGATTCTGCTCGACCTCGGCGTCTCGAGCATGCAGCTCGACCGGCCGGAGCGCGGTTTCTCGTACGCGACCGACGCACCGCTCGACATGCGGATGGATCCGTCGGCCGAGATCTCGGCGCGGACGCTCGTGAACGAGGCGAGCGAGCGCGACCTCGCCGACGTCTTCCGTCGCTACGGCGACGAGCGGTACGGGCGCCAGATCGCGCGCGAGATCGGCCGGCGCCGACGCACAGCGCCGATCGAGCGCACGGGCGAGCTGGTCGACGCCGTACGCGCGGCCATTCCGGCTCCGGCGCGCTTCGGCGACGGCCACCCGGCGAAGCGCGTCTTCCAGGCGCTTCGGATCGCCGTCAACGACGAGCTCGGCGCCGTCGAGCGGGCGCTCCCGGCGGCGCTGCGGATGCTGCGGCCCGGCGGAAGGCTTGCCGCGATCTCGTTCCACTCGCTCGAGGACAGGATCGTCAAGCGCTTCCTGCGCGCGCAGGAGCGCGGCTGCGTCTGCCCGCCGGACTTCCCGGTCTGCGTCTGCGGTCAGGAGCCGGTTCTGCGCGCTCTGCACCGGAAGGCAATCCGGCCGACGCCGCGCGAGGTCGCAGCGAACCCTCGCGCCGCGTCCGCGCGGCTCCGCTCGGCGGTGAAGGTGGGCTCGTAGTGGCCGCTTGGGATGTCGCCGCCGAGGCGGTTGCACCGGCGCCGCGGCCGAGGCCGAAGCCGAAGGCCGCGGCGCCGAAGCGCGCCCGTCCCGCAGCGCGGCGGCGCGTCACGGGCGGCGTCGTCTGGATCGTCGTCGTCGCGGTGCTCCTGACCGGGATCGTCGCGCTCAACGTCGCCGTGCTGCGGCTGAACGTCCAGCTCGACCGGCTCTCGCGCGAGCGCGCGAACCTCCGCGCCGAAAACGCGGTCCTCCAGTCCCAGCTCTCGAGCGCCGCGTCGACGCAGCAGATCCAGAAGCTCGCGCAGACGCGCCTCGGCCTGCGCCCCGCGGACCCGGACTCGACGCTCTACGTCGATCTCGGCTCGCGCCCGCGCCGGTGAGCCGCGGGCTCGTCAACCGCCGCATCCGCCTGCTCCTCGTCGTGTTCGTGCTCGCGCTCGGCGCAACGTTCCTGCGCGCGGCCTGGCTCCAGAGCGTCCGGGCCGCGTCGCTCGCGCGGATGGCGAACGTTCAGCACCGCGAGACGGTCGAGCTGCCGGCGAGCCGCGGCACGATCTACGACCGCACGGGCGTCCAGCTTGCGATCGGCGAGCAGGCGACGACAGTCTACGCCGACCCGCGCCAGATCCAGAACCCGCGAGCGACCGCGCTCCTCGCCGGAAAGCTGCTCGGGGTCGACCCCTCGAAGCTCTACCCGAGGCTCGCCGACCGCACCCACGGCTTCGTCTACGTCGCGCGGAAGGCGGATCCGGCGCGGGCCGCGCTCCTGGAGCGTCGCCACGTGGCCGGCCTCGGCTTCTATCCGGAAGAGCGGCGCAGCTATCCGGAGGGGAGCGTCGCGGCGCAGGTGCTCGGTTACGCCGGGCTCGACAATCATGGGCTCGCTGGGCTCGAGATTGGGCTCGACCACTGGCTGAGCGGCCGTCCCGGGTCCGAGACGCTCGTGAAGGATCCCTTCGGCCGCGCGATCGATGTCGTCAGCGAGCGCGCGCCGCGCGAGGGGCGCGACGTCTACGTCACGCTTGACCACACGATCCAGGCGAACGTCGAGCAGGTGCTGCGGCAGACGGTCGCGCAGGAGCACGCGAAGGACGCGACTGCGATCGTGCTCGACCCGCGGACGGGAGCGCTGCTGGCGATGGCGGTCGAGCCCGGGTACGACGCCAACACCTACGCGCTCGCGCCGGCTGCGCTCCAGCGGAACCGCGCCGTTACGGACACGTACGAGCCGGGCTCGACGTTCAAGCTGATCACCGTCGCCGGGGTGCTCTCGGAGGGTCTCGTGAAGCCGAGCACGCCCTTCACGCTGCCGTACTCGATCCGCGTCGCCGACCGCGTGATCCACGACGCGGAGCAGCGCCCGACGGAGCGGCTGACGGTGGCGCAGATCCTCGCGCGCTCGTCGAACGTCGGCGCGATCACGCTCGCGGAGGAACTCGGGACGAACCGGCTCCTGGCCTGGATCGGCCGCTTCGGGTTCGGCAAGCGGACCGGCGTCGACTTTCCCGGCGAGAGCCCGGGGATCCTGCCGAGCTACTGGTCGGGCTCCTCGATCGGCAACGTCCCGATCGGCCAGGGCATCGCGGTCACGCCGGTGCAGATGGCGGCCGCGTACGCCGCGATCGCGAACGGCGGCGTGTGGGTCAGGCCGCACCTCGTCTCGCGCGTGGACGGGCGGCCGCGGCCGCGTGTGCTCCGCCGCCGGATCGTCTCGCGCTCGATCGCGGCCGAGCTGACGACGATGCTGAAGGACGTCGTCTCCTCCGGCACGGGCACCTCGGCGCAGATCCCCGGCTATCAGGTCGCGGGGAAGACGGGAACGGCGCAGAAGCCGGACCCGCACGGCGGCTATTCGACCGGGCGGTACGTGGCGTCGTTCGTCGGCTTCGTTCCGGCGAGCAAGCCTCGGCTTGTCGTGCTGGTAGCGGTCGACGAGCCGCACCGCGCGATCTGGGGCGGCTCGGTCGCGGCGCCTGCGTTCCAGCAGATCGCGCGCTTCTGCCTTCAGTACCTCGAGATCCCGCCCGACGGGCCCGTCTTTACGACCCCGCCTGGCGGCTGAGCGGCGCGCGTTCGCGATCGCGCTCGACGGCTTCGCGCACGTGGCAGCTCGCGAGGTGGTCGTTCACGACGCCGCACGCCTGAATCGCGGCGTAGACGGTCGTCGGGCCGACGAAGCGGAACCCGCGCTTGCGCAGGAGCTTCGAGAGCGCCGTCGACTCGGGGGTCGTCGACTGCCAGTCCTTCGCGGTTCGCGGCGCGGGCCGGGGCGGGGTCGGTGCGTGGGCCCAGACGAGCTCGTGGAGCGGCGTGCCCTGATCGCGCAGCTCGACGGTCGCTTCGGCGTTCGCGATCGTCGCCTCGATCTTGGCTCGGTTGCGGACGATCGCGGCGTCCTCGAGCAACCGCTTGACGTCCCGCGCGCCGAAGCGTGCGACTTCGTCGGGGTCGAAGTGCACGAACGCTTCGCGGAAGGCGTCGCGCTTGCGCAGGATCGTCAGCCACGAGAGGCCGGACTGGAAGCCTTCCAGGCAGAGCCGCTCGAAGATGCCGCGCTCGTCCACGACCGGCCGGCCCCATTCGTCGTCGTGGTAGGCCTCGTAGAGCGGGTCGCTGGTTCCCCAGCAGCGTTTCGGCTCGGCGCTCACTCTGTGCAGTCTCGCAAGGAACGCCTGGGGAAACGACGGCACGCTCTCGGCGCGGCTCGGGCGATGCGGCGGGGGCGCGCCGGCGGTAGGCTGGACCTCGAGCAGGGGGCGGGTCGGGACCCGAAGTTAGACGCGCGCGCGAGTGCCTTTATCAAGGGGCGGCGTAGGGTCCAGTCGCTAGACTCGCCACGCGATGGAGCTGGAGCGCGTCATCGCGGCGCTCGCGCCTCGCACCGTGATCGCCCGCACCCCGACCGAGATCGTCGACCTCGCGTACGACGCACGCGCGGTAACGCCGGGCGCGCTCTTCTTCTGCGTCCCGGGCTCGCGTGCCGACGGCCACGACTTCGCCGCCGACGCCGTCGCGCGCGGCGCGGTCGCGGTCGTCGTCGAGCGGAAGCTCGCGCTGCCCGTCCCGCAGCTCGTGGTCAAGGACTCGCGCGCCGCGATGGCCGTCGCCGCGGATGCCTTCTTCGGCGAGCCGACGCGCGAGCTCCAAGTCGTGGGCGTCACGGGCACGAACGGCAAGACGACGACCGCCTTCCTCCTCTACGCGATCCTCGCCGCCGCGGGTCGCCGGCCGGGGCTCCTCGGGACGATCGAGAGCCGCGTCGGCGGCGAACGCCGCCCCGTCGTGCGGACGACGCCCGAGGCGATCGACCTCCAGCGCGCGTTCCGCGAGATGCTCGACGCCGGCGACCGGAGCTGCGCGATGGAGGCGTCGTCGCATGCGTCGGAGTTGCGCCGCCTCGACCGCGTCCGCTTCGCCTGCCTCGTCTTCACGAACCTGAGCCAGGACCACCTCGACTTCCACGGGACGATGGAGCGGTACTTCGACGCGAAGCGACGCCTGTTCGTCGGCGACGACCGCCCACCAGCCGCGATCAACGTCCGCGACGAGTGGGGCCGCCAGCTCGCGGCGGATCGGCCCGACGCCATCACGTTCGGCTTCGCGCCGGACGCACAGGTCGGGCCGGACGCGCTCGCTGGGATCGACCTCAAGCTGCGCGGCCGCTTCAACGTCGAGAACGCCCTCGGCGCGCTCGCGGCTTCGCGGATCATCGGCATCGACGACGACGCAATCGTGCGCGGTCTCGAATCGCTCCGCGGCGTGCCGGGCCGGTTCGAGACGGTCGAGGAGGGGCAGCCGTTCGCCGTCGTCGTCGACTACTCGCACAAGCCGGGAGCGCTGGAAAGCGTCCTCCAGACGGCGCGCGAGCTCGCTGCGGGGCGCGTGATCTGCGTCTTCGGGTGCGGCGGCGACCGGGACCGCGAGAAGCGTCCGCTCATGGGTCGCATCGCGAGCGAGCAGTCCGACCTCGCCATCGTCACGTCCGACAACCCACGCAGCGAAGATCCGGAGGCGATCATCACGGAGATCCTCGGCGGCGTCGCGGGCGACGCCGAGGTCGAGCCCGACCGGCGGCGTGCCATCACCCGCGCGATCGAGGAGGCTCGCGAGGGAGACGTCGTCGTGATCGCCGGCAAGGGCCACGAGCAGGGGCAGGAGCTGGCGGACCGCACGATTCCGTTCGACGACCGCGAGGTGGCGCGCGAGACGCTGCGCCGGCTCGGGGCGGCGGCGTGATCCCGCTCTCGCTCGCCGAGATCGCGAAGCTCTCCGACGGAAAGCTCGAGCCCGCGCCGGGGGCGACCGAGGTCACGGGCGTCAAGGTCGACTCGCGGCTCGTCGAGCCTGGCGACCTCTTCGTCGCCGTGGGCGCCGGCGCGGACTTCGTCGGCGACGCGCGCGCTCGAGGCGCCGTAGCGACGCTGGTTCCGGACGACGCCTTCGCAGCGCTCGGCGCGCTGGGCGCGGCCGTCCGAGACCGGAGCGCGGCGAAGGTCGTCGGGATCACCGGCTCGACCGGGAAGACCTCCACGAAGGACATCCTCGGCGCGCTCTGCCGCCCCCACGCTCGGTGCGTCGTCGCCGAATCGAGCTTCAACAACGAGATCGGCGTCCCGCTGACGCTGTGCCGGCTCGAGGAGGACACGGAGATCTGCGTCCTCGAGCTTGCGATGCGCGGTCTGGGTCAGATCGCCGAGCTCGCGGGGATCGCGCGGCCCCAGATCGGCGCGATCACGAACGTCGGACCCGTCCATCTCGAGCTCGTCGAGTCCCTTGCAGGCGTGGCGCGCGCGAAAGCGGAGCTGCTCGAGGCTCTCCCCCGGGGCGGGACGGCGATCGTTCCGGCGGACGCGCCCGAGCTCGAGCCGTATCTCGCGCTCGACGTCGTCGACGTCGTCCGGGTCGGCGCCGAGGGCGACGTCCGGCTCCTTGGGCTGGAGGCGCACGAGCGGACGACGCGGCTCCAGGTCGACCTCGCCGGCGAGCACGTCGAGGTGGAGCTCAACTTCACGGCGCTGTACCACGTCGACAATGCCCTCGTCGCGCTGGCGGTCTACCGGGCGCTCGGCCTCCCGCTCGCGGAGGCCGCTCGCGGAGCGCGCGAGATCGCCTTCTCCCGCTGGCGCGGCGAGGAGGTCCCGCTGCCGGGCGGCGGCCTGCTGATCAACGACGCGTACAACGCCAACCCCGTCTCGATGCGCGCCGCCCTGGCTCTGCTCGCCTCGCGCGCGGGGTCGCGGCGGCGCGTCGCGATCCTCGGCGACATGGCCGAGCTGGGCTCGGACGGGCCGACCTACCATGTCGAGATCGGCGCGGCCGCAGCCGACGCCGGCATTCACGCGCTCGTCGCGATCGGGCCGCTCGCGCGCGGGTACGTCGACGGCGCGACCGGTGTCGAGGCGGTCTGGGCGCCGACGCTCGAGGAGGGGCTGGAGGCGGCGGCACGAATCGTCGAGCCTGGTGACTGCGTACTCGTCAAGGCTTCCCGGGCGATGGGGCTCGAGGCCGTAGCCGAGGCTCTCGCGGCGGAGGTCGTGACACCCTGACCCGCGTCCTGATCGCCGGCATCGTGGCGATGGTGATCTCCATCGTCGCCGGACCGAAGTTCATCGAGTTCCTTCGCCGCAACGAGATGGGCCAGCCCATCCGCGAGGACCTCGAGCACCAGGCCGGCAAGCAAGGGACGCCCGTGATGGGCGGTCTGCTCACGCTCCTGACGGCGACGATCGCGTTCCTCGCGGTGAGCAAGTACACGGTGCCGGCGCTCGCGGTGCTCTTCGTGACGCTCGCCTGCGGCGCGATCGGCTTCCTAGACGACTTCATCAAGCTCACGCATCGTCGCTCGCTTGGCCTGAGGGGGCGCTGGAAGCTGATCCTGCTCGCGCTGATCACGATCGGTGTCGCGTACGCGGCGCGGCACCAGCACCTGCCGACGTGGGTGCGGATTCCCGTCGTGGACTGGCGGCTCGAGCTCTCCTGGGGCTGGTACGTCCTCCTCTTCCTGATGATCGCGGGCGCGGCGAACGGCGTGAACCTGACCGACGGCCTCGACGGGTTAGCCGCCGGTACCGGCGTGATCGCCCTCTTCACGTTCACCGCGATCAACGTGATCGCCTACATCCGCTCCGGGCCGCCGGGCAACCGGTTCGACACCAAGCTCGACCTGGCGATCCTCGGCGCCGCGCTGATCGGCGGGCTGATCGGCTTCCTCTGGTACAACGCCTTTCCGGCCGAGGTCTTCATGGGCGACACCGGCTCGATGGCCATCGGCGGCGCGCTGGCGGCGTTCGCGATCTTCACGAAGACCGAGTTCCTGCTCCTCCTCATCGGCGGGATCTTCCTGATCGAGGCGCTCTCGGTGATGATCCAGGTCTTCACCTTCAAGTACCTGGGGCGCCGCGTCTTCCTGATGGCGCCGATCCACTACCACTTCGAGATGAAGGCGTGGTCGGAGACGAAGATCATGGTGCGCTTCTGGATCCTGACCGGGATCCTCTGCGCGACTGGCTTCGCGCTCTACTACCGCTACTACTTCAGGCGCTGACGCCGTGACCCAACGAACCGGCGACCCCGGTGGAGAGACCGATCCGCAATCGGCGCCCGGCGTGCCGGCTGGGCGAGCTACCGTCGGTCATCCCCGTGGGTGGGTGGGGGCTAGGGATGGGACCGCCCCGGCACAAACGCGTGAACCTGGCGGTGGCACGCTACGGCCGATGGAGTGGCGGTGGGTGCTCGTGCTCGGGATGGCGCGCTCCGGCCAGGCGGCTGCGGCGGCGCTCGAAGCGCGCGGCGCGGAGGTCATCGGGGCCGATCGGAAGCTCGGGAACGACACCGACCTCTCGGTCCTCGACGGCATCGAGCTGCTCGTCAAGAGCCCGGGCGTGCCGCAGGACGCGCCGCTCGTCGCCGCCGCGCGCCGCCGCGGGATCCCCGTCTGGAGCGAGGTCGAGCTCGGCTACCGGTTGCTCGCCGGCACGCCGATCGTCGGCGTCACGGGCACCAACGGGAAGACGACCACCGTCGAGCTGCTCGGCGCGATCTTCCGCGCGGCCGGACGGGACGTGGCCGTCGCGGGCAACGTCGGCAATCCGCTCACGGCCGTCACCGCCGCCGACTGGGTCGTGTGCGAGCTGTCCTCGTTCCAGCTCGAGGACGTGCACGACCTCCACCTGCGCGTCGCCGTCCTGCTGAACCTCGAGCCCGACCACCTCGACCGGCACGGCACCTTCGAGGCGTACCGCGACGCGAAGCTCCGGATCTTCGAGCGCGCCGACACGGCGATCGTCCCGAGAGGGCTCGGCCTGCCGGGAATCGAGTTCGCCGCCGACGACCCGCTCCCAGCCGAGCCGTCGATCCCCGGCGCGCACAACCGCGAGAACGCTGCTGCCGCGACGGCGGCCGCCCGCGCCACGGGGATCGCAGACGACGCGATCGCGCGAGCGCTCGAAACGTTCCCCGGCGTCGAGCACCGGCTCGAGCTCGTCCGCGAGCGTGGAGGCGTCCGCTACGTCAACGACTCGAAGGCCACGAACGTCGCCGCCGCGCTTCGCGGGATCGCGGCATACGACGCACCGCTGAGGCTGATCCTCGGCGGGTCGCGCAAGGGCGAGAGCTTCGAGCCGCTCGCGCGCGCGCTCGGCCCGAACGTGCGCTCCGTCCACCTGATCGGCGAGACAGCGGACGAGCTCGCCCAGGCACTTGACGACACTCGCGTCCCGTACGAGCGCTCCGAAGACCTCGCCACGGCCGTCGCCGCGGCAGCCGAGGCGGCCGAGCCAGGCGACGTCGTCCTCCTTTCGCCCGCCTGTGCGAGCTACGACCAGTTCGAGAACTTCGAGCAGCGCGGCGAGGAGTTCCGGCGGCTCGTGCAGAACCTGGAGGAGTGAAGAGAGGGGAGCTCGAGGGCCGGCTGCTGACGCTCGTGACGCTGGCGCTCGTGGCGTTCGGGCTGGTCATGGTCTACAGCGCCACGTCCGGCTCGGCCGCGATCGCCAGCGGCGATCCGAGCGCCTATCTGAAACGGCAAGCGATCTATGCGCTCCTCGGCGTCGGCTTGCTGATCGGCGCGTCGCGGTTCGACTACCGTCGGCTCCGCGCGCTCGCGCCAGGCCTCGTGCTCGGCAGCCTCTTCCTCTGCCTGCTCGTGCTCGTCGCCGGCACGCAGGTGAACGGCGCGAAGCGGTGGCTCTCGCTCGGCCCGGCGGCGTTCCAGCCCTCGGAGCTCGCGAAGCTCGCGCTCGCGATCTGGGTCGCCGGCCACCTCGCTCGGCGCCGACCGCCGCAGAGCCTGCGCGAGCTCGCGCGCCCGATCGGGCTGCTCGCCGCGATCTTCTGCGGCCTGATCCTGCTCGAGCCCGACCTCGGCACGGCGATCGCGATCGTGGTCATGCTCGCGAGCGTCCTCCTCGTCTCGGGCGCGCCGCTCGCGACCCTCGGCGCAGGCTCCGCGATCGCGACCGCGCTCGGCGTCGCCGCGATCTGGCTCGAGCCGTACCGCCGCGCGCGCCTCTTCACGTTCCTCGACCCGTGGCGGGACCCGATGGGCGCGGGCCTCCAGAACGTCCAGGCCATGATCAGCCTCGGCTCGGGCGGCCTCGTCGGGCGCGGGCTCGGCAACGGGATCGAGAAGATCCACTACCTGCCCGAGGCCCACACGGACATGATCCTCGCGGTCATCGGCGAGGAGCTCGGCCTGATCGGCGTCGCAGCCGTCATTGCCGCCTACGCCGTTTTCGCCTACGCCGGCCTGCGGCTCGCGCTGACGTGCCGCGACCCGTTCGGGAAGCGCCTCGCTGCCGGGATCACGTCGCTCGTCTGCGGCCAGGCGGTGATCAACCTCGCGGCCGTGCTCGGGCTCGCGCCGCTCACGGGCATCCCGCTTCCGTTCGTCTCGTATGGAGGCTCGAGTCTCGTCGTGCAGCTCGCCTCGGTCGGCATCCTCCTTAACATCGCCGGTGGCCATGCCGGTGCAGCGCGAGCTCAAGTGCCTGATCGCAGCCGGAGGGACGGCGGGGCACGTCCTGCCGGCGCTCGCGGTCGCGGACGCCCTCAGAGCCCGGGGCGTGAGCGTGACGTTCGCCGGGTCGCCCGATCGCGCTGAGGCGCGGCTCGTCCCGGACGCGGGGTACGAGCTCGACACGTTCCGTATCACGGGGTTGCCGCGACGGCCGAGCCCGGCGCTCCTCCGCGCGCTCCTGCTGGCCGGCCGGGCGCCCCGCGCCTGCGCGCGCATCCTCGCGCGACGCCGCCCGGACGTCGTCCTCGGCGGCGGCGGCTTCGTCGCCGGACCGATGGTCGTCGCCGCCTGGCGACGCCGGATTCCGTCGGCGCTGACCGAGGCGGATGCGCACCTCGGGCTCGCGAACCGTCTCGCTGCGCCGTTCGCTCGTCGCGTCTTCCTCGCGTACCCGATCCCCGGTCGCGACGGCTCGAAGTACCGCGTCGTCGGGCGTCCGATTCCATCGCGGTCGAAGCCCGTGCCTCGGGCAGAGGCGCGCGAGCTCTTCGACCTATCGCGCGAGGGACCGGTCCTCGGCGTCTTCGGCGCGCTCGCCGGCGCTCGCGCGCTGAACGAGCTCGCGGTCGAGGCGTTCGGCGAGAGCGGGCCCGCCGTCCTGCACGTGGCGGGCGAGCGCGACTACGCGTCTCTCGCGCCGCGGGTCACGCGCCGCGACTACCACCTCATCGCCTCGACCGACCGGTTCGGCGCGGCGCTCGGCGCGGTCGACCTCGCCCTTTCCCGCGCGGGCGGCACCGTCTGGGAGCTCGCGGCGGCCGGCGTTCCGGCCGTCCTCGTTCCCTACCCGCACGCGACCGGCGACCACCAGTTCCTGAACGCCTCGCATTTCGCCGGCGGCGCGGTCGTCGTCCGCGAAGGGGAGCTAGCCCGCGTCCCGGCTCTTGTTCGCGACCTGCTCGCGCAGCCCGAGCGGCTCCGGTCGATGAGCGAGACGATGCGCCGGCTCGCGCGCCCCGACGCGGCGGATCAGATCGCCGAGGAGCTCGTCGCGCTTGCCGCTTGAAGGCCGCAGGATCTGGTTCGCCGGGATCGGAGGCGCCGGCCTCTCCGCGTACGCCTTCCTCGCCCGCGCCTGGGGAGCCGAGGTCGCCGGGTGGGACCGCGTGCGGACGCCGTATCTCGAACACCTGGAGGGCGTCGCGGTGACGATCTCGCCCGAGCCGCCGTCGGCGCCGGACGGCTTCGAGGTCGTCGTCTCGACCGCGTTCGCCGACCGTGTCCGAGGGCGCAGCCGCGCCGAGTTCCTTGCCGAGCTGGTCGCGCTGCGGCCCTCGATCGTCGTCGCCGGCGCGCACGGGAAGACGACGACGACCGCGATGATCGCCTTCTGCTTCGAGCGTCTCGGCCTCGACCCGGCCTGGCTGATCGGCGGCGAGGTCCCCCAGCTCGGCGGGAACGCCGGCGCGGGGGAGGGGTGGCTGGTCGTCGAGGGCGACGAGTCCGACCGCACGATCGCCGCGCTTCGCCCGCGGATCGCCGTCGTCACGAACGTCGACCTCGACCACCACACGGAGTTCGCCTCGCGGGCCGAGGTGGAGGAGCTCTTCGAGTCGTTCCTGACGGCCGCGCCGGAGGCCGTGCGGGGATGGCGGCTCCCACCGGTCGACCTGCGCCTCGCGGTGCCGGGCGAGCACAACCGGGCAAACGCCGCGACGGCTCTCGCCGCGCTCGCCTGCGCCGGCGTCGCGCGGGAAGACGCGGCGCCGGTGCTGAGCGAGTTCGCCGGCGCCGGCCGCCGGCTCGAGCGGCGCGGCGAAGCGGGCGGCGTGGCCGTCGTCGACACCTACGCGCACCATCCGGCCGAGATCGCGGCCGACCTCGCCGCCGCGCGCGACGGCGTCGACGGCCGGCTGCTGGCGCTCTTCCAGCCGCACCTGTACTCGCGGACGCGCCACCTCGCGCGGGAGCTCGCCGCTGCGCTCGCCGACGCCGACGCGGTCGCGGTCACCGACGTCTACGCGGCGCGCGAACGGCCGCTCGAAGGCGTGACGGGAAAGCTCGTCGTCGAGGCGCTCGCCGAGCTTCCGCGCTGGGTCGATGTCGCATGGACGCCGACGGTCGAGGACGGCGCCGCGTTCGTGGCGAGCCGCGCGCGACCGGGGGACTTAGTGCTGACGATCGGCGCCGGCGACGTCGAGCGGGCCGGACCGCTCGTGCTCGAGGCACTCGCGTGAAGATCGAGCAGGACGTCCCGCTCGCTCGCCTGACCACGATCGGGACCGGCGGCCCGGCGCGGTTCTTCGCGCGTCCGGAGACGCTGGCGGAGCTCGAGGAGGCGCTTGGCTTCGCGCGGTCGGAGGGCCTACTGGCAGCGACCGTCGGGCTCGGCTCCAACCTGCTCGTCGCGGACGAGGGCGTCGATGCTCTCGTGCTCAAGCTCGGCGGCGAGCTGGCGACGGCCGAGGTTCGGGGCGACCTGCTCGTCGCCGGCGGCGGCGCGGCGAACGCGGTCTGTCTTCACCGCGCCCGGGCGGCGTCGCTCGGTGGTTTCGAGTTCGCCTGCGCGATCCCCGGCACGGCCGGGGGCGGTGTCCGGATGAACGCGGGCGCGTACGGCGGCGACTGGTCACAGATCCTCGTTCGCGCGCTCGTCGTAGGCGGTGACGGCGCCGGCTGGCGGACGCCGGACGAGCTCGACCTCGCGTACCGGCACTCCGCCTTGCAGAACGGCGACGTCGTCGCGCAGGTCGAGTTCCGCCTCCAGCGGCGGCCGCGCGAGGAGATCAAGGCGCTCGTGGCCGATCTCCAGGCGCAGCGGAAGGCTGCCCAGCCGACGAACAAGCGGACCTTCGGCAGCGTCTTCAAGAACCCCGAGCACGAGCTTTCGGCGGGCCGGATGCTCGAGGCGTGCGGGCTGCGGGGCTACCGGATCGGAGGCGCGCAGATCTCGCCGCGCCACGCGAACTTCATCGAGAACGCCGGGGGCGCGCGTTCGGCGGACGCGATCGCCCTGATGGCCGAGGCGCGGCGGCGGGCTCGCGAGCAGTTCGGGGTCGAGCTTCGGCACGAGGTCGCGCTGCTCGGTCCGATCGAGCTGCCGCCCGGGTAGGAGCGATCTACCAGGCGGCGAAGTCTGCGCGGTGCGCGTCGTCCCGTTCCCGCAGCGCCCGCGTCTCGGGCGGCCGGACCTCGCGCGCCTGGCGCCGTCCGGCCGCTCGCTCGTCGCGGCGGTCGTGCTCGCTGCAACCGCCGGGCTCGCGTACGTCGGCGGGCGCGAGACCTCCGTCTTTGCCGTCCGGACCGTCTCGGTGCGCGGAGCTTCACCGCGCGTCGCGACGGAGGTCCAGCGCGCGCTCCGCCCGCTCGAAGGGACGAGCCTGCTCGCGCTCGGCGGTGAGGACGTCGACCGCCGGCTCGCCGGCCTGCCGGACGTCGCGTCCGCGAGCTACGACCGCTCGTTCCCGCACACGCTCACGGTCGTCGTCGTGCCCGAGCAGCCGGTCGCGGTCGTGCGGCGCGGCGCGGGCTCGTGGCTCGTCTCGGCCCGCGGCCGGATTCTCCGTCCGACGGTGCACGGCGCCTTGCCGTGGCTGCCGCGGATCTGGCTCGCCGCAGCGGCGGACACAAGCGTGGGTACGACGCTCGCGCGCGACTCGGGCGGCGACGCCGCGGCGGCGCTCGCCGTCGCTCGTCGAGTCGGCTTCCGCGCCCGCATCGTCGGCGTCACCGTCGTCGCCGGTGCGTTGTCGCTCAAGCTCGCGTCCGGCCTCGAGCTCCGCCTCGGGACGGCTCAGGACGTTCCCCTGAAGCTCGCCGTCGCCGCCCGGATCCTCCCTCTCGTCGGCTCCGAGACGACGTACCTCGACGTCAGCGTCCCATCGCGACCCGTCGCGATGACGCCACCCGCAGTAGCCGTCAACCCTCAAGTCGGAGGTCGAGGTTGAACGTTCCGGCTCGGCCCGACGCCGTTCTCGACGTTGACAGGGGCCTGATGCGCGCGTACCCTCAAGCGCAAAGGAGGAAGCGGCAGCCCCACGCTCCACCGAAGCTTCACGTCGAGGCCGCTTGAGAGTGAGAGAACAGACCGGCAACTACCTCGCCGTCATCAAGGTCGTCGGCGTCGGCGGCGGCGGCACGAACGCCGTCAACCGCATGGTCGACGCGGGCCTGTCGGGCGTCGAGTTCATTGCGGTGAACACGGACGCGCAGGCGCTGCTGATGTGCGACTCCGACGTGAAGATCCATATCGGCTCGAAGGTGACGCGCGGGCTCGGCGCGGGCGCCGACCCGGCGGTCGGCCACGCCGCCGCGATGGAGAGCCGCGATGAGCTGAAGGAGGCGCTGAAGGGCGCCGACATGATCTTCGTCACGGCGGGCGAGGGCGGCGGAACCGGGACGGGCGGAGCGCCGATCGTCGCCGAGCTCGGGCGAGAGCTCGACGCGCTCACCGTCGGCGTCGTCACGAAGCCGTTCAGCTTCGAGGGACGCAAGCGCGCCGATCAGGCCGACCAGGGCATCGAGGCGCTGCGCGACCAGGTCGACACGCTGATCGTGATCGAGAACGACCGCCTGCTTCAGGTGGTCGAGAAGCGGACGTCGATCGTCGAGGCGTTCAAGATGGCGGACGACATCCTCCGCCAGGGCGTCCAGGGGATCACCGACCTGATCACCGTTCCGGGGCTCGTCAATCTCGACTTCGCCGACGTGCGGACGATCATGCGGGACGCCGGCTCGGCGCTGATGGGGATCGGCGTCGCCTCGGGCGAGAACCGGGCCGCCGAGGCCGCGCGGACGGCCGTCTCGTCGCCGCTGCTCGAGTCGTCGATCGAGGGCGCGACGGGAATCCTGCTCAACATCTCCGGCGGTCCGGAGATCGGGCTGTTCGAGGTGAACGAGGCCGCGGAGGTCGTGACGAGCGCGGCCGACCAGAACGCGAACGTGATCTTCGGTGCGGTCATCGATGAGTCCCTGAAGGACGAGGTTCGCGTCACCGTGATCGCGACCGGCTTCGGCGGCGGCCGGCGACGTCGACGGCGTGAGGCCGGAGTCACCGGCCCGAACGGACCGACGCCGCAGCCCGCCCCGACCGGGCCGGAGCGCTTCGAGGTCTCCGACGAGGTGCTCGAAGTGCCTTCGTTCCTGCGCGACGAGTAGCTCAGCTCTCTACGGGAGCTCCTTCTTGAGGGACGGCAGGCAGAGGCGGCTCGGCGCCGCGACGACGAGCTGTTGCGCACCGAACTGGTTGAAGACGTAGACCCTCCGTGTGACCCACTTCTGCAGCGGGTCGACCCCGTAGCAGACGAGGTGGTCGTGGAGATTCGCGATGTGCGCCCCGTTCTTGCTCACCGGATTGCACAGGCCGGCCGGGCTGCCGACGGCGTACTTGCCCTTCCCGAACTGGTCGGCCACGGTCAGGGTCCGGACCTTCGCGGGCTCGGGCGGCCTCCCCGGGTAGCACTGGAAGTGCCCGATCGTCTTCGGGATCGGCGGGGGCGCCGTCGTCGGCTCGAGGCTCTTGGCCGACGGGAGGCAGAGGCTGGTCGGCGTCGTGACGGTGAGCTGCGTCTGCCCGAACTGGTTCGTGACGAGCACCCGGCGCGGGCTGAACGTCTGCGCCGATTTGATTGCGTAGCAGACGAGGTGCGCCCGCTTGTCGATGACGCGGCTGCCCGCCTTGCTCGCCGGCGTGCAGAGCGCCTGGACGCCCGTCACGACCGTCTTTCGCCGCGGCTTGAACTGGTCTAGCAGGACGACGCCGCGCCGCCTGAACAGGTCGACGCTCTTGGCGTGGTAACAGAGGTAGTGGGAGATCCGGAACGTGAGCGCCGACTTGGCGGGCGCTCCACCCGCCTCCGAGGCGAGAGCCGCGGCGACGACGAGGACCGGCACGGCGACCGCCAGAAGCACCAGTCGCCGCGGTCGAAGCGACGGACGCGGTCGAACCGTTGCCCGAGGAGTCACGTGCACCTCCTTTTGGAAAATTGCCTCCAGCATGGCACCGTGCCTCGCCTCCTTCAAGCTCGCGCTCGACGTTTGACGCGAACGTCACGAGGTACACCGCCCGTGTGCCCTCAGGGCCGGCCAACCGGTCGGCTCTACCATCGGGGTCGTCGCTCCGCTGTAAGCCGGAGCGGCGACCCTTTCTTACGCGTCGCGCCCCGCTCGACCGGCCGTGACACGGCCTTCAGGCAGTAGCATCCTCGGCCGTGCAGACGCTTCAGCGGACGCCGCTCCACGACCGGCACGTGGCGCTCGGAGCCCGCATGGTGCCGTTCGCCGGCTGGGAGATGCCGGTGCAGTACGCGGGCGTCATTCCGGAGCATCGGGCCGTCCGTACCGACTGCGGCGTCTTCGACGTCTCGCACATGGGCGAGCTGGAAGTCGAAGGCCCGCGAGCGGGCGATTTGCTCCAAGCGCTGCTCTCGAACGACCTCGCGCGCGTCGCCGTCGGCGGGGCGCAGTACACGCTGCTCACGAACGAGCAGGGCGGGATCGTCGACGACCTGATCGTCTATCGGCTGGACGAGTGCCGGTACCTGCTGATCGTCAACGCCTCGAACGCGAAGGTCGACCACGACTGGCTGAAGGAGCGCGAGATCCGTGGCTCGGATGTGCGCGACCTCTCCGACGAGTGCGCGCTCCTCGCCGTGCAGGGGCCGCGGTCGATCGAGCGGCTCGGTCTCGACGAGGCTCCGCCGTTCACCTTCGCGTCCGGCGAGATCGACGGCGTCGAGTGCATGGTCAACCGCACCGGCTACACGGGCGAGCGAGGCGTCGAGCTCCTCGTCGCGAGCGACGACGCGCCGGCGCTTTGGGACGCGGTGCTCGACCGGGGCGCAGTGCCCTGTGGGCTCGGCGCCCGCGACACGCTTCGCCTCGAGGTCTGCTACCCCCTCCACGGGAACGACATCACGCCCGAGACGGACGCGATCTCCGCGGGCCTCGGCTGGGTCTGCGCGCTCGACACGGACTTCACGGGCGTCGACGAGCTCCGGCGGATCAAGGCCGAGGGTCCCGCTCGTCGGCTCGCCGCGTTCGTCATGCGCAAGAAGGCGATCCCGCGCAGCGGCATGCGGATCGAGGAAGGCGGCGAGGTCACGTCAGGGTCGCTGTCGCCGATGCTGGACGTCGGCATCGGGATGGGCTACGTGCCCGCCGAGCTGGCTCAACCCGGAACCGATCTGACGATCGACGTCCGCGGCCGCCCGCGTCGTGCCGAGGTGGTCAAGAAGCCGATCTACAAGCGAGAGGAGAGCCCGTAGTGGCGGCGACGGAGAGCTACCCGGACGACCTCAGGTACCACGCCGAGCACGACTGGGCGCGTCTCGACGGGGACGAGGCGACGCTCGGGATCACATGGTTCGCACAGGACGCGCTCGGCGAGCTCGTCCACTACGAGCCGCCCGAGGAGGGCCAGACGATCTCGAAGGACACGCCCTACGGCGAGGTCGAGTCCGTCAAGGCGGTCTCGGACGTGATCTCTCCGCTCTCCGGCGAGGTGCTCGAGGTGAACGCGAAGATCGTCGACGAGCCCGAGATCGTGAACGAGGATCCCTACGGCGAGGGCTGGCTCGTCCGCATCCGGCTCTCGGCCCCGTCCGAGGCGGACTCACTGCTCGACGTCGACGCTTACAGGCAGCTCCTGGCCGACCAGTGAGCGGGCGGTATCTGTCGCTCACCGAGCGCGACCGCGAGGAGATGCTCGCGACGATCGGCGTCTCCTCGGTCGAGGGGCTCTTCGCGGACATCCCCGAGAGCGTTCGATTCCAGGGCGAGCTTGCGCTCGAACCGGCCCTGTCCGAGCCCGAGCTCGTTGCGCACCTCGAGGAGCTCGCGTCGCGGAACGTCTCGGTCGGCGACGAGATCTCGTTCCTCGGAGCCGGCATCTACGACCACTACGTGCCGGCGATCGTCGACGCGATTCTTGCGCGCGGCGAGCTGCTGACCGCGTACACCCCGTACCAGCCGGAGATGAGCCAGGGTGTGCTCCAGGCGATCTTCGAGTACCAGACCGCGATCTGCGAGCTGACCGGCATGGACGTCTCGAACGCGTCCGGCTACGACGGCACCACCGTCGCCGCCGACGCGTGCTACGTCGCGAAGCACGCAACCGGCCGCTCGAAGGTGGTCCTCGCCGAGACGCTCAACCCGCAGGTGCGCCAGGTCGTGAAGACGTACGCACCGGGCTTCGGCCTCGAGGTGGTCGAGGTGCCGCACCGCGGCGGCACCACGGATCCGGACGAGGTGCGCGAAGCCGCTCGCGACTCTGCGTGCGTCCTCTTCCCCCAACCGAACTTCTTCGGCTGCCTCGAGCCCGCGCCGGAGCTCGCGGCGGCGGCGAACGACGCCGCGGCGTTGCCGGTGGCGCATGTCGACCCCGTGTCGCTCGGCGTCCTCGAGGCGCCAGGTGCCTACGGGTGCGCCCTCGCAATCGGAGAGGGCCAGTCGGCGGGGAACTTCCTCTCCTACGGCGGACCGCACTACGGCTTCATCGCCGCACGCTCCGAGTACGTCCGACGGATGCCAGGCCGAATCGTCGGCGAGACGCTAGACGCCGCGGGCGAGCGCGGCTATGTCCTCACCCTGCAGACCCGCGAGCAGCACATCCGGCGTGAGAAGGCGACATCGAACATCACGACGAACCAGACACTCCTCGCGCTGGCGGGGCTCGTTCACCTGAGCTGGCTCGGGCCAGAGGGTCTGCGCGAGCTGGGGGAGACCTGCATGGGCCTGAGCGCCTACGCGAAACAGCGCCTCGTCGACGCCGGGTTGGAGCTGGTGTTTCCTGAACGGACAACATTCAAGGAGTTTGCCGTGCGCGTCGGTCGGAGCGCCAAAGACGTCATCCGCAGCGCGCGCGAGCGTGGAGTGCATCCCGGCTACGCGCTCGGCCGTGACTACGCCGGTCTGGACGACGCGCTGCTC
>DASUZD010000175.1:0-10342 GCA_036377055.1 Gaiellaceae bacterium | reverse complement strand
GCGAACTGCGGCAGCAGGCTCGTGAAGAACACGCCCATCTTCGGATTGCCGAGGTTGCTGAGGAGGCCCTGCCGGAACGGCGCGGAGGCGCGGACGGTCGCGCTCGGCTCGTGCGCGCGCGAGCGGAGGGCGTCGAGCAGGGTGCGCGCGCCGAGGTAGACGAGATACGCGGCGCCGGCGATCCTCAGCGCGAGGAAGACGCGCTCCGACGCCGTCAGGAGCGCCGCGAGCCCGGCGCTCGCGGCGACGGTCCAGCACGCCTGGCCGGACGCGACTCCGGCTGCGGTCAGGAGCCCGCTTCGGCGTCCGCCGCGGATCGAGTTCCGGATCGTGAGCGCCGTGTCCTGGCCCGGGGTGACAATCACGAGCAGCGAGACGCCGACGAAAGCCGCGAGCCCGGTCAGCACGCGCCGAAGCGTACGGACTGGACGGAGCTCGCGCCTGGCGTTCTGGCAGCGGGCGCGCCTAGCCGAGTCCGAGGACCCAGACCGCGACGACGACGTACTGGCACGCGACCGCGACGACCGTGAGCGCGTGGAACACCTCGTGGTAGCCGAAGACACCGGGCGCGGGATCCGGCTTTCGGCGTGCGTAGACGATCGCGCCCGCCGTGTAGCACAGACCGCCGGCGAGGAGCAACAGCGCCGGTCCCACGCCGATCCGGTCGAGTATCTGGGGGTAGACGACGACGCCGGTCCAGCCGAGTGCGATCCCGACCGCGGCCGCCAGCCACTTCGGGCCGTCACACCAGAAGAGCTTCAGGACGACGGAGATCGCTGCGCCCGTCCAGACGATCGCGAGCACGGTGATCCGCCACGCCCCATCGAGGACGAGCAGGCCGAACGGCGTGTAGGTTCCCGCGATCAGCGCGTAGATGCCGGTGTGATCCAGTCGCCGCAGCCAGCGCCGCCGGGCCGGAGTCCACGTCGGGCGGTGGTAGAGCGCGCTGGCGCCGAACATCGCTGCGACGCTCGAGGCGAAGACCGCGGCCGAGATCCGGGCCCGCGGGTTGTCGGCCAGAACTGGCAGAACGGCCGCGAGGGGCAGTGCGACGAAGAAGCCGATCTCGTGGAGCACGCCTCTCAGCCGTGGCTTCTCGAGCACCACGGGGGTACCTTACTTGCTCTAGTGTGCAATACGGAGTAGTGTCGAAAGCACGGTGGAGCGAAGTCAGTTGCTCAAAGGGGCGCTCGACGCGGCCGCACTCGCGGTCATCGCGGGCGAGGACGGCTACGGCTACGACGTCGTCCGCCGGCTGCGCGCGGCCGGCCTCTCCGACGTCGGCGACGCCTCCGTCTACGGGACGCTCCGCAGGCTCTACCGTGCCGGAGCCCTGACGTCGTACGTCCTGCCGTCGGACGAAGGGCCGCACCGCCGCTACTACGGCATCACCGACCGAGGGCGAGCGCAGCTCGCCGAAGCCCGCGAGACTTGGGCCGACTTCTCGCGCGTCCTGACCGAGCTACTCCAGACCGAGGTGGAGGTGAGCGTGTGACCGCAGTGCCCCCCGAAGTAACCGTGTACCTGGCCGCCGTTCGCGCGGCGCTCGCCGACCTCCCCGAGGAGGAGCGCGAGGACCTGCTCACGGACGTGCGGGCGTCGCTCGTCGAAGCGGCCGCGGAGAGCGGGGGCAACCTTGCCGCTCGTGTCGGTCCGCCGGAGGAGTTCGCCGCCGAGCTACGGGCGGCCGCGGGGCTGCACGCGCCGCCGAGGCGGGAACGCCGCGTGGTCGACCTCGTCCGCCGAGTGGCGCGCGACCCGCAGCTCCGGCGGCTCGTCCCGATCTGGTGGGCGGCCCGCGCGTACGTCGCCGTCGGTGCGATCGCTCTCCTCGTCGGCGCGAGCTGGTCGATCAGGTTCCCGATCGTTCCGCATGTGGGGAACGCGCTCGGCGGCGTCCTGACGATCCTCGGGGCGACGGCCCTCTCGGTCTGGTTGGGGCTGAGGACGCGCCAGCGGTTCCTCGTCGAGCTCGTCCTCGTCGCGGCGGCCGTGCCGGTTCTCGTCCATCTGAGCCACCCGGCAGGGCCTCGGCCCGAGGTCGTCTACTACTTCGCGACGCCCAGCGCCTACCTGCCCGGGCTCTCCTACAACGGGGCGCCGATCGACAACATCTACCCGTACTCGCGCGACGGGCGCCTGCTGCACGACGTGCTGCTCTACAACGGCGCGGGTACACCCCTCGACTTCCCGACCGGTTCGCCTGACCCGGAACGGCGGATCGTGCGTACGCGCGCGGGCAAGCCGGTCTTCAACGCCTTTCCGATCCGCTACTACGAGCCCGGGACGAAGCGGGTCGCGCATCCGGACGCGAGCCCGCCCGTTCGAATCCCGCGTATCGCTACGCCGGCGCTTCGCCGCCACTGAGGGCCTCGCGAAGCTCGGCCACCTCCTCCTCGAGCCGCGCGACGCGCTGCTCGAGCGTCGCCGGCGCGTCCACGGAGCCTTCGGCCGTGTCGCTGCCGAGCCGGTGGTCGAAGCGCCTGCGCGGCAGCTCTGCGGCGAGGTCGCGCTCGATCAACGCGTGCATCGTTCGGTCGACGTCGTCGAGCGTTCGGAACGCGTAGAGCCGCTCCGTCCGCTGCTTCAGCTCGCCGAGCGTCTGCGGGCCGCGGAGCATCAGCACGGTCAGGAGCGCGAGCTCGGGGTCGGGGAGGTCGAGCGCCTCGTCGAAGAGGTGGCGGTACTTCACGGCGCGGCTCCCGGGCCCGCTCGCGAGCCGCACCCAGCCCTTGCGCGAGAGCCGCTCGAGTGCGCCGCGGATCGTCGGCTCGTCGTAGTCGACGATCGGGTCTCGACTGGTCGACTGGTTGCACGCGAGCCGCAGCGCGTTCAGCGAGAGCGGGTAGACGTCCGGCGTCGTCCGCTGCTTCTCGATCAGCGATCCGAGCACGCGGATCTCGACAGGATCAGCGGGTTCCACGGCGCGAGCGTAGTTGCCCGCAGCCGCCGGCGTGGCGGTTCGATGCCAGCGCGGCGCGAGCGTACTGCGCTTGTGGCTCTGAGCCACAAGCACCGAAGCGCGAGACGGCACGGAGTTGGCACGAAGCTCGCTTCGGTACGGCGCGATCATCGAGTCGTGGTTCCGTCCGCCCCGCGCTACGACCCGCGCATCCTCGACGCTGTCCGCCGGCTCGACGTGCGCGATGAGCCTCTCGCGGAGGTGTGCCGACGGGTCGGTCAGGCGGCATGGGCTCTGGATCTGACCCGCCCGAGCTACGTGCATCTCCGCCGCCACCTGATCGAAAAGCGGAGGCGCGAGGACGCGGCGCGAGAGCGGCGTCGAGCGCTACTGAAGATCGCTTCCGACATCGAGCGAGATCTTCGCCGAGGCCGCGTCGTCAACGCCTACGAGATCGCCGAACGGGTGGCCGACGTGAGCGAACGGTGGCCGGTTTAGACGGTTTGTGGCTCAGAGCCACAAGGCGCACTTAGGCCCGCACCAAGGGCTTGTACTTGATCCGGTGCGGCTCCAGCGCCTCGGGGCCTCGCCAGTCCGCGTACTCCGCCCACGAGCCCTCGAACCACGTGACCTGGCTGTCGCCTTCGAACGCGAGGATGTGCGTCGCGACGCGGTCGAGGAACCACCGGTCGTGGGAGATGACGACGGCGCAGCCGGCGAAGTCGAGCAGCGCCTCCTCGAGCGCGCGCAGCGTGTCCACGTCCAGGTCGTTCGTCGGCTCGTCCAGGAGGAGCACGTTGCCGCCGCTTCGCAAGAGCTTCGCGAGGTGCACGCGGTTCCGCTCGCCGCCGCTCAGGGCGCCCACCCGCTTCTGCTGGTCGGGCCCGCGGAAGTTGAACCACGAGACGTACTGGCGCGAGCTCACCTCGCGCCTGCCGAGCGCGATCGTGTCGTGGCCGCCGGAGATCTCCTTCCAGACCGAGCTCTCGGGCGCGAGTGCCTCGCGCGACTGGTCGACGTACGCGAGCTGCACCGTGTCGCCGACACGCAGCGCGCCTGCGTCCGGCTGCTCTTCGGCGACGATCATCCGGAAGAGCGTCGTCTTGCCGGCGCCGTTCGGGCCGACGACGCCGACGATCCCGCCCGGCGGCAGCGAGAAGGTCAGTCCCTCGAAGAGCAGCCGGTCGCCGAAGCCCTTCGCGACATCCTCGGCCTCCACGACCACGCCGCCGAGCCGCTCGCCGGCCGGGATGTGGATCTCGACGCGGTCGAGGCGGACGTTCTGCTCCTCCGCGAGCAGGCGCTCGTACGCCGCGAGCCGCGCCTTCGACTTCGCGTGCCGCGCGCGCGGGCTCATTCGCACCCATTCGAGCTCGCGCTGGAGCGTCCGCCGCCGCGCCGACGCCTGCTTCTCCTCGACCGCGAGCCGGGCCTCCTTCTGCTCGAGCCACGACGAGTAGTTGCCCTCGAACGGGATCCCCTTGCCGCGATCGAGCTCGAGGATCCAGCCGGCCACGTTGTCGAGGAAGTAGCGGTCATGCGTGATCGCGACGACGGTGCCCTTGTAGTCGGCCAGGAAGCGCTCGAGCCACGCGACCGATTCTGCGTCCAGGTGGTTCGTGGGCTCGTCCAAGAGGAGCAGGTCCGGCGCGGACAGAAGGAGCCGGCAGAGCGCGACGCGCCGGCGCTCGCCGCCGGAGAGCGTCGTCACGTCGCGGTCGCCGTCGGGGACGCGGAGCGCGTCCATCGCGCGGTCGAGCGTGGCGTCGAGGCTCCAGGCGTCGGCGCGGTCGATCTCTTCCTGGATGCGTCCCTGTTCCTCGAGCAGCGCGTCGAAGTCGGCATCCGGCTCGCCGAACCGCGCCGAGATCGCGTTGAAGCGGTCGAGCAGGTCGCGGAGCGGCCGCACGCCGTCCTCGACGTTGCCGCGAACGTCCTTCCCGGGATCGAGCTCCGGTTCCTGCGGCAGAAGGCCGACCGAGGCGCCGGGCGCGAGCTGCGCGCGGCCGCTCGAGGGCTCGTCCACACCGGCCATGATCCGAAGGAGCGTGGATTTGCCGGCGCCGTTCGGGCCGAGGACGCCGATCTTCGCTCCCGGCAGGAACGCGAGCGTGATGTTGTCGAGGACCTTCCGCTCGGGGCCGTAGAACTTCTCGACCCGGATCATCGTGAAGACGTAGTCGCTCACCGGCGGCGACGATAGCGGCGGAACTCCTTACGCGCGCCTCACTCGTCGCTAACAGCGCGCGCCGTACCGTTCGGGTGTGCTCACGCTCCTGCTCGCGGCGTTCCTCTACCCCACGAACCCCGCGCCCCAGGACGCGTACCCGGTTTGGTCGCCGGATGCCCGCTACGTCGGCTTCCGTCGCGACGTCGAGCCCGGCGCGCAGGGCGGAGGCGCGTACGTCGTCGGCGCAGGGAGCGGCCAGGCGACCACGCGCGGGCCCGGCGCCGTCGTCGCGTGGCGCCCCGACGGGCGGGAGCTCGCGACGGTCGTCGGCGAGCGGACGAGGCTTGCGTCCTTTCCGTATGACGAGCTCGTGCTCGTGTTCGACGGCGTCGCGTTCGGCTACTCGCGCGGCGGCGCCCTCGGCTACGTACGCAGCGGGCAGATCGTCGTGCATCCGCCCGATGGGACGCCGGACCGACCCATTGCACGCATCCGGCTCGGTGCGAGCTGGGATCAAGGGCCAGCCTGGTCGCCGGACGGGACGAAGATCGCGTTCACGACGGTCGATCCCGGAGACCTCACGACCTCGCTCGAGGTCGTGAACGCCGACGGGAGCGACCTCCACACGGTCTTCTCGGGGCCGAACCAGAACGTCAACCCCTCGTGGTCGCCCGACGGGAAGACGATCGCGTTCGAGTCGGCCGCGACGTACCGCTTCCGGATCTGGCTCGTCGGCGAGGACGGGACGAACCTGCGTCCGCTACTCCCTCCCGATCAGGCCGCGGACGACCGGCTCCCGCAGTGGTCGCCGAGCGGGACTCGGATCGCGTTCATCAGCGATCGCGAGCATCGGCTCGGCGGCGCGACCCCGTACCAGTTCGCGCTGTACACGGTGTCGCCCGACGGGACGGCGCTCCAGAAGCTCGCCGACGACGTCCATCCCTACAGCCCCGTTCGCTGGTCACCGACGGGCGCGCAGCTCGCTTTTGCCGCGGGCCGCGAGTGCGAGCGGTGGGGCATCTACGTGATGCGGCCGGAGCGCGGTAGCCGTCAGCGCCGCCGGACGAGCGACTGCCACATCGTCGGGACGTCCCATGCGGACACGATCCGAGGGACGCCCTACCTCGACCTGATCCGCGGCCTCGGCGGCGACGACCGAATCGCCGGCGGCGACGGCCACGACGAGATCGCCGGCGGTCGAGGCGACGACTGGATCTCGGGCGGCCTCTACGGCGACGTGCTCGTGGGCGGCGCAGGCCGGGACCGGATCGACGGCGGCCCGGGTCCCGACCTGATCCGCGTCCGCGACGGCGAGCGCGACGTCGTTCGTTGCGGGCTCGGGTCCGATCGCGTGCTCGCGGACGCCCGCGACGTCGTCGCCCGCGACTGCGAAGAGGTCTCTCGCTGAACGGCTACACGAGGCCCGCGCAGACGGCCGGGAAGGGAGACGGATCCTGGTGGCCCGTCGACTGGAGGATCTCGAGCGGCGTGAACGGGTCGTCGGGGCTCGCGACGTAGACGAGCCGCCCGACGTCGCCGAAGACGATTCCCTCACCCGGGATCGTAAAGAGGCCGTCGTTGCCGTCCACGATCACGGTGATCGTGCCGTCGGCGTTCGGCTCGACGATCACCGGCCCGGCGAGGACGCTGCGGACGCTCTTCCCCGCGGCCGGGTTCGTGTACGTCACGGTGAAGTCGTGGAGGAGGATCGTCGAGCGTCCGTCGGAGAAGAGCGTGTCGCGACGGAAGCCCTCGGAGTGGACGACGAAGTCGAAGGGGCAGGTGTCGGGGTTGGCGGCGACCACCCGCGTACGGTCGACGTGCGTCTCGGTCACCGTCGGAGCCGCGGCGGTCGCGTTCGCCGCACCGAGCGCAAGCGTCAGGATGCTGATCGAGACCAGCGTGCGAAGCGTCTTCATCGATCCCTCCCTCGTCGTGCAGGCTGCTCTTGTCAGCATCATTAGACGCTTATGCCACTGACGAAGTTAGGACGAGGAGGCGGAGTCGCGCTCGCCGTCGACCTCCTCAACTCGTGGGACGAGCTCGAGCCTGAGCCGGATCTCCTGAGCACGCGCTGGCTCCGCTACTACCTCGACTTCCACGGGGTGTCGGCCAGCGTGGGCGAGGACGACATCCAGGCGGCTCGCGACCTCCGCGAGCGGCTTCGACGCGGCTTCGACGCCGCGAGCGAGGACGAGGCCGTCGAGGCGTTGAATGCGATCCTGCGCGACTTCGGCGAGCCGCCACAGCTCGAACGCGTCGGCCGCAGGTGGCGGCTCCGCTATGGCCCGCGCGAGGGGCGGCCGATCGACGTGGTCGCGCCCGCTGCTGCTCTCGGCTTGCTCGAGGCGATTCGCGAGCACGGCCTAGGGCGTTTCGGACACTGCAGCGCCGCGCCGTGCCGTTGCGTCTTCGTCGACCGCTCGCGGAACCGAAGCCGCCGGTATTGCTGCGAACTCTGCGCGGACCGTGCGAATCAGGCCGCGTCGCGGCGGCGCAGGCGTCCCGGGGCCTGAAACGGGTCGGACGGCCGACCCTCGGTACGATGGAACCGTGGCGGTGACCCAGCAGACGAAGCTCGACGCGCGGAAGCTTCGCGCCGACTTCCCGATCTTCGAGCAGCCGATCCACGGCAAGCCGCTCGCCTACCTCGACTCGGCGGTGACGGCGCACAAGCCGCGCCAGGTGCTCGACAAGCTGCGCACGTTCTACGAGACCTCGTACGCCAACGTCCACCGCGGCGTCTACACGCTCTCCGAGCGCGCGACCGCGGAGTACGAGGGGGCGCGGGAGAAGGTCGCGCGCTTCGTCAACGCGCCCTCGTCACGCGAGATCGTCTTCGTGCGGGGCGCGACCGAAGGGCTCAACCTCGTCGCGTACGCGTGGGGGCTCGACAACCTCGGCCCCGGCGACGTCGTCCTCGTCACGGAGCTGGAGCACCACTCGAACTTCGTCCCATGGCAGTACATCGCGCAGCGAACCGGCGCCGAGTTCCGGGCGATCCCGCTCGACGACCACGGCGAGCTGCGTCTCGACGCGCTCGACGAGACCGTAGGGTCCGACCGGGTGAAGGTCGTCGCGGTGAACCTCGTCTCGAATGCGCTCGGGACGATCAATCGCGTCGAGGCGCTCGCGCCGTGGGCGCACGAGCGCGGCGCGATCCTGGTCGTCGACGCGGCGCAGGCCGCACCGCACCACGCAGTCGACGCCCAGGCGCTCGGGTGCGACTTCCTTGCGTTCTCCGCGCACAAGATGTGCGGCCCGACGAGCGTCGGCGCTCTCTGGGGGCGGCTCGAGCTGCTCGAGTCGATGGCGCCGTTCAACCTCGGCGGCCACATGATCCGCTCGGTGAAGCTGGACAAGACGACGTGGGGCCAGGTGCCGGCGAAGTTCGAGGCGGGAACGCAGCCGATCGCCGAGGCCGTCGGGTTTGGCGCCGCGGTCGACTACCTCTCGGAGATCGGGCTGGACGCGATCGAGGAGCACGAGCGCGGGCTCGCCGCTCAGGCGCTCGAGAAGCTCGGCGAGATCCCGGGCATCCGCCTGTATGGGCCGCCGCCGGAGCGCCGCGCGGGGATCGTCTCCTTCAACCTCGAAGGCGTCCATCCGCACGACGTCGCGCAGGTGCTGGATATGGACGGCGTCGCGATCAGGGCCGGCCACCACTGCTGCCAGCCGCTGATGTCGAAGCTCGGCGTCGCCGCGACGAACCGCGCGAGCTTCTACCTCTACAGCCTGCCTGAGGAGGTCGACCGGCTCGTCGAGGGCGTCGACAAGGCGCGGAGGCTCTTCACGTGAGTGAGTTCGACCAGCTCTACCGCGAGGTCATTCTCGACCACTACAAGAACCCGCGCGGGCACGGGGTGATCGAGGACGCCGACGTCAGCGCCGAAGGCCAGAACCCGCTCTGCGGTGACGAGGTGTCGATCTACGTCAGCTTCGAGCCCGACGGCGACACGATCGACGAGGTCATGTTCTCCGGCCGGGGCTGCGCGATCAGCCAGGCGGCGACGTCGATGCTGATGGAGATGGTCAAGGGCCGAAGTGCCGAGACGGTCGCGACCATGTCGAAGGATGACCTGCTCGAGGAGATCGGCATCCCGCTGACGCCGATCCGGCTCAAGTGTGCGTTGCTCGGGCTCTGGACGCTGAAGGTCGCGCTGCACAAGGGGAAGGGGACGCCGCTTCCGGAAGAGGCGGCCGGCCTCGACGACCTGACGCTCGGCTAGCTTGGCCGAGCTCGACGTCTGCCCGGTCGAGGAGCTGCCGCCGGGCGAGGTAAAGATCGTCCACGCAGGCGAGATCTCGGTCGGCGTCTACAACTTGGGCGGCGAGTACTACGCGCTCGAGGATCGGTGCTCGCACGACGACGGGCCGCTCTGCGAGGGCGACTTCGACCTCGACGAGGGCTACGCCGTCTGCCCGCGTCACGGCGCGCACATCGACATCCGCACCGGCGAGCCGCTCACGCTCCCTGCGGTCTTTCCCGTCGAGACGTTTCCCGTGCGCGTCGAGGACGGGATCGTGAAGGTGAAGGTCGCTTGATCGACGAGCGCGTCGCCGCCGTGCTCGGGCGGCTCGAGCGCGAGGATGCGGAGGAGCGCGAGCGGGGCGTGCCCGGCCCCGAGCGGGCTCGCCAGGTCGCGCGCACGACCGGCCAGTTTCTCTTCGCGCTCGCCGCGCCGCACCGGGAGGTCTCCGTGCTCGAGATCGGCGGCTCGCGCGGGTACTCCACGATCTGGCTTGCGGCCGGCGCGCGCATCGGCGGCGGGCGAGTCGTCTCGCTCGAGTACGACCCGCGGAAGCTCGACGCGCGGCGGCGCAACGTCGAGGACGCTGGGCTTAGCGACGTCGCCGAGCTCGTCGACGCCGACGCATTCGAGGCGATCCCGGAGCTGGACGGACCATTCGATCTCTGCTTCCTCGACGCGGAGAAGGACGACTACGAGCGCCTGTTCGAGCTCGCGCGCGAGAAGCTCCGGCCCGGTTCCGTGGTCGTCGCCGACAACGTGCTCTCCCACGTCGAGACCCTCGGCGCCTACTCGAAGGCGCGGCAGGCCGACCCGACGCTCGTGTCGGTGACGGTGCCGCTCGACCGCGGGCTCGAGCTCACGGTTGTCTTCGGCTCGTAGGCCGTCCGCTACGATTCGGCGTACCGCGGAAAGGAGGTGGTCCGGCAGTGGAAGATTCCAGTACGGGCAGTGGAGGTACCAGCGGGTAGAGGCGCGTCCCCGGGACCTACGGGGAACCGCCTAGCCAGCGTGGGGGAC
>DASUZD010000174.1:0-4350 GCA_036377055.1 Gaiellaceae bacterium | reverse complement strand
CGCGCCGATGACGACATCGGCGTCGCGCAGTGACTCCTCGATCTGGAGGCTCGAGGACATGACGAGGCTGACGCGCCCCGACAGGACCTCCTCAAGATGGCGCATACGGTCGAGCGACCGCTCGAGGATCGTCACGTTCGCGCCGAGGCCGATCGCGATCACAGCCGCGTTGTAGCCGACCATGCCACCGCCGATCACGACGACGCGCCCCGGCGCGACGCCGGGCACCCCGCCGAGCAGAAGCCCGCGTCCGCCGAGCGGCTTCTCGAGGAAGTAGGCGCCGGCCTGAGCGGCCAGGCGGCCGGCGATCTCGCTCATCGGCGCGAGCAGCGGCAGTGCGCGGGTATCCGTCTCCACGGTCTCGTACGCAACGGCCGTGATTCCGCTCTCCACGAGCGCGCGCGTCAAGGGCTCGTCGGCCGCGATGTGGAGGTATGTGAAGAGGACGAGTCCCTCGCGCAGCCGGCCGTACTCGACGGGGATCGGCTCCTTCACCTTGAGCAGGAGCTCGGCCTCGCCCCACACGTCGTCGGTGGACGCGATCGTCGCGCCCACGACCGCGTATGCGTCGTCCGCGAAGGCACTGCCCGCTCCCGCCCCGGCCTCGACGACGACGTCGTGACCGTGTTGCACGAGCTCGAGCGCCCCCGCGGGCGTGAGCGCCACGCGGTACTCGTCCTGCTTGATCTCCTTGGCGACGCCGATCTTCATCGAGGCGCGGAGACCATATCCGGTTGCCGCCGCCCCGACGTACACGGCCGAGCGCAGAATCGACACGTCCGCTGGTGAAAGAGCGGCACGCTTCCGGCGCAGACGCGTCACGAATTCCTCGCTAGCGTTTGTGTTGGGGTTCCCCCAGGGACAGGTCCGCGTTAGACCTGGCGGAGGTAGAGCAGCAGCCCGGCGAGCGTCTTCGCGTCCTCGATCTGCGGCAGCAGCGCCTCGACCTCCGCCCGCGGGACGCGCACGACCTCGATCGCCTCGTCCGCCTGCTGTCGCGCCTCGCCCACCTCCAGATCCTCCGCCAGGAAGAGGCGCATGTACTCACGGCAGAAGCCCGGCGTCGTGTAGAAGCTCGCGAGCTTGCGCCAGCGTCCGCCCGTGAGCCCCGTTTCCTCGGCGAGCTCGCGCTTCGCGGTCTCGAGCGGCGCCTCGCCCTCTTCGAGAGTGCCGGCCGGCAGCTCCAGCAGCTCCGCGCGCGCCGGCTCGCGGAGCTGGCGCACCAGCGTCACCATCCCGTCGACGTCGACCGCGACGATCGCGACCGCGCCCGGATGCTCGACGATCTCGCGCTCGTTGTCGCCCCAACGCTCGACCGTGACGTCGACGAGCTTCCCGTCGTAGACGGTTTTCGCCGAGTCCGGTCTCACTGCCTCGCCAACTGCTCCACGAGGCGCCGCTCGTCCGGCCCGAACCAGGGCGGCACACCGGCCGCGGCGTTCTCGGCGACGCGTCCCGTGCGCCGTGTCCCGGGTATCACCAGGTCGACGCGCTCGTCGGAGAGCGCCCACTTGAGCAGCGCCTGCGCCCACGTTCCGACGCCGAACGGCCGGAGCGGCTCCAGCTGCGATGGCGCTGGCGGCCGGGTCACGAGGCCGCCGGCCGCGCCGAGCGGCCGCATCACGATCACCGCGATCCCGAGCTCCGCCGCGAGCGAAAGGAGCTCCCGCTCCGACTCGCGCTCGCCCGGGTTGAGCGGCACCTGCACCGTCTGGAAGTGTCCAGTCCGCAGCGCACGCTCGAGCTCGCCGAAGTGTGACGACGCGTAGTGCGTCACGCCCAGCCGGCCAATCCGCCCGCGCTCCTGCTCGGCGAGCAGCCACGGCAGGTGGTCGCGCCAGCCGACGAGGTTGTGGACCTGTTCAATCTCGACATGTCCGTACCAGCTGAGCTGGCGCGCGAACTGCTCGCGGCCCTCGTCGACCGATGACGCCCAGATCTTCGTCGCGAGGACGATGCGGTCGCGATGACCGGCGATCGCGGTCGCGAGCGCGCCCTCGGCGCCTCCGTACATGGGCGAGGTGTCGACGACCGCACCGCCCGCGTCGACGAGGACGTCGACGAGCCGCCGAGCAGGCGCCGCGTCGGCGTCGAACGTGTTCCACGTGCCGAGCCCGACGACGGGCCCGAGCCGCCGCTCCTCGAGTAGATGGCCGGTCTGCGCCGCGGTCACGACTCGACGAGCCCCACGTACCCCCAAGGGGGCAGCGGCCCCCCTGCCGACGACGCTATCGGAATGCGCGGCGCGTGTCTGTCGCAGGTTCGTCTCGAGTTTCCCACCGGTCGCGGGTCGCGCGGTCAACCCGCCTCGCGGGCCGCGTCCAGGAGGGCGAGCGTCACCTCGACCATCTCCTCGAGGTCCGCGACCGCGATCGACTCGTCCGGCGTGTGGATCGCCGTCATGCCGTTCGCGAGGTTCACGCAAGCGAGGCCGCGTTCGTTGAAGACGTTCGCGTCGGCGGCGCCACCGCTCAGGACGTACGTCGGCTCGTGCTCGCGGCGCCGGAGTGCTTCCGACGCCAGCCGTACGGGCAGGTCGTCGCGCCTGAAGCGGTAGCCGCGATAGCTCTTCTTCACGTGCGTCTCGACCTCGCACTCGCCCACGCCCGCCGCGAACGTGATGGCGTCGAGCATCTCCTGCACGAGGTCCGCGAGCTTGCGCTCGTCGTGCGAGCGCGCCTCCGCGACGAACGAGCACCACTCCGGGACGATGTTCGCGGCCGTCCCGCCGTGGATCAGGCCGACGTTCGCGGTCGAGTCCTCGTCCACTCGACCGAGCCGCAGGTCGGCGATCGCCCGCGCCGCCGCCGCGATCGCGGACCTTCCCTCCTCCGGATACATGCCCGCATGGGACGCGCGCCCGTGGAAGCGGACCTCCATCGACTCCGCATACGGCGCGCCGAGAACCACCTCGCCGATCGGCGCTGCCTGGTCGTAGACGTATCCGACCCGCGCACGTAGTCGCTCGTGGTCGAAGGCCGCCGCGCCCTGTAGCCCGACCTCTTCCTTCGGCGTAAAGAGCAACTCGAGCCCCGCGTGCGGCCGCCGCTCCTCGACGACGCGCCTCGTCGCGTCGAGCATCGCCGCGACCGCCGACTTGTTGTCCGCGCCGAGGATCGTGCCGGCGGCGTTCCGCACCGTCCCGTCCTCCAGCACCGGCTCGATCTCGCCCTCGGGCGGAACGGTGTCGAGGTGCGCGCAGAGGAAGAGCGGCACCCCGTCCGCGCCGTCCGTCCCGCCGATCCGGCAGTACAGGTTCCCCGCCGTCGAGCCGACCACCGCACCGGCGCCGTCCTCGTCGACGTCGAGCCCGAGGTCTCGGAGGTAGAGCGCGACCCGGTCGGCGACCTCGCGCTCCTCGCCCGGCGGGCTCTTCATAGCGGCGAGGTCGGTGAAGAGCTCGAGCACGTCCGGCGCCATCGCACCGGATCCTATGTGGGCAGGCTACGAGACGGCTGCGGGCACCACACCGCCCGCGGCGCGCGCGCGCGAGCGGGCAAGCGCCGCTCCGACGAACTCGCGGAAGAGCGGCGCCGGGCGCGTCGGCCGCGACTTGAACTCGGGGTGGAACTGGCTCGCGACGAACCACGGGTGGTCGGGCAGCTCGGCGATCTCGACGAGGTGGCCGCCGAGATACGTGCCGGAGACAACGAGGCCGGCGTCGACCACCTGCTGCCGGTAGTGGTTGTTCACCTCGTAGCGGTGCCGGTGGCGCTCCTTGATCACCGCCTCGCCGTAGATCTCCCGCGCCCGCGTCCCCTCGACGAGGTCGACCGCCTGCGCCCCGAGCCGCATCGTCCCGCCGAGGTCCTCGACCTCCTTCTGCTCCGGCAGGAGGTCGATCACCGGGTACGGCGTCTCGGGATCCATCTCGGTCGAGTTCGCGCCCTCGAGCCCGACCACGTGCCGCGCGTACTCGGAGACGGCGACGTGCATACCGAGGCAGAGGCCGAGGTACGGGATCCCGCGCTCGCGCGCGACGCGGCACGCGAGGATCTTCCCCTCCCAGCCCCGCGAGCCGAAGCCGCCGGGGACGATCACGCCGTCGACCTCCTCGAAGAGCTCGGTCGCCTCCTCGAGTGACATCCCTTCCGCGTCGACCCAACGCACCCGCACTGCGCAGCCGTGGTGCAGGCCGGCGTGCTTGAGCGCCTCGTGGACCGAGAGGTACGCGTCCTGGAGCTTCACGTACTTGCCGACGAGCGCGACGTGGACCTCGCTGTGCCGCTCGTCGATCCGCCGCATCACCTCGCGCCACTCGCCGAGATCGGCATCGCCGTCCGGGAGCCCGAGCTTCGCGCAGACGAGCCGGTCGAGCCGCTCGCCCTGGAGCACGGACGGCACGAGGTA
>DASUZD010000173.1:0-35346 GCA_036377055.1 Gaiellaceae bacterium | reverse complement strand
GATCGAACCGCGGATCAGCAAGCCACGGCGAGCAGGCGAGCCGATCGCCGAAGGCACGCCCGTACAGGAAGTCTGGCGCGGCAGACGACGACGACTGAAAACGCGCGACCCACACGCCCGCCACCGCTGGCCCGTCGAACGGACGAACAGCTGGCTTCGCGCCTGGCGCCGCGTCGACACCCGCTGGGAGCGGCGACCCGAACACTGGCTCGCCGTCATCCAAATCGCCGCCGCCCTCACCATCCACAACACGCTCGACTCATTCCGTTAGCAGCTCCAGTCCCCGCCGGCTGAAGGCGACACGTCCGCCGGGGCGGAGAGGGGACAGTCCCCGCCGGCTCGGCCCGGCATGGCCGCTTGGGCCAGCGGGGACAGTCCCTGCCGGCTTGACCCGACGCGGCCGCTGGAGGCAGCGGGGACAGTCCCCGCCGGCTCGTCAGGGCACGACCCGAAGCGGGAAGTACGGGGGCGCGAGGAGGAAGCCGATCCGCGCCGGCCGGTCGGCGCGGCCGTGGGCCATCGCGAGCGCCGCGCCGACCCCGTGCGTCGCGACGAAGCCGAGCTGCCGCGCGGCGACGTCGTCGCGGCAGCCGGCCACCAAAACAGCGCCGAGCCGCCCGAGCGCCGGCCCGCACGCCGCCCAGTCCGCGAACGGAAGCCGCGGGTGACACGAGCGGCCGGCGCGATAGCTCTCGATCGCGCGCTCGTCCGCTCCGGCGGCGCGCTCGGCCGTCGCCAGCGCCTCCGGGTCGCGCCCGCTCCGAACCGCCTGGAAGAACGCCCGGTACGGCTGCTGCGTCGGGTGCGAGAAGTGCCGGATGAAGCGGTGGACGAGGATCGCGGTGCCGCCGTCCGCGACCGGAAACGCATCGCGCCAGAGGCGGAGCGCGAGCGCGAGCCCGAGGTGCGCCGCGAGCAGCGGGTTCGGCCGCTCGCGCGGCAGGTACGGCGTCGTCCGCGGGATCCCGACGCAGATCGCGTCCAGCTGGCCCGACAGCGAGGCGGCGCGAAGCTCGACGCCGCGCAGCAGCGCCTCGGCGTGCGCCACCGACGGTGGGCCCCCGAAGGCTGCCGCCGCGGTCAGCTCGAGCGGGATCGAGCGCATGATCCGGCTTCGCGCCACGGCCGGAAGCGCGCCGAAGAGAAAGCGCAGCGGCGAGCGCGCGATCCGGTCGAGCGCCTCCGGCTCGTAGGGGTAGCCGCGCAGCGCGCCGGAGACGCGAACGTGGTTGAGGACGAGCGACGCGCCGACGACGGGGACACGGTTCGCGAGCGCTCGCTCGAGCGCGAGGCCGAGCCGCCAGCCGCCGGAGGCCGCGGTCTCGAGCAGCGAATACGCGTCGGCCGCGCGCAGCGTCTCCGGGTCGCAGGCGCCGAGCAGCGTCGCGGGCCCCCCGTGCAGCATCGTCTCGGCCGCGCTGACGACGACCACGCAGTCGGTCTCGGCGAGGGCCGGGTGCACGCGGAAGGGCCGACCGTCCGGCCGAGGCACCTCGACGAGCGCCGGATCCTCCGCGTCGTGGACGGCGACACGCCCGTGGAAGCGACGGGCGAACTCGGGCGTGACGAGGCCCGCGAGCTCGCGCTGCGCCGCGCGCCGGGCGAGGCCGCCCGCGACCAGGATCGTCTGGTAGCCGCTCGAGACCCCCAGCCGCTCGAGCTCGTCGACTGCGGCCGCGAGCGCAGCCTGCCGCGGGTCGCGCACCGCGCCCGGGATCGGCAGCGCGGGCGGCTCGACGACCACGGTCGCCCGCCGCGCGCCCGCCACGAGCTCCTCGAGCGGCGGCCCCGACAGCGGAAAGCGAAGCGCGTCGCGCACGCCGGCGGCGACGTCGGCCATCGCCTCGCCGGGCGGGGGAGGTCGGAGCACGACGGCGTCGTCCGGTGCGCTGACGACCACGAGCCGAGAGCCGGCGAGGAGGGGCACGCGAGGCACGGCCGCACAGTCAAGCAGCGAAGGACTCGGCGTAGAGTTGAGGGGTGCCGAAGACCCTCACCGGAGCCGAGCTCCAGCTCGACGACGCGCCCGCGCGCGACGCGGAGCTCTTCCTCGTCGACGGGAACAACCTCGCGTACCGCGCCTTCTTCGCGCTGCCCGAGGAGCTCGCGACGAGCGAGGGCTTCTCGACGAACGCGCTCCTCGGCTTCACGAACATGCTCTTCAAGCTGCTGACCGACTATCGGCCGCGCGGGGTCGCGGTCGCGTGGGATACGCACGCCGTCCACCGGGCCGCGCTCTCGGAGGCGTACAAGTCCGAGCGCAGGCCCATGCCCGACCTCCTGCGGGAGCAGTTCCCGTACTTCCGCCCGATCGTCGAGGCGTTCGGCTACCGGAACCTCGAGTACGACGGCTGGGAGGCGGACGACGTGATCGCCACGCTCGCGAGTCGCGCGGACGAGGCGGGGATCAAGACCTGCGTGGTGTCGACCGACCGCGACGCCTTCCAGCTCGTGAGCGAGAACGTGACGCTGATGATGACGCCGCGCGGCGTGCAGGACGTCCACGTCTATACGCCCGAGCGCGTCGAGGCGCGTTACGGGATCCCGCCCGAGAAGGTGCCCGACTTCATCGGCTTGAAGGGCGACACGTCCGACAACATCGAGGGCGTTCCGGGCATCGGCGACAAGACGGCGGGCCAGCTGATCGCGCAGTTCGGCTCGCTCGACGAGCTGTATGAGCACCTCGACGAGGTGTCGGGCGAGAAGCGGCGGGAGAATCTGCGCACGTTCGAGGAGCAGGCGCGGAACTCGAAGGTGCTCGCGACGATGCGGCGCGACCTCGACATCGACTGCGACCCCGCCGAGCTCGTCGTCTCGCCGCCCGACCGCACCCAGCTGAAGGAGATGTTCCGTCGCTTCGAGTTCCGGAACCTGCTGAACCGCGCCGACCTGCTCGACGTCGCCGTCCCCGCGGCCGCGCCCGCGCGGATCGACGCGACCACGGTCGCCTGGTGCGAAGGCGCGTTCCCCGAGCACGTGCGCGGGCGGGTCGCGCTCGCGATCCGCGACGGGCGCTTCGCGCTCGCGCAGGACGACGGAGTCGTGGTCGGCGCCTGGTTGCCGGAGTACGAGCTCCGGCTCCGCGACGCCGAGGTCGTCGCGCACGACTTCAAGTCGCTCCCCCGCCTGACGATGCAGCCGGCCGACGACACGATGATCGCCGCGTACCTGATCGAGCCGGGCCGGCCCGGGTACGAGCTCGACGATCTCGCGCGCGAGTACGGCGTCGAGGCGCTGCCCGAGCCGGAAGCGGAGGAGGAGACCGCCGAGCTCGTCCGGCACGCCGAGACGGCGCGCCGGCTCGCGCCCCGGATGCGCGAGCGCCTCGTCGAGCGCGGCAACGACGAGCTCTACCGGACGATCGAGCTGCCGCTCACCGCGGTGCTGGCGGCGATGGAGGACGCGGGGGTCAAGATCGACACGTACCGGATGGGCGAGATCACGGCTCGCCTGCACGACCGGCTCGAGGAGCTCGAGACGCGGGCGTTCGAGCTGGCGGGCGAGGAGTTCATGCTCGGCTCGACGCAGCAGGTCGCGCGGATCCTGTTCGAGAAGCTCGGCCTCACGCCCGGCCGGAAAGGGAAGACCGGCTACTCGACGGACACGCGGGTGCTCAGGTCGATCCGCGGCGAGCACGAGATCGTGCCGGTGCTCGAGGAGTGGCGCGAGTACTCGAAGCTCCTGAACACGTATCTCGAGCCGCTGCCGGGCCTGATCTCGGAGCACGACGGCCGGCTGCACACGACGTTCAACCAGGCGGTCGCGGCGACCGGACGGCTCTCGACGACGAACCCGAACCTCCAGTCGATTCCTATCCGCACCGGCCTAGGGCGCGAGATCAGGTCGGCCTTCATCGCCGAGAGCGGGCACGAGCTTGTTTCGGCGGACTACTCGCAGATCGAGCTGCGGATCCTCGCGCACGTGTCCGGTGAGCCGAAGCTCCGCGAGGCGTTCGCGCGCGGCGAGGACATCCACCGGGCGACCGCGGCCGAGGTGCTCGGCGTCGACCCGGCCGAGCTGACGACCGCCCAGCGGTCGATCGCGAAGATGATCAACTTCGGGATCGTCTACGGGATCTCGGCCTTCGGGCTCTCGGAGAACCTTGAGATCCCGCGCGAGGAGGCGCAGGCCTACATCGATGCGTACCTCGCGCGCTTCCCGCTCGTGCAGGACTTCATCCAGCGAACGATCGAGCAGTCGACGCGTGACGGGTACGCGACGTCGTTGCTGGGGCGGCGCCGGCCGGTGCCCGAGTTGCGAGCCTCGAATCGGCAGACGCGGTCTTTGGGCGAGCGCCTCGCGGTCAACTTCGTGATGCAGGGCTCGAACGCGGACATCATCAAGGTCGCGATGATCCGCATCCACCGCCGCCTGCGTGAGGAGGGTCGGTCGGCGCGGCTCGTGTTGCAGGTGCACGACGAGCTTCTGCTCGAGGTTCCGACGGTGGAGCTCTCGGCGGCGAAGGAGCTCGTCCGGGACGAGATGTGCCACGCGTTCCCGCTCGACCCGCCGCTCGCCGTCGACGTCGGCTCGGGCGAGAACTGGAACGACGCTAAAGCCTGAAAGTCCGGCGCCGGCTGCGCCGGCGCCATGACGACTTTCAGGCTCGGGGTTTTGCCCCGGTCGACGTGAGCGAGGCCGGGCGGAGCCCGACCTCGCGGCGAACACCGGGGACAGACCCCACCGGCTGTTTCGAACACCGGCGAACACCGGGGACAGTCCCCGCCGGCCGGTTCGGACGCCAGGGAGGGTCCCACTGACGATCCACCAAACCGGGACAGTCCCCGCTGAGCGTTTCCAACACCGGGGACAGTCCCACCACAGGCCGACACTGGGGACAGTCCCCGCCGGCCGTTTCGGACACCAGGAAGGGGCCCACCGGCGAACGACCAAACCGGGGACAGTCCCCGCTGGCCGTTTCGGACGCCGGGGACAGTCCCCGCTGGCTCCTCGGGACGACGTCCTAGGTCTCGGGGCGTGCGATCATCGGAGCCGTGCCGCGCTCGGGGTCGACGCTCGTTCTCTCGCTTGCGCTCGGCTCGGTCGCCGCCCTCGCCGCCGCGGCCCGCGCAGAAGCGCCAATGCTTCCACAGGTGAACGTCTCGCGCGCTCCCGGGAACCAGGCCGAGGTCGCGGTCGCGGTCGATCCGTCCAACCCGCGCGTCCTGTTCGCGGCCTCGAACAGCTCGGGAGGGACGCGCGCTTACGGCTCCGTCGACGGCGGCGCGACCTGGTCGACCACCGTGCCGGTTCCGACCAAGCGCGGTTGCGTCGACGTCGGCGACCCGGCGCCGGCGATCGCGCCGGACGGTCGCCAGCTCCTCGCCACGCTCGTCCTCGGGTGCAAGCGGGCGGGCGGAGTCTCGCTCGTCGTCTCGCGGCGCGACGGCTCGATCGGACGATGGAGCACCAAAGAAGTCTCGCCCAGCAGCCGCTTCTTCAACGACAAGCCAGCGCTCGCCGTCGACACGACCGCCACGAGCCCGTACCGCGGCCGGGTCTACCTCGCCTGGAGCCGCGCGCCGCGCGGGCCGCCGCTCCAGGTCGTCTTGACCCACTCCGACGACGGCGGCGTGACGTGGTCGCCCGCGGTGACGGTCGCGAAGACGACGCCGACGTCACCCGGCCAGCTCTTCGCCGGCCTCGGCATCGCCGCGACGGGCGTCGTCTACGTCGTCTGGGCCGACCAGTTTCGCGACCTTTTCGCCGCGCGATCCGCCGACGGTGGTCAGACCTTCGACCCGCCGCTCCACGTCGCGAGCGCGGTCGCACCCCCGCCCACCGATGCGTTCTGCAGCGGCCTAGGCGCGCCGATCCCGGCGCAGCCGTTCCGCTGCGTGACGCCGACGCCCGTCGTCGTGCCGCTCCCCGACAGCGTCGTCGTCACGTACTCGGCCGGCGTCCGCCAGCTCGACGTCTACGCGGCCGTGCTCGACCCGCTGCTCCGGACGCGGACAGCGCTTCGCCAGGTCAACCCGGCCGACGGCCCATACGGATCGGACCAGTTCCTGCCGGCCTCGGCCTACGACGCCTCCACCGGACGGCTCTGGACGTGCTTCTACGACACACGGCTCGACCGGCGACGCGTCCGCGCACGCTATTCGTGCACAGCCTCCGGCGACGGGGGCCTGACCTGGACGGCGCCGCTGCCGGTCGCGGCGGTCGCGTCGGACGAGGTGCACCGACCGGCGCTCAGCGCGTTCGGTTTCGGGGACTACGAAGGGCTGGCGGTCGCGGCCGGCGTGGCGCACCCGATCTGGACCGACAGCCGGCTCCTGAAGAGCCGCGGCGAGGAGATCTTCACGACGACGCTCACGGCCCAGGACCTCGTCAGCATCGGCCGGTGAGGGTCACCCTCTCCGACGGCTACCGGATCTTCGTCGAGGAGGTCGGCGAAGGGCTTCCGGTGATCGTGCTCCACGGCGGCCCGGGCATGGACCACTCGATGTTCCGGCCCTGGCTGGATCCCCTCGGCGACGAGTTCCGGCTCCTCTACGTCGACGAGCGCGGACAAGGCCGAAGCGACCGAGTCGACCCGGCCACGCTCTCCCTCGACGTGTTCGCGCGCGACGTCGACCTGCTCGCCGACGCGCTCGGGCTCGAGCGGTTCGCACTCCTCGGTCACTCCTTCGGCGCGATCGTCGCGACCTGGCACGCGACCGAGCTGGGCACGGCGGCCGCGTACGTGATCTCGGGCGGCGGCGACGCGAGCGAGCCGATGATGGCGGACGTCCACGCGTCGCTCGAGGCGATGGGGGAGGCGGGGAAGCCGATCGCCGACTCGTGGGAGCAGGAGCAGCAGGTCCGGACGGACGAAGAGCTG
Source organism: Gaiellaceae bacterium (assembly GCA_036377055.1). Classification (GTDB taxonomy): domain Bacteria; phylum Actinomycetota; class Thermoleophilia; order Gaiellales; family Gaiellaceae; genus DASUZD01. Next base: position 28,523 of record DASUZD010000173.1, on the reverse strand, counting down.
ATCGAGCTGTTGCGCGTCCAGATGCCGTTCCACTTCCACGGCGAGCCGCCGCCCGGCTACGGCGAGGACACCGTCCCGACGCCTGACGTCCTGCGGTACTTCGCGCGCGCCGGCTACGGCGACTTCGACTACCGGCCGCGGCTCGGGCAGGTGCATAAGCCGACGCTCGTCCTCGTCGGCGAGCACGACCGAACGACGACGCCGCGCGCCGCGAGGGCGCTCCACGACGGGATCCCGGGCAGCGAGCTCGTGGTAATTCTGGACGCGGGCCACATGAGCTTCGTCGAGGATCCGGAGACGTACCTCGACGCCGTGCGCGGTTTCCTCCGCGGCGTAGCCGGGTAAGCGGCGCTCGTGCGGCGCCTGCTGCTTGCAGCGCTCGTCGCCGGCCTCGCGGCGTCGGCGGCCTTCGGCGCGCCCCGGCGCGCGAACGACCGGATCGCGTGCGAGGACGTCAAGACGATCGACCTCTACTTCTGGCCGCAAGGCCACGGCGTCATCCCTGCGTTCGGCCCGGACTCGGCGCTCCCCGCGCCGCACATGGAGATCTACCGCGCCGGAGTGACGGCGAGCACCGGCCTGCTCGGCTTCGTCGGAACGACGAGCTGGAAGCTCTCCGCCCGTTGCCGCAGCGTCGGCGACGAGCCGTTCGTCAGGTGGGGCGCTGTCAGGCGGACGATCGTCACCAAGACCGCGCGCATCCGCTGCCGGTTCGCGCGGGCGGTGGAGCTCAAGACCTCGCTGCTCGCGACGGGCGGTTCCCGGCTCCAGATCACAGTGCTGCACACGGGCGCGTCGGTGGTCGACGCCGCGATCCGCAACACCGGCTCGCAGGTCACGTACCGGACGAAGCTCTGCCGCCGAATCGCGCTCCTGCCCGGCTCTACGGCCCCGTAGCGCGCCGTCCTAACAAGTCCGGCGGCAGGGAGTCTCTAAGCCATGGGGCTATACTGACCGACCCGAATGGCCAACGACACCATGCATCTTCAGGAGCAACAGGTGGCTGACGACGGCGTCTGGACGACCGGTCCGGACGGCGAGCTGATCCCGGACTACGACTCCACCTTCCCGACCATCAACGAGGGCGAGGTCGTCCACGGGACCGTGGTTCGAGTCGACAAGGACGAGGTGCTGGTGGACATCGGCTACAAGTCCGAGGGCGTGATTCCGGTCGCCGAGCTCTCGATCCGGCGCTCGGTGAACCCGGCCGACGAGGTCAAGATCGGCGACGAGATCGACGCGCTCGTGATGACGAAGGAGGACGCCGAGGGGCGCCTGATCCTGTCGAAGAAGCGCGCGCGCTTCGAGATCGCTTGGAAGCAGATCGAGGCTGCGGCCGAGAGCGGCGACCCGGTCACCGGGCGCGTGATCGAGGTCGTGAAGGGCGGCCTCATCCTCGACCTCGGCGTGCGCGGGTTCCTGCCGGCGTCGCTCGTCGACATCCGCCGCGTCCAGGACTTGGACGAGTTCCTCGGCAAGGAGCTTCGCTGCAAGGTGATCGAGCTCAACCGCTCGCGGAACAACGTCGTCCTCTCGCGCCGCGCCGTGCTCGAGGACGAGCGCAAGGAGCAGCGGCAGCAGATCCTCGACCGGCTCAACCCGGGCGACGTCGTCGACGGTCAGATCTCGAACATCGTCGACTTCGGCGCCTTCGTCGACCTGGACGGGATGGACGGGCTGATCCACATCTCCGAGCTTTCATGGAGCCACGTCAACCATCCGTCCGAGGTGCTCGAGATCGGGCAGAACGTGCGCGTCAAGGTGCTCGACATCGACCGCGAGCGCCAGCGGATCTCGCTCGGCCTGAAGCAGACGCAGTCGGATCCGTGGCAGCAGGTGCTCGAGAGCTACGGCGAGGGCGACGTCGTCGAGGGACGCGTGACGAAGGTCGTCACGTTCGGCGCCTTCGTCGAGATCCTCCCCGGCGTCGAGGGCCTCGTGCACATCTCCGAGCTCGCGCAGCACCACGTCGAGAACCCGCGTGAGGTCGTCTCGCAGGGCGACGCGGTCAACGTGCTCATCCTCGAGGTCGACGCCGAGCGGCGCCGGCTCTCGCTCTCGCTGAAGCGCGTCGACGACGGCACGCAGCCGAAGCCGCGCGCGGACGGCGGCGAGTCGGTGCACGCGACCCCGAACCTCGACCTGTCCGAAGACGTCTTCTCGGACGAGCCGGCGGCGGTCTCTCCCGATGAGCCGGCCGAGGGCGCCGAAGAGCCGGTCGACGCGACGCTCGAGGCCGAGCCGGACGCCGAGGCGGTCGCGGAAGAGCCGGCCGCGGAAGAGCCGGCCGCGGAAGAGCCCCGCACCGACGAGGAGTAGCTTGGCGCGACCCCTGGCGGTCGCGATCACCGGCGGCATCGGAGCCGGCAAGAGCGCGGCCCTCGAGGCATTCGCGCGCCGCGGTATCCCGACGCTCTCGAGCGACGAGATCGTCCACCGACTCCTGCGTGCGGACGACGAGGTGCGGACTGGGGTGACTGAGCGCTTCGGCCCGGGCGTCGCCGACGACCGCTCGAAGCTCGGCTCGCTTGTCTTCGGCGATCCGGAGGCGCTCGCGTGGCTCGAGGCGCTGCTCCACCCGAGGGTCGTGCGAGAGTACGTCTCGTGGCGCGAGGAGTTGGGTCGCGGGGCTGACCCGCCGCGTGTGGTGGTGGTCGAGGTCCCGCTCTTGTACGAGACGTGCGGCGAGGCGAGGTTCGACCGCGTCGTCGCGATCACGGCTCCGCGTGACGTGCGCGCGCGGCGGGCGAAGGTCTCGCTCGACGGGCGAGAGGAGCGGCTCCTCTCCGATGACGAGAAGGTGCGGAGGGCCGATTTCGCGTACGTGAACGACGGGTCGCTGGACGCGCTCGACGAGTTCGTCGGTTCCGTGGTGGCGCGTTTGGGCGTGGCCGCTTGAGGCGGCTCGTCGCTCTCGGGCTCGTCGCCGGTGCGCTCGCCGGCGCGTTCCTGTACGTCAACTCGACCAGCCCGCCGTGGTACGAGCGCCTCCGGTACCCGCTCGCGTACAAGCAGATCGTCCGCGGCCACGCGCGCCACTACCGGCTCGATCCCGCGCTGCTCGCGGCCGTGATCTACCAGGAGTCGAAGTTCCGGCCGAGCGTCCGGTCTTCGTCGGGCGCGGTCGGGCTGATGCAGCTCTTGCCGGCGACGGCGAGGGGGATCGCGGTGCACACAGGCGGCACGCGGTTCCGCACCGACGACCTCTACGACCCCGAGATCAACGTGCGCTACGGGGCCTGGTACCTGCGCCACCTGCTCGACCGCTACGGCGACGAGAAGACCGCGCTCGCGGCGTACAACGCGGGCCAGAAGAACGTCGACCGCTGGCGCCGCGAGGGCGGCGGGATCCGCTTCGCGGAGACGCGGCACTACGTCGACCGCGTCGAGCGCCTGAAGCGGATCTACCGCGACGCCTACGGCCACGCTCTGAGCCCGACGTAACCCCGGGGACAGTCCCCACCGGCCCCGGCAGCCAGGCTCGGGTCGGGCCAATGGGGTCTGTCCCCACCGGCCCGGCGAGCGGCCGATGGAACCAGGGAAAGTCCGCATCCGTCGGCCGTGACGTCGGCCTGACCGAACGGCGGGGGACAGTCCCCACTGGCCCTGGCGGCCAGCTGTCGGGTCGGGCCGGTGGGGTCTGTCCCCGCCGGCCCGGCGAGCGCTGACGCGCGCGGCGTCGCGTTGGCGCTTGACAGACGCCAGAGTGATGTCATAATGACGCCATGGAGCTGGCACCGCACGTCGAGGCCCTGGTTCGTGACCTGAACGCGATCGCGGCAGTCGGCGACGATCCCACTTCCCAAGCCGCGGCGCGTCTTGCCGCCGCGCTGAAGGCCTCGGCCGGCCTGAGATTCCTCGACGCGCTCTCGGAGGCCGCGCTCGAGCTGAGCGGCCAGCTTCCGGGAGGACACGTCGAGGTGCGCCTCGCGGGTCAGGACCCGGCGCTCGTGTACGTGGAGGACGAGCCGGCGCGGAGCGCGCCGGCCGGCGACGAAGAGCTGAGCGTCCGGATCACCCTGCGCCTCCCCGAGGGGCTGAAGATCGCCGTCGAGGGCGCCGCCGCGCGCGAAGGGGTCTCCGTGAACACGTGGCTCGTGCGCGCGCTCGGACGCGCCGTGTCGAGCTGGGCGTCGCGCGGAAGCGGCCCCGGCAACCGCCTGCAGGGCTTTGCCCGCAGCTGAAAGGAGAGGAGCCATGACCTTCTTCCCACTCGTCTTCGGTCACGTCGAGCTGCGCATCGACGAGCGCCCGCCGCGGCGCTTCCCAGTGCGGAGGAAGGGGGGAGGCAAGTGAGGCGCGAGACGTTTGCGGCCACCGAGCCGATCCGGCTCGACCTGCATGTCCCGGCCGGCGAGATCCTCGTCGAGGCCGGCGACGTGACTGAGACGACGGTCGAGCTCGAGCCGCTCGGCGGCGACGACAGTCGCGCCGCGGTCGAAGAGGCGCGCGTGGACTTTCGCGACGGCCTGCTCGTCGTGGACGTGGCCGAGCAGCGCGGGTTCCGGCTCTTCGGCCGGGGAGCCGAGGTCGGCCTCCGCGTACGGTGCCCGCGCGGCAGCGGGCTGGAGATCAGCGCCGCTTCGGCGGACGTCAAGGCGTCCGGCGGCTTCGCCTCCGCCGACGTCGAGTCGGCCTCCGGCGACGTCGAGCTCGGCGAGGTCGCGGGCGACGCGAAGGTCAAGGCGGCGAGCGGCGATCTGCGGCTCGGCGCAGTTGGCGGCTCGCTGAGGGCGGACGCGGCGTCCGGCGACGTCGAGGTCGAGCGCATCGGGCGCGAGGCGAAGGTGCGCACGGCGTCGGGCGACGTCGCGATCGGCGCCGCCGAAACGTCGCTCACGGTGCAGACGGCGTCGGGCGACCAGCGGATCGGCTCGATCACGAGCGGACAGGTCTCCCTGCGCTCGGCCTCCGGCGACATCTGGATCGGGATCCGGCAGGGCTCTGCCGCCTGGCTCGACCTCGCGTCGATGAGCGGTGAGACGACATCGGACCTCGAGGTCGGAGGCGCGCCGCCGGCCGACACGGAGGAGGGCCCGCGCGTCGAGGTGCGCGCCCAGTCCATGAGCGGCGACGTCCACGTCGCGCGCGCCGCGGCGGTTCCGGACCTCGACCGATGAGGCTCCGGAGCCGCTGGCTCGCCGCGCTCCTCGCGGCGGAGGTCGTCTCGACGACCGGCTCGGCGATGACGGCGCTCGCGCTGCCGTGGTTCGTCCTCGTGACGACCGGCTCGGCGGCACGGACGGGCGTCGTCGTCGCGGCGGAGCTCGCCGGCGTCGCGCTCTTCGGCCTGCCCGGCGGCACGCTCCTCCAGAGGCTGGGCGCCCGCCGGACGATGATGCTCTGCGACGCGGCGCGCGGGCCGCTGCTCGCGCTCGTGCCCGCCCTCCACTGGGCGGGACTCCTCCACTTCTGGCTCCTGCTCGCGATCGTCTTTGTCGCGGGCGCGTTCTTCCCGCCGTACTTTGGCGCGCAGCGCGTCGTCCTGCCCGAGCTCCTCGGCGAGGACCAGGCGCTCGTGACGCGCGCGAACGCGTTCCTCCAGGGCGCAACACGCGTGACGATGCTGCTCGGGCCTGCGATCGCCGGCCTCCTGATCGGGGTGGTCGGCGCTCCGGCGCTCCTCGTCGTCGACGCCGCGACGTTCTTCACCTCCCTCGCACTCGTCGGCCTCTTCGTGCCGCGACGCGGTGCGGACGCGCCGGCCGAGGACGGCGGCGGCCTCCTCGCGGGCCTTCGCTTTCTCCTCCGCGACCCGTTGCTCCGGGTGTGGTCGGCCGGAATGGTCGTGATCGACAGCTCGTGGCAGGCGCTCTTCCTTGCCTTCCCGGTGCTCGCGTACTCCCACTTCGGACGCGACGCGAAGGTCGCAGGGTGGCTGTTCGCGGCGTTTGGCCTCGGGGCGCTGGTCGGGAACGGGCTCGCGTACCGGCTGTCGAGCCGCGACCCGCTGCTCGTGACGAGCGCCGGCATGATGGTGGAGTCGCTGCCGCTGTGGCTGCTCGCCCTCTCGCTCCCGGTCGCGGGATACGCGAGCGTGCTGCTCGCCGCCGGTGTCGTCAACGGGCTCGTCAACCCGGCGCTGCACGCGACGTACACGCTGCGGACGCCCGTGTCCGTCCGCGCGAAGGCGTCGACGGCGGTGCTCACCGTGAGCTCGATCGGCGGCCCGCTCGCCGTGCTCGGCGCCGGGCCGGCGCTCGACGCCTGGGGCTCGGCGCCGGTCTTCCTCGCGGTCGCAGCGGTACAGACCATCGCGCGGCTCGGCATCGGGCTCGTCGGGCTCAGGCAGCGTGGGGCAGCGCGGGCGCGTCCGCTGACCGCCTGACCGTAGCGATCTCTACGCTCACCCCGTGAGACGAGCGCTCCTCGTCGGCGCGGCGGCCGCGCTCGCGCTCCTCGGGGCCGGCGGTGGGTACGTCCTGTACGTCCGTCACGAGGGGCGCGACGTGCGCGGCTCTCCGACTGTCGAGTTCCGGCTTCCTCGGCGGGCGGCGGCGCGGCCGGCTCGGCCCGACGAGGCGGGTGCCTGGCTGACGTACGGCTTCGACGCGGCGCGCCTTCGCTTTGCGCCCGCGGTCAGGCTCCGGCCGCCGTTCCGCCGCCGCTGGACCTTCCACGGCCGCACGCTGCTCGAGTTTCCGCCTGCGGTGGCGGGTGGGCGCGTCTTCCTGCCGACCTTCGACGGGCGCTTCTACGCGCTCGACGCGCGCACCGGCAGGACGATCTGGCGCCGGGCGACCGGTCGCTGCGGCTGGGCCTCGCCGGCCGTCCACCGCCACCTCGTCGTGGTGACGTTCATCGGTCACGCGTGCGACTCGGCGACACCCGGCGCGGACGGGATCGTGCTCGCGCTCGACACGCGGAACGGCGGGGTCCGCTGGCGCCGGGTGATCGGGCCAACCGAGTCGTCGCCGCTCGTCGTCGGCGGGCTCGTCTACGTGGGCGACTGGCTCGGGCGCGTCTACGCGCTGTCCGAGCGGACGGGCAGGACGGTCTGGACGTTCGCGACCGGCGGCAAGATCAAAGGCTCGGCTGCCTTCGCCGCGGGCCGGATCTACATCGGCTCGTATGACGGGCGCGTCTACGCGCTGAACGCGTGGAGCGGGCGCGAGGTCTGGCGCGCGTCGGGACAGCCGCGGCTCGGCGGCTCCGGGACGTTCTACTCGACGCCGGCCGTGGCGTACGACCGCGTCTACATCGGCTCGACCGACGGGAAGGTCTACTCGTTCGGCGCCGAGACGGGGAAGCTTCGGTGGTCGTACGGGACCGGCGGCTACGTCTACGCCTCGCCGGCGGTCTGGCGCGACCTCGTCCTCGTCGGCTCCTACGACCACGACTTCTACGCGCTCGACGCCGCGACGGGCGAGCTGCGCTGGCGCTTTCGCGCGAACGGGCCGATCTCGGGCTCGGCCTCGGTAGTCGACGGCGTCGTCTACTTCTCGACCTTCGCCGAGCGCACCTACGGCCTCGACGCCCGCACGGGGCGCTTGCTCTGGACGTTTCCGGACGGGAAGTACTCGCCCGTCGTCGCGGACAGGCGTCGCCTTTACCTCGTCGGCTGGGGCCGCCTCTACGGCATGGAACCGGCGCGGTAGAGCCGCCCGCCGGGCCAGCGGGGACAGACCCCACCGGCTCCACCCATCACCGTCCGCCGGGGCGAGCGGGGACTGTCCCCAATGGCTCGACCCGGCACGTCCGCTCGGGCCACTGGGGACTGTCCCAACCGCCTCGACCCGGCACGTCCGCTTGGGCCACCGGGGACTGTCCCCGCCGTTCGCGCCGCCCGCGTCAGTCGCTCGAGAGCCGGCGCCAGAGGTTGTCGAGCAGCTGCCGCACCTGCGGCTCCGCGACCGAGCCGGCGATCGTGAATGCACCCGCGGCGAAGACCTTCGCGCCGGCCGCAGTCTCGTAGTAGGTCATGTCCGCGTCGCGGCCGTCGCGGTAGAGATTCGGGATCTTCGCGACGACCCGGACGCCACGGGGCGACTTCGAGGTCACCTCGTCGGCCTCGATCCCGCCGCTGGAGAACGGCGTGCCGACCGCGAGCTTCGTGCCGGCAAGCAGCCACCGCTCACGGGCAGCGCCCTTCTGGACGATCCACGGCCCGCGGTGCTCGCCCATGTCGTTGCGGTAGTACTGGACGCCGATCAGCGCCGCCTCCGGCCGCCCGAGGTCGCGCCACTTGGCCACGCGCGTCATCATCGAGCCGCGCTTCGTGATCTTCCAGAAGAAGTTGTTCGCGGAGAGGAACATGAGGTTGCCGCCGAGGTTCCGGAACCGCACGACGGCGTCGTACTCGTGCGTCGTCACGTACTCGTGGTGTCCCTCGAAGACGACGAGCTCGTAGGCGCGCCGGAGCCGGGCGCCGGAGGTCGCGTTCAGGTCGGCATCGGAGAGATAGTCAGCCGCGCGGCCGGTTGTCTCGGCCCAGCGCAGGAACGGCGCGTCGTAGTACTTGAAGTGGGGCGGGACGCCGCGGTTCAGGAACGGCCGGATCAGCCGCGCGGTCTTGCCCGCCGCGTACCAGGTGTCCGGCACGCCGTCGCGGTCGTCGTCGCGGAAGTTGTACGCCTGCCAGGTCTGCGTCGGCAGGACGATCGCAACGCGATTCATCCCGAGCACGCGCGGCCGAAGCACGAACGTGGCGTAGCCGACGCGCGCCGCGCCCGCCGTCAGCTGAACGAAGTAGACGCCGCTCGGCCAGTTGCCGAGGCGGACGGGCACGACCCGCCGCCCGCGCACTGCGCCGATCGAGACCGGCTGCGTGACCGGAGCGCCGAGCAGTACGTCGTTCGCCATCGTCGGTCGCTCGGTCGCGCCGCCGCAGCGGAAGACCTGGAGCATGACGCTTCCGGCCGTGTCCGTGATCACGAGCGAGGCGGTCGAACGGGGCCGGTAGCTCTCGCGCGCGAAGTACGCGGTCAGCTTCGGCTTCTTCGAGTCGGGGACATGGCCGGCGTAGCCGACGAGGGCGAGCTCGTCGGCGTCGAGCCGTGCCGCCCAGGCAGGCATCGCGGGCGCGGACGAGGTCGAAGGGATGAGGGCGACGGCGGCTGCGACCGCTGCGCCGAGGATGTTGAGATGAGTTGTGGTAGCCATGCGGCCACCGTCGAACCGGCCTCGAACGGGCCTCTAATGCCGCTCTCACGGCCCACTAACGGCCGCTCGTAATCGAGGGCGAAAGGCGTTACAACCCGCTTGTGAAGCAGTTCCGCATCCTCGGTCCGCTCGAGGTGCTGGCCGACGACGACGAGCCGCTGCCTCTGGGCGGCCAGAAGCAGCGCGCCGTGCTCGCCGTCCTGCTCCTTCGCGCACGCGAGGTGGTCTCGACCGAGTTCCTCGTCGACGCGCTCTGGGGCGAGCAGCCGCCGAAGACCGCGACGGCGTCGCTCCAGAACTCGATCTCCGCGCTCAGGAAGCTGCTCGGCGGCGACCTGCTGCGAACGCGGCCGCCGGGGTATGTGCTCGCCGTCGAGGCGGAGGCGATCGACCTCGGGCGGTTCGAGCAACTGGTGGCGGCAGCCCGTGGGGTCGCTGCGGAGGAGCGTGCGCGGACGCTGCGCGAGGCGCTCGCTCTGTGGCGTGGGCCGGCGCTCGCCGAGTTCGCGTTCGACTCGTTCGCACTTCCCGAGGCGCGCCGCCTCGAGGAGCTCCGCATCACGACACAGGAGGAAGCGATCGAGGCCGACCTCGAGCGCGGCGCTCACGCCGAGCTCGTGCCGGAGCTGGAGTCGCTTGTCGCGCAGCACCCGCTTCGCGAACGGCTGCGCGGGCAGCTGATGCTCGCGCTCTACGGCGCCGGCCGGCAAGCCGACGCGCTGAGCGCGTATCAGACGGCGAGGCGGACCCTGGTCGGAGAGCTCGGCGTCGACCCGAGCCCGCAGCTCCAGCAGCTCCACGCGAGCATCCTGCGCCAGGAGGTCGTGCTCCCTACGGCGGCCGCGCCCGCGGCGGACGACGACCACCTCGGCGAGGTCGCCGCGGCGCTCTTCTCCGGGCGCCTCGTGCCGGTGCTCGGCGCCTCGGTGAGCGAGCTCGCCGAGCGGCTGGCGCGGCGGTTCGCGTACCCGCCCGACGAGGCGGGGGAGCTGACGCGCGTCGCGCAGTACGTCGCGCTCACGAAGGGCGCCGGCCCGCTGTACGACGAGCTCCACGACCTCCTGGCCGCGCACGCGGCGCCGAGCCCGGTGCACCGGCTCCTCGCCGCGCTGCCGCCGCTCCTCCGCGACCGCGGCGCGCCGCACCAGCTGATCGTCACGACGAGCTACGACCTCGCTCTCGAGCAGGCGTTCCTCGACGCGGGCGAGGAGTTCGACGTCGTCTCGTACCTCGCCTCGGGCCGAGAGCGTGGCCGCTTCTGCCACGTCCGGCCGGACGGCAGCGCGACGGTCGTCCACGTCCCGAACACCTACGCGACCGAGCTTTCGCTCGAGCGGCGGACGATCATCCTCAAGCTGCACGGCGGCCTCGACCGCGACCCCGCGCGGGCGTGGGAGAGCTTCGTCGTCACCGAGGACGACTACATCGGCTACCTCGCCGACGCGGAGGTCGCGCAGGCGCTGCCCGTCGCGCTCGCTGCGCGCCTGCGGCGGAGCCATTTGCTCTTCCTCGGCTTCGGCCTGCGGGACTGGAACCTGCGCCTCGTGCTCGCGCGGATCTGGGGCGGCGACGGGCCGTCGTACCGCTCGTGGGCGGTGCTGCCGGGGGCGCCGGCTCTGGAGCGCGAGTTCTGGCGCTCCCGCACGATCGACCTGATCGACGCGCCGCTCGACGAGTACGCGGGCGCGCTCGGCCGCTACGCGGGAGTCGGGGCGGCGGAGGCCTCGGCGTGACGGCGATCGCCGCGCCGCCGGGCCCGTACAAGGGGCTCAGCGCCTTCGACGACACCGAGGTCGACGCGCTGCTCTTCTTCGGGCGCGGTCGCGAGCGCGACGTGCTCGTCGCGAACCTGCTCGCGTCGCGGCTGACCGTTCTCTACGGCGAGAGCGGCGTCGGCAAGAGCTCGATCCTACGTGCCGGGGTTGCTCGAGAGCTGCGTCGTGTCGCGCCCGAGGCCGAGGTGATCGTCCACGACTCGTGGGCGGGCTCGCCGCTCGGCCCGCTCGAGGCGCTCGACTCTGCCCGCGAGACCTACCTGATCCTCGACCAGTTCGAGGAGTACTTCGTCTACAACCGTCCACCGAATGCGCCGGGGACGCTCGTCGCCGAGTTGCCGGAGCTGCTGCGGCGCGCGCCGCGGACGAACGTGCTGATCGCCGTGCGCGAGGACTCGCTCGCCCAGCTGGACGCCTTCACGGGCGGGCTCCCGAACGTGTTCGCGAACCACCTGCGTCTCGACCACCTCGATCGCGAGGCGGCGCGCGAAGCGATTCGGGGCCCGCTCGAGCGCTGGCGCGAGCTGACCGGCGAGGCGGTCGGGATCGCGCCGGAGCTCGTCGAGGCCGTGCTCGCCGACGCCAGCGCTGCGCGCGCCGAGCCTCGGCCCTTCGGGCCAGCGGGGACTGTCCCCGCTCGCCCCGAGGCGCCCGGTCCGCCCGGGCCGGCGGGGACTGTCCCCGCTCGCCCCGAGGCGCCAGGCCCATCCGAGCCGATGGGGACTGTCCCCGCTCGGCCCGAGGGGCGGATCGAGGCGCCGTTCCTCCAGCTCGTGCTCGAGCGGATCTGGGCGCGGGAGCGCGAGGCCGACTCGCCGGTGCTTCGCATGGAGACGCTCCACGAGCTCGGCGGCGCCGAGGCGATCGTCCGCGACCACCTCCGGCACGCGCTCGACGCGCTCAGCGTCGAGGAGCAGGACGTCGCCGCGTCGATGTTCGGCCACCTCGTCACCCCGTCGGGAACGAAGATCGCGCACCGCTCGGGCGACCTGGCGCAGTACGCGTCGGTGCGGGAGCGCGAGCTCGAGCCTGTGCTGCTGGCGCTCAGCCGCGACCGGATCCTGCGCGCGGTCGACGGCGCGGGCGGGGCCGAGCGCTACGAGATCTTCCACGACGTGCTCGCGGAGCCGGTGCTCGCGTGGCGGTCAGAGCGCGAGCTCGAACGCGAGCGGGCGGCGGCCGATCGGCGCCACCGGCGGTTGCTCGCCCTCGCGGTCGGGTCGCTCGTCGCGCTCGTCTGCGTCGCCGCGATCGCCGTCTACGCGTGGACGCAGCGGAGCGACGCGCGCCACGCCGCGCGCGTCGCCCTCGCGCGCGAGCTGACCGCGAGCGCCTTCTCGCAGCTCTCGACGGACCCCGAGCTGAGCCTGCTGCTCGCGCGCGAGGCGGCCGCGCGCGAGCGGACGACTGCGGTCGAGGACGTGCTCCGATCCGCGCTGGTCGCCTCGCGCGTGCGCAGCGTCCTGCGCGCGCCCGTGCGGGCCGTCCTGCGCGGCACGGGCTCAGGCGCGCCGGAGGCATCGTTCAGCCCGGACGGCTCGCGGCTCGTGCTGACGAGCCCCGACGGCAGGGCGCGCGTCGTCGACGCCCGCTCGGGGCGGCTCCTCTACCGCCTGCACGCCTCCGGGATCACGCGTGCGGTCTTCGGTCCCGGCGGGACGCTGATCGTGACCGCGGATCGCGACGGTCACATCGGCCTCTGGAGCGCGAACGGCGGCGCGCTCGTCGCGTCTCTCGGCGCGGGCGCACCCGTTTCCGGCCTAGCGGTCAGCCGCGACGGCGCCTATGCGGCCGTGGGCGAATCGGACGGGTCGATCGGCATCTGGAGGCTGGCGCGGCAGGAGCAGATCGCCGTCCTCGCCGCGGGCGGTCCCGTCGACCACGTGGAGTTCAGCCCACGCGGCCGGCTTCTGCTGAGCGTCGCCGGCCGGCGCGTAGTACGCGTCTTCGATGTCGGCGCAGGGAGCTTCGTCGCCGACCTGCCCGTGCGCAGCCGCGTCGCGAGCGCGTCGTTCAGCCGCGGCGGCCGACTCGTCGTCACCGCCGGGAGCGACCGGGTCGCCCGCATCTGGAACGCGGAGACCGGCGCGCTCGTGCACGCGTTTCCACCGGCGGGCGGGCAGCTCTTCGGCGCCGCGCTCAGCCCCGGCGGGAAGCTGCTCGCGACCGCGAGCGCCGACGGGATCACGCGTGTCTACGACCGGGCGAGCGGCGAGCAGGTGGCAACGATCGCGGGCCACACGAACTACGTGACGAGCGTCGCCTGGAGCCCCGACGGCAAGTTCGTCGTCACCGGCAGCCGCGACCGGACCGCGCGCATCTCGAAGGCCGACGGCGGCCTGCCGGTCGTCGTGCTCTCCGGTCATTCGGGCCCTGTCGTCGACGCCTTCTTCAGCCCGGACGGCCGGTCGGTCCTCACGACCAGCGACGACGGGACGGCTCGGATCTGGGAGGGCGGCGCCGAGCCTCGACTCGAGGTGCTCTCCGTCGAGCGCGCTCCGGTCGAGGAGGCGTCGTTCAGCGGCGACGGCCGCCGCGTCGTCTCGGCCGGTGCGAACGGGACCGCGATCGTGTCTTCGCTCGCGACCCGGAAGCAGCTCGCGCTGCTCGCGGGCAGGCCTCCGCTCGTGGGCGCCGAGCTCGACCGCCACGGGACGCTCGCGCTGACGGCGGGGACAGACCCCACGGCCCGGCTGTGGCGCGTCTCGGACGGCCATGTGCTCCAGATCCTCCACCACGACGGGCCGGTCACGAGCGCGTCCTTCAGCCCCGACGACCGCCTCGTCGTTACGACGAGCGCCGACCGCACGGCGCGACTGTGGCGATCGTCCGACGGCCGTCTGCTGCACGTGCTGCGCGCGTCCGCGCCGGTCGCCGACGCCGCGTTCAGCCCGGACGGCACGCGAGTCGCGACCGCGGCAGGGCGGACGGTCGCCGTGTGGGACGTCGCGAGCGGCCGGCTCCTCGATCGTCTGACCGGCCACGACGGCGCGGTGCTCAAGGTCGCGTTCAGTCCGGCCGGCGACCTCGTGCTGACCGCGAGCGCCGACGGCGCCGCGCGCCTGTGGCGTGCCTCCGACGGCGCGTCCGTCGCGACCTTGCGGGGCCACCGCGCGCCGCTAACCGACGCCGAGTTCAGCAAAGACGGGAGGCTTGTCGTCACGTCCAGCCGGGACCACGATGCGCGCCTCTGGGCGGTGCCGAGCGGCCGGCTCGTCGGCGTCCTCAGCGGGCATTTCGGGACCGTCAGCGCAGCGGCATTCAGCCCCGACGGCCGGTGGGTCGTCACCGCCGGCCCGTCGAGCGCGGGCCTGTGGAACGTCCGTACGCGCTCGTTGCTCTTCTACCTCCGCGGCGACACCGACCTGCTGACGAGCGCGTCGTTCTCGCCCGACGGGCGGACGATCCTCACGTCCAGCCGCGACGGCACCGTCCGGACGTACCGCTGCGACCTCTGCGGCGGGCTCGACGAGCTGCTTGCGCTCGCCAGTCGGGAGCTGGGGAGGACCGGCCGCACGCTGACGCCGGCGGAGCGACGCCGGTATCTCCACGACTGACGGTCAGGAGCCCGTGCGCGCCTGAAGCTCGTTCGCCTTCGAGGTGAGCGCGGCGAAGCCGGCCTGGAGCACGTCGTTCAGCGCGGCCGTGCCGAGCGTCCAGGTGAGGAGGCGGCCGAAGCGCGGGGCGAGCACCTGCGTCGACGCGAGCCCGGCCGCGACCCAGGTGCCGATGCAGCGGCTGCACGTGACGAGCTCGCCGATCGCCTGGCGCAGGTCGCCCGTCTCGACCGGCTCCTCGTCGCCTCCGTGCGCCTCGCCCGCGACGAACGGCTCGCGCAGGAAGCTCGTCACCTCGTCGCCGGTGATCGTCCGCGAGGCCTTGAAGCTCGCGGCGGCGAGCGTCGCGAGGTCTAGCCACGAGTGCTCCTGCGGGTCGCGGTCGAGCGCGTGCGCGAGCGCGCCGACGAGCGCGAGCCCGCCGGCGAACGTGCCCATGATGGCCGCGTAGGCTCCGTACGGCGGGGTCTGTCCCCAGTGTTCGCCCGTCCTCACGGCGGATACCCTTTCTGCGTGCCGGAACTCAAAACATCGCGGGACTACGTCCCGACGGGCGACCAGCCGATGGCGGTCGCGCAGCTCGCGAAGGGCCTCGACGCGGGCGAGCGCTACCAGACGCTGCTCGGCGCGACCGGCACCGGGAAGACGGCGACGATGGCGTGGATCGTCGAGAAGGTCGGCAAGCCGGCGCTCGTGATCGCGCACAACAAGACGCTCGCGGCCCAGCTCTGCAACGAGTTCCGGGAGTTCTTTCCGACCAACGCGGTCGAGTACTTCGTCTCCTACTACGACTACTACCAGCCCGAGGCGTACGTGCCCCAGGCCGACCTGTACATCGAGAAGGACTCGTCACAGAACGACGACATCGCGCGATTGCGGCTCGCGGCGACGTCCGCGCTGTTCACGCGCCGCGACGTGATCGTCGTCGCGTCTGTCTCGTGCATCTACGGCCTCGGCTCGCCGGAGGAGTGGCGCGACCGGATGATCTACCTCGAGGTCGGCGAGGAGCACGATCGCGATCTGCTCCTGCGGAAGCTGATCGACTCGCAGTACGTCCGCAACGACACCGTCCTCGGCCGCGGCCGGTTCCGCGTCCGGGGCGATCTGGTCGAGGTGCAGCCCGCGAACCAGGAGACGGCGTATCGCATCTCGTTCTTCGGAGACGAGGTCGAGCAGGTCACGCACTTCGACCCGCTCTCGGGCGAGATCTTCGCGAAGCTCGACAACCTCGCGATCTGGCCGGCGACCGAGTACGTCACGTCGAAGCCGACGATCGAGCGCGCCGTCGACGAGATCAAGCACGAGCTCGAGCAGCAGGTGAAGATGTTCGAGTCGGAGGGGCGGATGCTCGAGGCGCACCGCATCCGCCAGCGCACCGAATACGACGTCGAGCTCCTCCAGGAGCTCGGATTCTGCAGCGGGATCGAGAACTACTCGCGGATCCTCGAAGGCCGCGCGCCGGGTTCGCACCCGTTCACGCTCCTCGACTATTTCCCCTCCGACTTCGTGGTCTTCGTAGACGAGTCCCACCAGACCATCCCGCAGCTCGGCGGCATGTACGAAGGAGACAGGTCGCGGAAGCAGACGCTGGTCGATTACGGCTTCCGGCTGCCGTCGGCGCTCGACAACCGCCCGCTTCGCTTCGACGAGTTCCTGCGGAAGGTGCCGCAGATGGTCTTCGTGTCGGCCACGCCCGGGCCGTACGAGCTGCGGCATTCGACGAAGGTCGCCGAGCAGCTGATCCGCCCGACCTTCCTAGTCGACCCCGAGGTCGAGCTCCGCGCGACGCGGAACCAGATCGACGACCTGTTGAACGAGATCCGACGCCGCGAGGAGGTCGGCGAGCGCGTGCTCGTGACGACGCTGACGAAGAAGATGGCGGAGGACCTGACCGACTACCTGCTCGAGTCGGGCGTGAAGGCGCGCTACCTCCACTCCGAGATCGACACGCTGGAGCGGATCCAGATCATCCGTGAGCTGCGCCTGGGCGAGTACGACGTCCTCGTCGGCGTCAACCTGCTCCGCGAGGGTCTCGACCTGCCGGAGGTCTCGCTCGTCGCGATCCTCGACGCCGACAAGGAGGGCTTCCTACGGGGGAAGACGGCCTTGATCCAGACGATTGGGCGCGCGGCGCGGAACGTCAACGGCAAGGTGCTGATGTACGCCGACAAGCACACCGAGGCGATCCAGGGCGCGATCGACGAGACGAACCGCAGGCGCGCGATCCAGCTCGCCTACAACGAGGAGCACGGCGTGACGCCGGAGTCGATCGTCAAGGGCGTCTCCGACATCGCCGAGTTCCTCGCGCTCGAGCAACCGCACGTTCCCGGGCGCCGTCGCCGCGGCCGCCGGGAGGTCGAGGGGATGAGCGGCAGCGAAATCGAGCGCCTGATCGTCGACCTGGAGCAGGAGATGTTCGCGGCCGCCGACGAGCTTCGGTTCGAGTATGCGGCGAAGCTCCGGGACGAGATCAAGCAGCTCCGCCGCGAGCTTCTCGCGCTCGCCGAGAGCCCCGCTTAGCGGCGGCGGCTCGCGCGCGTCGGCCGCCGCCGACGTGTGCGCGCCGGGCGGTGGGGACTGGCCCCGGGCCGTTCTTCTCGCCCGTTGTCGCGCGCCGGGGCGAAACCCGGGGACCGTCCCCGCCGGCAGGTTCCGTGATGGCTCGGTCGAGCAACCGGTGACAGTCCCCGTCGGCAGCTCCGTCATGGCTCGGTCGAACACCGGGGACAGTCCCCGCCCCGCAGCCTGGTCATGGCTTCTTCGAGCACCGGGGACAGTCCCCCCAGGTGCGTCGGCCATGGCCTCGCCGGGCAAGCGGCCGTATCGTTGAGCCCGTGCTTCAGGCGTTCGTAGCCGCGATCGCGCTCGGGTTCGTCGTCGGCGGCCTCGCCCGCTGGGCGGTTCCGGGGCCCGACCCGATGCCTGCGTGGCTGACGATCCTGATCGGGCTGACAGGCTCGCTAGTCGGCGGCACCGCCGCCACGGCGATCGTCGGCAACGAGACGCGAGGCGATCTCTTCGTCGTCGTGATGGCGTCGATCGGCGTCGCGGCGCTCGTCGTGATCGCGTACCGCCGGTTCGTCCAGCAGCGGCCGATCACGGGCGAGGAGGCGATGCGCCTGCCGAAGCGCGGGTTCGGGATCCCGCGGCTGCGGCAGCGGCTCGCGCAGGCGGGGATCGACCCGGACTCGATTGGGGCCGAGGGCGGGCCGCGGCCACTCGCGGTCAAACCGGAAGAGGCCGAGCGGCAGGAGAACCTCCGCAAGCTCGAAGACCTCTGGCGGGCGGGCATCCTCACCGACGAGGAGTTCCGCGCGAAGCGGGCACAGCTGCTCGAGAGCTCGTAGGCCCGGTAGGCTCCGCGCGTGCTCTTCTTCATCGTCGCGCTGATCGTGGGCGGGCTGATTCTCGGCGCGCTTGCGCGACTCGCGGTGCCAGGGCCGGACCCGATGCCGATTTGGCTGACGATCCTGATCGGGATCGGCGGCTCGTTCATCGGCGGGATCGTCGGCGAGTTCCTGTTCGGCCGTCCCGGCGGGTTCTTCCTCGCGTTCATCGCCTCGGTCGGGCTCGTGATCGCGTACAGGCGCTTCTACCAGGGCCGCGGAATCACCGGCCCCAGCGCGCGCAGCCTGCCGCGGCGGCGGCTCTAAGCGTTTCGCGCCAGCGCGCGTCTAACGCGCCGACGCGGGTTCGAGCGACAGGGGCTTGCGGCCCCGCGGGAACCGCCGGACAGCCGTGAGGCCCCAGTCACGGTCGCGCCAGACGTAGGTCTGGGCGACGAGGACGTCGGTCTCGATCTCGTAGACGAGCAGCCCACGCGCCTCGCCGCGCCGGTTGGGCCGCGGTTGCCCCAGGCCGGGCGCGATCGAGACGGTTACAGCGTGCTCGCCGCCGCTCACGACCTCAAACTCCCGGCGTTCGCTGACAGCGCCTTGGTGGATGTGGCCCGCGAGGACGAGCTCTGCGCCCGCGTCGACCAGCGATCCGAGGACGTGGTTTCTCCGCGCGACCGGCTTCTTGCGCGAGCGCCACGGCGCGCCGATCAGGTGGTGGTGGAGGACCGCAACGCGAAACGCGCCGTCGGGTGCCTCGGCGAGTCGCCGCGCCGCCTCGTCGAGCTGGCTCTGCCGGACCCCGCCCGACTGCTGCCGCCACCAGCGGACGGAGTTGAGCCCGACCACGTGCAGTGTCGCCGAGCGATAGACGGGCTCGGTCGTGCCCCAGAGCCGCTCGAACTCGGCGAACGTCCTGCTGAATCGCTGCGGGAAGCGGTACGGGATGTCGTGGTTCCCCGGGATCGCGAGGAGGGGGCGGCCGAAGCCGCGGAGAAAGGCCGCGGCGCGCTCGTGCTGGTCGCGACGGCCTCGGTGCGTGAGGTCGCCGCTTGCGACGATCAGCTCGACGTCGATTCGCCCTAGGAGGTTGGCGATGGCGTCCTCGATCGGCGTGTCCTCGGGAGTTCCCGTGTGGAGGTCCGAGAGGTGGAGAATGCGCGTGGACACCGCGAAGCACGCTATACACTGCGGCCGTGGCAGAGGAATCCGCCGAGATCTTCGACGATCTCTACCTCGGCGTTCGAGCGGGCGGAGCGCTACGGAAGCAGCGGCGGGGTGAGCCTCTGACGACGGAGGAGCAGGAGGCGCTCGGACGCTGGCAGCGCCTCTCCACGTGGCGGAAGGCGATCGCGATCGGCTCCTTCGCCGTCGGCACCTTCGGCCTCGGCTTCACCCTCGGCGGGCTCGTCTTCGGCCGCTGGCGCAAGGCCTAGCCGGCCTTGTCGCGCTTCGGGCGTCCCGGTTCCAACCGTCAGTTTGGCCCGGGGTCTGTCCCCAGGCGTCCCTTCGGGCCGGTGGGGTCTGTCCCTAGCTGTCCGTTCGGCCCGGTGGGGTCTGTCCCCGGGCGTCCGTTCGGGTCGGTGGGGTCTGTCCCCAGCTGCCCGTTCGGCCCGGTGGGGTCTGTCCCCGGGCGTCCGTTCGGGTCGGTGGGGTCTGTCCCAGCTCGTGAGGGCGGGCCGGTTCGGCTTGGCTCCGAGGGTTGTCGGGCCGGGCCGATGGGGTCTGTCCCCGCAGACCCGGCAGACCCGGCGAGCCGCCGTCCGTTGGTGACGCCACCCATATGATCGAGTTCGTAGTCGGCGACATCACGACGCAACGCGTGGACGCGATCGTGAACGCTGCAAACTTGCGCCTCGCCGGGGGCGGTGGCGTCGACGGAGCGATCCACCGGGCGGGCGGCCCTTCGATCCTCGAGGAGTGTCGGCAGCTCGGGGGCTGCGCGACCGGGGACGCGAAGGCGACGGGCGCCGGGGCGCTGCCAGCGCGCTTCGTCATCCACGCAGTCGGCCCGGTCTGGTCGGGCGGCGACGCGGGCGAGCCGGAGCTGCTCGCGTCGTGTCATCGGCGCGCCATCGAGCTCGCCGCCGAGCTCGAATGCCGGAGCGTCGCCTTCCCCGCGATCTCCACCGGCGCCTACGCGTACCCCGCGGAGCTGGCGGCGCCGGTCGCAGTCGCCGCCACGCGGGCCGCGCTCGAGGCGCATCCGCAGGTCGAGCTCGCGCGGTTCGTGCTCGCGGACGCGCGCATGCGGACGATCTACGAAAAGGCCGCCTAGCCTTCCGCGTCCTTCGCGGGGAACAGCACGGTCGGCACCTCCTCGTCGGCCGGATCCCGGCCCCGGACGGCGACGTCGACGATCGTCGCGAGCACGGCGGCAAGCGGAACGGCCATGAGCACCGCGAACCCGCCGAAGAGGATCGTCACCGCGCTGACCGAGAAGAGGACGACGAGCGGCGAGAGCCCGGTCGCGTCGCCCAGGACCTTCGGGAGCACCAGGTAGTCCTCGAGCAGGCGGACGCACAGGACCGTGATCCCGGCCGCGAGCGCGACGTGCCACGACTGGGTCAACCCGACGCCGACGGCTAGGGCGCCGGCCGTCAGCGGCCCGAGCACGGGCACCATCTCGACGATCCCCGCGAAGCTGCCGACAAGCAGCCAGTAGCGCAGCCCGATCGCCCAGAATGCGACCGAAAGGACCGTGCCGACGAGCACGATCAGCAGCGCCTGGCCGCGCACGAACGCGCCCAGCTTCAGGTCGATCAGGTTCCACGTGTCGCGGAGCCGCTTTCGCTTCTGCCTCGGTACGAGCGACGCGACGAGGTTCATGCAGCGATCTCGCTCGAAGATCCAGTACGCAGCTGTCGCGAGCGTGAAGAAGATCCCGAGCACGACCTCGAACGCCCGCTTGGTGACCTCCGCAGCCGGCTTGATCAACTTGCTGCCCGACGGGAGGCGGTCGAGCCGCTTCTGGAGCCCGACGAGGAGCTCGTGCTTGATCCCAGTCGACGTCTGCGTTGCGTGCGTGAGCTGGTCGGACCCGAGCGCGTTCTGGACCTGGGTGACCGCGCGTGGGACGAGGAGCCAGAGGAACAGCGCGACGAGGCCTGCCAGAGCGAGGTAGTGGATTGCGATCCCGATCCCGCGCGGGATCCCCCCGCGCCGCAGCGCGTCCACGCTCGGACGCATCGCCGCAGCGACGATGAAGCCCAGGAAGACGAGCGAGATGACGAGCTTCAGCTTCCAGAGCGCGAGCCCCAGGACGATGACGCCCCCCGCGACGAGTGTCGCGACGAAGGCCTTGCGCGCGGTTTGTGCCAGCACTCAAGGGATTTCTCGCCTGACGCCGAAAGCGGCAAACCCGATGTGGTCTTCGCAGAGCGAGCGAGTTTGTCTCGAGGAGCGGCTGCATCCGATGCTGCTCGTGCCGTCGTTCGCGCGGGCGCTCGGGCTCGCGGGGCTCGGCGCGACGTTGTCCCAGCTGGGGTGGTTCCTGAGTCCCCTCGGCGCCGCTCTCGTGGGCTTGGGCGCGGCAGTCGCGCTCGTGGCCGCGTGGCGATGGGAGCGGACGCGGATCGTCGTCACGACCCACAAGCTCTATGTCGTCCACGGGACGCTCCGTCGCCGAGCGGCGGGCGTGAGGCTCACGCGCGCGGGCGCGATCGAGGTCGAGCAGACGCTCGTCGGCCGGCTCTTCCGCTACGGCACGCTGATCGCCGCGAATCTGGAGATCGACTACGTGCCGGATCCGCAGGAGGTGTGGCACTTGGTCGGCGGTACGAAGGTCGAGGAGATCGAGGTGTCTGAGCCCTCGCGCTCGCGACCGCCGTTGCGGGTTAGCGGCGGGGTGCGCCGCCGAACCGCCTGAACGCCGACTCGGGCCGCCGCTCGCGTTCGCGGCGTACACCCGGGGACAGACCCCGCCGGCCGGAGCTGCCGATGTCGCCCCGAACCACTGGGGACTGTCCCTGCCGTCCCGCTCTCGGCTGCCGCGATCGGCTGCCTGAGCCAGCAGGGACTGGCCCCCGGGTGCCGCCTTGTCGGTCGACGATCCGCCTCGGGTCTCGCATCGGTCACCCGGATCGGCTGCCCGAGCCGGTGGGGACTGTCCCCGGGGTCCGCCGAGCGTACGTTCCCGCCCGAATCTGTGCCGAACGCGAAACAAACCGTGCCCGAGAGCCGAAAAGCGGCCGGTGTCTCGGTACCGTCGTTTCGCGATGCCCCGCATTCCGCGCAAAGACCTCCCCCAGTCGGGGACGTACCACGTCACGATCCTCGGCGTCGCCTCGACGGCGATCGTCTGCGACGACGGCGAGCGCCTCTTCCTGCTCGCGCTCTTTCTCCGGGAGGTGCTGGAGCGCCGCTGGAGGATCGTCGCGTGGTGCCTGATGAACACCCACCTCCACTTCATCGTCGAGTGCGACCTCCCGTCCCTCTCGAGCGGCATGCAGCGCATGAACGGCATCTATGCGCAGGAGTTCAACCGCCGGCACGGCCGCCGCGGCCACCTCTTCGGCGACCGCTTCTCGTCCACCGTCATCCGAGACGAGGACCACCTTCACAACGCGATCGCGTACGTGCTCGCGAACCCCGTAGAGGCCGGTCTCGCGGCCACGACCGAGGACTGGCCGTGGTGTGGAGCAGAACACTTGTTCGCCGAGCGACCCGCGGATACACTGACCGGACATGGCCGCCGAGGAGCTGATCGTCCACGGCGCACGCGAGCACAACCTGAAGGACGTCACCGTCAGGCTGCCGCGAAACGCGCTCGTCTGCATCACCGGGCTCTCGGGCTCAGGGAAGTCGTCGCTGGCCTTCGACACGATCTATGCGGAGGGACAGCGCCGCTACGTCGAGTCCCTCTCGGCCTACGCGCGCCAGTTCCTCCAGATGATGGAGAAGCCCGACGTCGACTCCATCGACGGCCTCAGCCCGGCCATCTCGATCGACCAGAAGACGACGTCGCGGAATCCTCGCTCGACGGTCGGCACCGTCACCGAGATCTACGACTACCTGCGACTGCTGTACGCGCGCGTGGGCCGCCCGCACTGTCCCGTCTGCGGGAAGCCGATCGCCGGCCAGAGCCAGGAGGCGATCGTCGACCAGATCCTCCGCCTGCCGGAGGGCACGCGGTTCACGGTCAACGCGCCGGTCGTGCGCGACCGCAAGGGCGAGTACCGGGACGTGCTCGACGAGCTGCGCGCGGACGGATTCACGCGGGTGAAGGTCGACGGGGAGCAGCGTCTGCTGGAAGAGACGATCGAGCTCGACAAGAAGTTCAAGCACACGATCGAGGTGGTCGTCGACCGGCTCGTGATGAAGCCGGACCTCCGCACGCGGCTCGCACAGTCGGTCGAGACGGCGGCGGCGCTCGCGAGCGGGCTCGTCGTCGTCGACGTGATCGGAGGCGAGTCGACCACCTACTCGGAGCAGTTCGCCTGCCCGGATCACGGCGTCTCGCTGCCAGAGCTCCAGCCGCGCATCTTCTCGTTCAACTCGCCGCACGGCGCGTGCCCGCGCTGCACCGGCCTCGGGGCGCAGCAGGAGATCGACCCCGACCTCCTCGTGCCGGACCCGACGCTCTCGATCGCGGCGGGCGCGCTCGTCCCGTGGTCGGTCGTGAACACGACGTTCTACGAGTCCGTCATCCATGCGATCGCCGAGCGGTACGAGATCGACCTCGCGACGCCGTGGCAGGACCTTCCCGAGGAGCAGCAGAACCTGTTCCTCTACGGCACGAAGGGCGAGCGCGTCTACATCACGTACCGCAACCGGATGGGGCGACGGCGCTCGTACATGCTCGCGTTCGAAGGAATCGTGCCGAGCCTCCAGCGGCGCTACCGCGAGACGGACTCGGCGCAGCAGCGCGAGCGGATCGAGGAGTACATGAGCTACCGGCCGTGCCCGGTCTGCGGAGGGGCGCGGCTGAAGCCCGAGGTGCTGGCCGTCACCGTCGGGGGGAAGTCGATCCACGAGTTCACGCGCATGTCCGTGACCCGCGCGCTCGCGTTCCTCGACGAGCTCGACCTCACCGACACCGAGCGCCTGATCGGACACCGGATCGTGAAGGAGATCCGCGAGCGCCTGACGTTCCTCGACAACGTCGGCGTCGGCTACCTTCAGCTCGACCGCGCCGCCGCGACGCTCTCCGGCGGCGAGGCGCAACGGCTTCGGCTTGCGACGCAGATCGGCTCGCAGCTGGTCGGCGTCCTCTACATCCTCGACGAGCCGTCGATCGGCCTTCACCAGCGCGACAACGGGAAGCTGATCGAGACGCTCGAGCGCCTCCGCTCGCTCGGCAACACCGTGCTCGTCGTCGAGCACGACGAGCAGATGATGCGAGCAGCCGACTGGCTCGTCGACATGGGTCCAGGAGCCGGTGAGCACGGCGGTCACGTCGTCGCCGAGGGCCCGGCCGAAGCCGTCGAGCGCAACACGGAGTCGGTCACTGGCAAGTTCCTCTCGGGAGAGCGGTCGATCGCGGTGCCGGAGCGGCGCGAAAAGGAGAACGGCTCGTTCGTCGTCCGTGGCGCCTCGATGCACAACCTGAAAGGGATCGACGTCGAGTTTCCGGTCGGGAAGCTGATCTGCGTCACCGGCGTCTCGGGCTCGGGGAAGTCGACGCTCGTGAACGAGATCGTCTACAAGGCGCTCGCAAACCGCCTGCACCGCATGCGCGTCAAGCCGGGTGCGCACGAATCGGTCGAAGGGATCGAGTGCTTCGACAAGGTGATCGACATCGACCAGTCGCCGATCGGCCGCACGCCGCGGTCGAACCCGGCCACCTACACGAAGCTCTTCGACCACATCCGCGAGCTCTACTCGCTCACGCCGGAGGCGAAGGTGCGCGGCTACAAGCCGGGGCGCTTCTCGTTCAACGTCCGCGGCGGCCGGTGCGAGACGTGCAAGGGCGACGGGACGATCAAGATCGAGATGCACTTTCTGCCGGACGTCTACGTGCCGTGCGAGACGTGCCACGGGCGGCGCTACAACCGCGAGACGCTAGAGGTCCGCTTCAAGGGAAAGTCGATTGCTGATGTGCTGGACATGTCGGTCGAGGAGGCGCTTCGCTTCTTCGCGAAGATCCCGAAGCTGCGCCGCCGGCTCCAGACTCTCCACGACGTCGGGCTCGACTACATCAAGCTCGGCCAGCCGGCCACGACGCTCTCCGGCGGCGAGGCACAGCGGGTGAAGCTGTCGTCCGAGCTCTCGAAAGTGGCGACAGGACGGACCCTCTACATCCTGGACGAGCCCACTACCGGCCTGCACTTCGCGGACATCGAGAAGCTGCTCGACGTCCTCCAGCGGCTCGTGGACGCGGGCAACACCGTCCTGGTGATCGAGCACAACCTCGACGTGATCAAGCAGGCCGACTGGATCGTCGACCTCGGGCCCGAGGGCGGGGAGGCCGGAGGAGAGGTGCTGGCGACGGGCACTCCCGAGCAGGTGGCCGAGGTCGAGGCGTCGGCCACGGGCCAGTTCCTGCGTCAGGTGCTCCGCGAGAAGACCGCGGCCGCGGCTTAGGGCCGGCACGGCGGGGACAGTCCCCGCCATTAGGTCCGCCGTGTCTCGCCGGGCCGGTTGGGGTCTGTCCCTGATCGTTCCGCGCTGAGGTGGCTTCACGGCGGCCGGGGCTTCATCGCCGGCGCGGGGACAGTCCCCGCCGTTGGGGCCGCCATGTCGCGCCGGGCCGGTGGGGTCTGTCCCCGCCGGCGCCGTCCGGCAATCGGCTGGGCGGACTCACGCAGGCGCCGCGCGTCTACGCTGACGCCGTGGCGACCGAAGCGACCACGGCCGCGACCGACGAGCGCGCATGGCTCCTGCGGGCGCTGCTCGTCCTCATCGACCCTAGACCCGTCTTCGCGGCGTTGAGGGACGACTCCGACCCGGCGTCGCACGCGCGTCAGGAGGCCGTGACCGCCCTGGTCCTCCTCGCGGGGGTCGCCTCCGTGCTCTGGACGCCGGCGGCGGGCCGGCTGCTCGACCAGCCCGAGATCGACGGGCTGCTCGTCGCCGTCTGGGCCTTCCTCGGCGGCGGCGTCTTCGGCGTCATCGTCTACTGGGCGGCCGGCGCGGCGCTGCACGGCGGGCTACGCGCGGCAGGCGGCGCCGGGAGCTTCCGGCGCGCCCGGCACCTCCTCGCCTACGCGGCGGCGCCAGTCGCGCTCTCGCTTGCCGTCTGGCCGGTCAGGCTCGCGGTTTACGGCGGCGACGTCTTCCGCGCCGGCGGTTCCGACACCGGCATCGGTAACGACGTCTTCGTCGCGCTCCAACTTGGCTGTGCGACCTGGGCTCTCGTCCTGCTCGCCGTCGGCGTTCGGACGATTCACGGCTGGACGTGGCCCCGTGCGTTGGAGGGTCTGTCCCTCGCGGCGGCGATCGCGGCGCTAGTGGTCGTGGGCGTGCGCGTGCTCTGACTCGAAGCGCGCGAGCTCCTCCTCGGGCATGGCGTACGTATGCCGCTCCTCCGGGAACGCGCCGCTGCGGACGTCGGCGACGTACTCCCCGAGCGCCCGCTCGATCTCGGCGCCGAGGTTCGCGTACTGCTTGACGAATCGCGGCGTGCGGCCACCGTAGAGGCCCAACAGGTCATGCCACACCAGGACCTGGCCATCGCAAGCGGCGCCCGCCCCAATCCCGATCGTCGGAATCCCGAGCGCCTCCGTGATGCGAGCCGAGACGGCTGCCGGAACCGCCTCGAGCACGACCGCGAAGCACCCGGTCGCCTCCAACGCGAGCGCGTCCTCGAAGAGGCGCTCCGCCTGCTCCGCCGTCCGCCCCTGAGCTTTGAATCCTCCCAGGACCGTGGCCGACTGCGGGGTCAGACCCAGGTGGCCCATGACGCCCATGCCAGCGCCCGCGATCGCGCGGATGCGCGAGAGCGATGGTCCCGCACCCTCGAGCTTCACGACGTCCGCGCCGCCCTCCTTGACGAAACGGATCGCATTTCGAACGGCGTCCTCGTCGGACACCTGGTACGAGCCGAACGGCATGTCCCCGACGACCAGCGGCCTGCGGGCGCCGCGGGTGACGGCCCTCGTCATGAAGAGCATCTCCTCCATCGTCACGGGCACCGTGGAAGACTCGTGACCGAGGACGACCATCGCGGCCGTGTCCCCGACGAGGATCAGGTCGATCCCCGCCTGGTCGGCGAGGCGGCCGCTGGACGCGTCGTAGGCCGTGACCATCGCGATCCTGTCCCCGCGAGCCTTCATCTGCGCAAGCTCGGGGAGCGGCAGCTTCCCGGGCGCGGGCGTCGCGGGGGCAGGCTTGCTGGGCCGGATGCTCATTGCTCGTCTCCTTCCAGGACGACGTTGTCGATCAAACGTGTCGAGCCGACGCGGATGGCGGCGGCGAGGACGGGTGGGTCGAAGTCGGCGACCTCCAGGTACTCCACCTCAAGCCCCGCGAGGAGCTCGCGGGCGCGGACGGGATCTCGAGTAGCGAGGGCGCGGGGAAGCGCCAGCGCCCGCTCGCGCTCCGTCGGCGACAGGTAGGCGTTGCGGGACGAGAGGGCAAGTCCGTCCGGGTCACGCACCGTCGGGACGACGCGGATCTCGATCCCGAGCCCGAGGTCGCGCACGAGCCGCTGCACGACCGCGACCTGCTGGGCGTCCTTCTGGCCGAAGTAGGCACGGCGCGGGCGGACGATTGAGAAGAGCTTCACGCAGACGGTGGCGACACCGCGGAAGTGGCCGGGGCGCGCATCGCCTTCGAGGCCACGCGAAAGCTCCTCGACCTCGACCCAGGTCTGGAACCCCGGTGGGTACATCTCGTCACTCGAGGGGACGAAGAGCACGTCCACTCCCGCCTCGTCCGCCGCGGCGGCGTCTCGCTCCTCGTCGCGGGGATACCGCAACAAGTCCTCCCCAGGGCCGAACTGCGCCGGGTTGACGAACAGGCTCGCCACGACGAGGTCGTTCTCGGCGCGCGCCACGCGGAAGAGGGCCAGATGGCCGGCATGGAAGGCTCCCATCGTCGGGACGAGTCCGACGTCGACGGCGGGGTCTCTCCCCACCGCCCCGCGCAGCGCCTCGACCGACCGGACGACCCTCACGGCGCCGTCGCCTCGGCCAGCGCGCGGTACAGCGGCTCGAGCTCCGGCAGCCGCTCGTGGATCGCGCTCAGGTGCGCGTCCACCGTCGCCCAGTCGCCGCGCGCGATCGGGCCGGTCAGCTCGAAGTCGTTCTCGATCGTCCGCTGCATCAGCGGGACGAGCCCTTCCACCGGCGCGCCCGCCGCCGCGAACAACTCGGCTGCAGCGCGTTGCAGCGTCACGAGGTAGTTCGAGGCGATCGCGCAACCAGCGTGGTAGAGCGGCCGCGCGCCGTCCGCGAGCTCGAACGGCCGGAGGCCGAGCGTGCGCGCAAGCTCGAACCCGAGCGACCGCGCCTCGTCCGTCTCGGCCGTGACCGCGGCATACGCGCCGTCGAGCTGCTCGGCGCCGCGCGCGCGTGTGAACGTCTGCAGCGGGTGGACGCCGAAGCGCCGAACGTGTGGATCGAGCGCCGCGAGCGGCGTCGCCCCGCTGACATGCGCGACCCACGGCCCCGGCTCGACCGCCCGAGCAACCTCGCGGATCGCGCCATCCGGGACGCACAAGAGCACGAGCTTCGCGCCCTCGTCCAGCACCGCGATCCCGCGCTCCCGAAGCCGGGCGGAGACCGCCGACCCGACGCGGCCGGCGCCGATGACCTGAACCGATTCGACCAGCAGAAGCTCCAGTTCCGTAGCGGATACCGGGCAGGCGCAAG
>DASUZD010000172.1:0-3899 GCA_036377055.1 Gaiellaceae bacterium | reverse complement strand
AAAAACCGCGCGCGGCGCCGCAGAACGACCACGAGCTGCCTACCCGGCAGCTCGCAGTCGGCCGTCAGTTCAACCGGTCTGCCGCAAGCGGACCGGCCGAGCGCATTGTCCCCCATTTGGGGACGACTGGCTAGAGGACCGGCAGGTACCGATCGAGCTCCCAGCTCGAGAGCTGCACGCGGTACTCGTCCCACTCCTTTCGCTTGAGCTCGACGTAGCGGTCGAAGATGTGCGGCCCGAGGGCCTTCCGGGCGAGGTCGGACGTCGCGAGCTCGTCGATCGCCTCGCCAAGCGTCTCCGGGAGCGAGATGATCCCGCGCTCGCGTCGCTGCTCGGGCGTCAGGTGGTAGAGGTTCGTCTCCATCGGGTCGGGCAGCTCGTAGCCGCGCTCGATCCCCTCGAGCCCGGCGTGCAAGAGCGCCGCGAAGGTGAGGTACGGGTTGCAGGCGGGGTCAGGGCATCGGATCTCCGCGCGCGTCGCCTGCTCCGAGCCGGGCTTGTACAGCGGGATCCGGATCAGCGCGGAGCGGTTCCGCTGCGACCACGCGACGTAGACCGGAGCCTCGAAGCCCGGGACGAGCCGCTTGTACGAGTTGACCCACTGGGCGAAGACGGCAGCGATCTCGCGCGCGTGCCGGAGCTGCCCGGCGATGAAGGCCTTCCCCGCGTCGGAGAGGTGCCACTGGTCGTCGGCGTCGAAGAAGGCGTTGCGCCCGTTCGCGAAGAGCGACTGGTGCGTGTGCATGCCGGAGCCGTTCTCGCCGAGGATCGGCTTCGGCATGAACGTCGCGTAGACGCCGTTCCGAGCCGCGATCTCCTTGACGATCAGCCGGTA
Organism: Gaiellaceae bacterium; assembly: GCA_036377055.1. Lineage (GTDB taxonomy): Bacteria > Actinomycetota > Thermoleophilia > Gaiellales > Gaiellaceae > DASUZD01. The sequence goes on along the minus strand of DASUZD010000172.1, from coordinate 3,064 downwards.
CGTGACGGTGTGGTCGGCCATCTCGAGCGCGCCGGCGAAGCGGATGTCGATCTCGTGCTGCGAGGGCCCAACCTCGTGGTGCGCGTACTCGACCGGAATCCCCATCGACTCGAGCGCGTGGATCGTCTCCTGACGCAGCTCGGTCGCCGCGTCGAGCGTCGTCATCGCGAAGTAGCCGCCTTCGTCCAGCGTCTCGGCGCCGCTCGCGTCCTTGAAGAGGAAGTACTCGAGCTCGGGGCCGACGTTGAACGTGTCGAAGCCGAGCGACTCCATCCGCTCGAGGGCGCGGCGAAGGACGTAGCGCGGGTCGCCCTCGTACGGCTGCCCGTCGGGGGTGACGATGTCGCAGATCATGCGCGCGACCCGGTGAGCGCTGTCGCCGGCCGGCATGAGCTGGAAGGTCGCCGGATCGGGGATCGCGACCATGTCCGACTCTTCGATCGCGTTGAAGCCGGTGATCGACGAGCCGTCGAAGCCCATCCCGTCGTCGAGCGCGTCCCGGAGCTCGCCGGGCGTGATCGCGAAGCTCTTCAGGTGCCCCTCGATGTCCGTGAACCAGAGCAGCGCGAAGTCGACGCGCTCGTCCTCGACGCGCTTCAGCACCTCGCGGCGCGCCTCCTCGCTCGAGGTCGCCCGGTTCCTCGTCTGCACCTGCGCCATCCGTCCTCCCTCCTTGAAACACAAAAGCCTCGGTGCGCACGAAGCGCCCGAGGCGGCGTCGCCCCATGTGGCTCTCCGAGTCTATACCGGCCACGCTAGAGTCGGCCAGGTGGACGAACGCGCGCGGCGACTCGCCGAGAACGAGGCACTCTTCCGCCAGGTCAACGAGCGGGTCAAGGATCTGAACCGGGGCTTCAGCGTCGTCCTGGACCGGGGCGACTACCTCTGCGAGTGCGGGAGCGTCGAGTGCGTGGATCGCGTCAGCCTGACGCCGGAGGAGTACGAGCGCGTGCGGGCCGAGCCGACGCTCTTCGTCGTCCTGCCGGGACACGTCGCGCACGAGGTCGAGTCGGTCGTGTACGCCGGCGACGGGTACGAGGTCGTCCGAAAGGCCGAGGGCGAGCCGGCCGAGGTCGCGCGCGAGACCGACCCGCGGAGCTAGGGCAGCGGCAGCGGCGCCGCGAGGTTGACGCACTCCCTCCTCGTGACGTAGCCGAGACGCTCGTTCAGCCGCCGCATGTCGGCGTTGCCCTCCTGCGTCCAGGTGTACAGCTCGCGGATTCCGCTGTGTGCGGCCCAGGCGATCGTCCTACGCTTCAGCGCCGACGCGACGCCGCGTCCGCGCCAGTCGCGGCGCACCGCCGTCAGCGCGTGCTCGGCCCGCCACAGATGGTCCTCGTCGCGAAGCAGGCCTGCGCAGCCCACGATCTCGCCATCCGCGAGCGCGAGGAACGTCCCCTCCGCCCACGTCATCCACTCGCTCTCCCACTCCTCGCGCGAGACGACGGCCGGCGAGGGGACCGGGAGGTCCGCGAAGGCCTCGACGGCGACGGCGTCGTACGCGAGAGGCCAGAGCTCGGGCCGGTCCGCGACCGAGATGATCGTCACGCCGTCCGGGGACGCCGGCTCCGGCTCGTCGCCGACCGGGCGCGCCTGCTCGATCTGGCGTCCGATCTCGCGGAAGCCAAACCGCTCCGCGAACGCTCGGCCCTCGGGATCGATGACCGTTGCGAAGGCCCGGTCGAAGCCAAGCTCCACGACGTGCTCGGCGAGAGCTTGCAGGATCGCGGCGCCGACACCGCGGCGTCGCGCGACGGGGAGGACACGGGCGGCCACGAATCCCATCCCTTCGAGGGTCGAACGGCCGGCGACCCCCGATCCGGCGAGAGCTCCGTCGAGCTCCGCGAGGACCTGCAGCTCCCCGTTCGCCTCGCTCAGGCGCAGCTCCTCGACGGTCGGCGCGCGCTCGTCGGGCAGGACGGCCATGCGAACCTCCCGCCACGCCTCGAGGTCGGCGTCCGTCTCGGCCGCGCGGATGGCGATCATCCGGATCTCTTGAGCTTCCCGTGCCGCTTCGCGTACCTCTCGCCCGAGGCACCGCTTGCGGTGCCGCTATCAGGGCGTGCAGGCTTCGCCTGCGCGTCCGTCTGAAACGACCGGTCGACACGCCGAGAACGCGAAGTGGCCGCCATGATCATCCCGATCGCTTGAGCTTCCCGTGTCGCTTCGCGTACCTCTCGCCCGTCCGAAAGATGAGCAGGCCGAGCGGGACGGAACAGAATCCGATCACGATCAGCGGCCAGACGTCGGCCCAGGCGAGGCCGGCGCCGTGCAGGATCTGCTCGCGGTTGCCGCGCAGCGCGTAGGTGGCCGGCGAGATCTTCGCGATCCACTGCATCCAGCCCGGCAGGACCGAGACCTCGTAGTAGACGCCGGAGACGACGAGCATCAGGCCCTGCGCGACGAAGCCGAGCTGCGTGCCCTTCTCGGGCGAGATCAGCGGCAGGACCGCGGTCATCATCCCGATCCCGATGAACGCGACCGAGGCGATCCCGAGCAGCTCGAGCGCGGCGACGTAGTTCGCGTCGGGAACCGAGATCCCGATGAACGCGACGACGGCCGCGAACAGGATCGCGGCGCGCACGAGCCCGTAGAGCACGGCGAAGATCCCCATCCCGAACAGGTGCACGGGCCGGGAGACCGGCGCCATGAACGTGTACTCGATCGTCCCCTCCCAGCGCTCCCAGGCGACGGTCTCGGTGACGATCTCGAAGATGATCCCGAGGTAGGCCCAGATCACGCCGCCGACGAGGAACTTCGTCGCGAGCGCGTTCTGCTGCGCCTCCGACACGTTTACGCCGCGGGCGATGAAGACGATCGTGAGCGTGTTCGCGATCGTCCAGAGCATGTACGCGACGTCCCACCAGATGTAGCGCTTGACGAGGTAGATATTGCGCTGGACGACGCCGCTGAAGCCGATCAGCTCGTGGCGAAGGGTCGATGCTGCGCCCTGGGTCATGCCGGCACCTCCTCTCGTTCCTCCTCGAACGACCGGCCGGTGGCGGAGAAGAACGCCTCCTCGAGCGTCTCTGCGCGGTAGCGGCGCTTGAGCTCGTCGGCCGGC
>DASUZD010000171.1:0-14245 GCA_036377055.1 Gaiellaceae bacterium | reverse complement strand
GCCGAGCTCGGTCGTGCAGACGGGGGTGAAGTCCTTCGGGTGCGAGAACAGCACCGCCCAGGAGTCGCCGATCCAGTCGTGGAAGGCGATCTTCCCTTCGGTCGTCTCCGCCTCGAAATCCGGTGCCGTGTCTCCGATCTGAAGAGTCATCTACCTACCTCCTGTTGGGTCGCACACCCAACCCTAAGGCTCTTAGTCTTCCGCCATCAACCGCCAGGTCGTCCTCCTCCGCGGCATCAACATCGGGTCTCGCAACCGGATCGCAATGCCGGAGCTTCGTGAGGCGCTCGAGGGCGCGGGGTTCGACGACGTGCGGACTTACGTCCAGAGCGGCAACGTCGTCCTCTCGTCGGGGAAGCAGCCCACCGGGGTGGCGCGCGAGTGCAAGCAGCTGATCACGAAGCGCTTCGGCCTCGAGATCGACGTCGTCGTCCGTACTCGCGACGAGCTCGCGGAGGTCGTGCGCCGGAACCCGCTCGGCAAGGTCGCGAAGGACCCGAAGCGCTATCAGGTCAGCTTCCTCGACGGCAAGCTGAAGGCGGAGACCGTGCGCAAGCTCGAAGCCGCGGTCGTCCCGCCGGAGCAGCTCGTCGTCAGCGGCCGCGAGGCCTACGCATGGCACCCGAAGGGGGTCGCGCGCTCGAAGCTGTGGGCGCTGCTCGCCGGCCGCGACCTGGGCGTCACCGCGACCGCGCGCAACTGGACGACCGTTACGAAGCTGCTCGAGCTAGCGGACGACTAGATCAACCACCGCGCCGCGCGGCGGAGGGCTGTCGCACCCTCCGCCGCGTCAGCGCCTCTTCTACGAGCAGGTGCCCTTGCCGATTAGAGACGGCCCTCCGTTCTGGCGGAGGAAGAGCGGCCGCGCGGTCGGGAGCGGGCCGCCTGTCGTCGGATCGGTCAGGCGCGTGTCGCCGGTCGCGATGAGCACGCAGCCCCGGTTGTCGAGCGCGTTCGTGAAGTAGTCGCCGAGCCTGCGGTCCTGGCCGGTGACGACGCACGTGGTGCCGCCTTGGCAGACCCAGCCGATGTGAACCGGCCGGCCGGCCGCGTCGACGGTCCACTTCTGCGGCTTCTTGCTCGACGCGCCGAGGATCGTCTGCTCCATCGCGTGCACGTGGCCGGCCTGGCAGTCGAGGTCGGGCATCCCGTCCTGCGACTCGGTCTGGTACCAGATCACGGAGACCTTGCCGGCGTCGCCCGCCGCGACCCACGGCCACAGCACCCGCGTGCCGGGATGCGCGACGGTCGTCGGCGCCGACCACGTCTTTCCGAGGTTGGGCGTCGAGACCATCATGATCGAGTTGGGCGCGGGAGTCTGCGCGCCGTCGCAGCCGCCGCTCGTCCCCGCCTGCCGCTCGTTCGTGTCCCAGACGAGGTAGACGGCTCCGGCCGCGTCGAGCGCGATTGCGGGCCAATGCGCGTACATCGACGTGCCGCGAACGGCCTCGTGCGGCGTGAACGACGAGCCGCCGGCCGGAAGGACGCTGATCCCGACGCCGAAGCTCCCGTCGCCGTGGTTAAAGATCGCCGGCTCGACGACGCTGCCGTTCAGCTTGTCGTAGTAGAGCTTCCCGAACGCCGTCCACGAGCCGCCGTCGGCGAGCGGCCCGTTGTCCTCGATGCCCGTCGCGCTGCACGTGTTGCCCCCGTCGGTGGAGGTGAAGACGGTGTGTCCGCTGCCGCTCCCTTCGAGGGTGTCGGTCCCCATCCACACCTGGTTCGCCTTCCCGCCCGCGAGCCACGGACGGTCGCCGTCGTGGCAGTCGGCGGTGCCGCGATCCCACGTCCTCCCGCCGTCGATCGACGAGAAGAGCGCGTCGTTGACGAGGTCGATCCCGGTGTTGTAGACCCGACCGCCGGCGTCCTGGGTCAGATCCGGGTCGCTGAACCCGGTGTTGATCGCCGGGCTCGTCGGGCACGGGCTCCCCAGGTACCGGTCGCGTAACCAGTTCACGCCGCCGTCGGTCGACGTCCAGATGTTGACCTGGTTGCAGTAGTTGGACACGAAGCTGAAGTCGCCCCACGGCGAGCTGACGATGCCGTCTCGGTAGAGATGGGTCGTCCCCTCGTGGGCCGTGTAGATGAGCGTTCCGTGCAACGTGTCGGCGAAGACCTCCGGCTCGCCCCCCGCGAGCTGCTGGTCGACGTAGACCGGCGGCGCGAACGTCGGCGCCGAGACCGCCGCGACGCCTCCGCCCGGAAGGGCAGCGACCGCCGCGGCAGAGCCGAGCAGCGCCAAGGCCCACATCCGTCCGCGAGTCCGCCGCAGATGCCGAAGCAGGACTCTCAAGCCTCCTCCTCTCTTCACAGGTCGCGCATGCGAACTTGCGCGTTCAAGTCAGGGGCGTCACTACCCGCAAGTGCGAAAAGAAACCACGCTTGACGCGGGCGGTCGCGTGGGCATACAAGCAGGAGCTGCGATGAGCGAGCCGCGTGCGCTACGCGCCTCCGACGCCGATCGCGAGCGGGCGGTCGAGCTGCTCCGCGACCACGCGGCCGCGGGACGGCTGACGCTCGAGGAGTTCACCGAGCGGATGGCCAACGCGTACAGCGCCTTGACGAACGAGGAGCTCGCGGAGCTCACGCGCGACCTTCCGACGGCGGAATCGCGCGCGGTGTCGCGCCGGACGCCGACGCGCTGGCTCGTCTCCATGTTCGCGTCGACCGAGCGCGAGGGACGGATCCGCGTGCGACGGCGCGTCCGCTGCGTGACGATGCTCGGAAACATCGATCTCGACCTGCGCCAGGCGACGCTCGAAGGAGACGTGATCACGATCGTCGCGATCGGGATCCTCGGGACAATCGACGTCTATGTCCCGGAGGGCGTCGAGGTCGACTTCCACGGCGCGGCGATCGGCGGCCACAAACGGGCGCACGGCTCCGACCCGCCGCCACGCGCGGGGACGCCGCTCGTCCGAATCTTCGCGATCTCGGTCTTCGCCGGCATCGACGTCTGGCGCGTGCCGATCGAGTGGGCGCAGCGGACCTGGCGCGAGGTGATCCGCGGGATCCAATCGGGCGCCCACAAGGAGCTCGAGGCCTAAGTTCGGCGGAGCGTGGGCCTGCCGTTACGGCGCCAGCCGCGAGATTCTCCGCAATCGCGCAGCCTGATCAACGTCGCGTCGGAACTGATCCAGCATCGCGAGCGAGTAGAGACCGTCGATCTCGCCACGCTCGAATAGACCGTAGATTCGCTCGAGATCTGCCCGCCTGCGATGCCAGCCGATTCCGTCCACGACGGCCAAGACGAATTGCGTGGGCTTCCGTACGTTCGCCATCTCCCTGATCTCGCGCACGGCCTCACCCAACTTCGATCCGGTTGAATCGAATCCCTTGGCCGCGCAGACGATCTCCGCGCGAGTTCCGCCTTCCGGAATCGCGACATCGGCCGGCGCTGGTTCACCGCCTCGACCCTCGAAGCGAGTGCGGACCTCGTAGGGCAGGCGAAGATCGCGCACGACGGTCTCGATCCGGTCCTCGACACTCCGTCCTCCCTCGATCGCAGCGCCCGCGGTTCCTCGGCTGCCTGCGCGCGCCACTAGGACGTCTGCCCACCCGTAGTGCCGCTCTCGCGCGAGCTCGATCTCGGCGAGGAGTCCGAACTCATCGTCGAGTAACGCGACGATCTTTGCCGGATCCCGTCGCTCATCGGAGGTCGGGAGCGCGGCGCGAAGCTCGCTGGTGAGGCGCTCTCGCCCAAGGCCGACCACGAGCCCCAACGCCTCGCGCACGTGTGGCAGGGGCTGTCCGCTTGGCTTCGAGAGCAAGGCGACGATTGCCTCCGCGTCGACGGTCGGGAGCCCGGCCAAGGCGGCGGCCACTTCGCGGATGCGAGCGTGGTCCGCTGTCTCGACGAGAGGCGTCCGAGCGGCCACGCGCTGGAGCGTCGAAAGGAACTGCGGGAACCCGCTCTTCGGCGCGTTCAATGTCCGACGATCAGGTACTCCGTGACGACCGCACGCTGTTCTGCGACGGCACCGTGCGTACCGAAGTGGTAGCGGTGGGCCTCTTCGTAGACGGTCACCTCCGGTTTGTACCGCTTCAGGAGCTCGATCAGCCGCTCGAGATCGGGATACCCGTTGGACGAGTACGAGAGCACGATGATCGAACAGCTGAAGAGCCGGAAGAGCCGCTCGAAAGCGTCTTCGGCGTCGCGTCGGTAGGAGAAGGGCGTGTACCGCTTCCGGAGCTTCTTCACCTTGCTCGTGGGGTGAAACTCGACGCCGCGCCAATAGGACGACAGGCCCTCGAGGAAGTGGTACCGCTTGATGTAGCAGTTGTCGTCCGCGCGTGGGACATAGGGGGGATCGAGGTACACGAGCTGGGCGTCGACGCCACGCAGCGAGAAGACGTCGCCGCAGGTTGTCTCGTGCCGGCGACCGTTGTCGAAGACGAGGCGGTTGAAGACGGGAACCGATTCGACGAAGTGGTCCTCGATGCTGAGCCGGAGATCGCGACGTCCGTCGTCGTACCGTCCAATGCCACCCACGGTGAAGACGCCCCGCGGCTGGCGCTTGAGGCACGCTCGATAGAGCGCAGACAGTGCGAGCGACCGCTTGTGCGGCGTCAGCGCCGGCAGACGCGCCCAGACCCGGTCGAGGAAGGCGTTGTCGTCTTCGGAGAAGAAGATGTCTCGGAAGTGGTCCTGGACAAAGCGAGCGTGGCCGGGCGCTGGAGACAGCAAGAGGTCGAGATCGTCGGGCTGCAGGACCTCGAACGAGTTCTCGATGGTGGCGCGGGTGAAGTCGCAGGCGAAGCGGAGGAAGTCGTTCGAGCGGACGGACTTGCCCATCGTCTTGAGCAGATACGACACGCACCCCGATCCCGAGAAGGCGTCGAGCGCCGTCTCGAACTCGAGCCGGTCGAGGACGGTCTCGATCCAAGGCAAGAGCCGATGCTTCGAACCCATGAACCGGAGCGGCGGATACGCGTGATAGGGGGGAGCGCCGGCGACGACATCGAGCGCTTCCTGCCGTGGAGCGGCGAGCGGAGCCATGCGATCGAGCTTAGAGGCGACACGCGACGGTAAGCCTCCCGACCGTCCGCAATGACGACGAGCAACCGCCTGGCGAAGGCGATTCCGGGTCCTTTGCAACAGATCTGTCAGAGGTGATCCACAGCGGCGAGCTCCGCCGAGTCGAGCCGCGCTGCGTAAACTCCAGCCGGCGAGCTCCAAAAAGGCAGGCTTCTACGACCGCAATGGAGTGTGAGCTGTTGACGCGAGCGGGGCGACCCGCATGAAGCGTCGCCTGCTCCTCGCCGTTCCGCTCGTCGCTCTCTTCGTCGTCGGGATCGCCGGCGCGACGCTCATTACGTTCGGCTCCACCGACGCCACCGTCTCGAGCCTCACGGACAGCCTCTCCCTCAACTTCAAAGGCGCGGTCAAGCTGACGGCGCCGGCGTCCGGAAAGATCGTCGAGGTCGACGGTTACCTGGACGGCCTCGGCAAGACCTCGGGCTCGGAGAAGGTTCGCGCGATCGTCTACACAGACAGCTCCGGCTCGCCCGGTGCGTTCCTGGCCGTCTCGAACGAGCTGACGATCAACGCAGGCACGGCGGCAGGTTGGAAGCAGTTCACGTTCACGACCCAGCCGAACGTGTCCGCAGGGCCCGTCTGGGTCGGTTACTGGAGCGGGGGCGCGACCGCCGACCTGATCCGGCCGCGCTACGACACCTCCACCGGCAACTGCGCGCTGAAGTACAACGGGAACACCTACTCAAGCACCGGGAACCCGAGCAACCCCTTCGGCACGACGAGCTGTGGAACGCAGAACCGGCCGTGGGCGATCAAGGCCGTGCTCGACGACGGCGTCACGACCACGGTCTGCACGCCGACCACGACCACGGTGACGACCACCACGACGGTCAACAACACCGTCACGCAGACGACGACCGTCACGACCACCGTGACCACGACGGTCACCTCGACCGTGACCACGACCGTCACGACGACGGTGTCGTCGGCGGGCACGATCTACGGCGCGCCGGTTCCGCGCTACGGCATCAGCCCGAGCTTCTCGATCCTCCAGGAATCGACGGCGATGCGGGATTTCGAGCTCGACCAGATCAAGCGGGTGGGCGCGAAGTTAGTTCGGATCGACTACCTCGACACGAGCAACCCTTGGCACGCGCAGGCCGTTGACGCGATCAATCGAACGATCGCGCACGGGCTCGAGCCCGAGCTCGTGATCGGCGGCTCGGCCAATCCCGGGTTTCGCAGCGTCGCGCAGTACGGCAGCGACTGCAGCGAGGCTGCGACGACCTGGCACAACCAAATCCGCTACTACGAGGCGCTGAACGAGCCGAATACGGCCTCGCGCGGCTGGACGGCCGCGAGCTACGAGCAGTACCTCGCCGCCTGCTACGACGCGATCAAGGCCGTCGACACGCGCAACATCGTGCTGCTCGGCGGCGTCAACCCGTCCGACTCCCCGGTGGCTTGGGTCCAGGGCGTCTACGCGGCGTTCGGGGGGCCGAAGTTCGACGTGATGAACTGGCACCTGTACGGCGATCCGGACCCGTACGTGTCGAACACCTCCTCGTTCTGGTGCAAGCTCTTCGGCTGCGGCGGCATCGTCAGCCCTTCGGGCCGCGACGTGATGATTCAGAACGGCGACGCGGCCAAGTCGATCGTCTCCACCGAGGGCGGCGACACGGTCACGAAGATGACGGAGACGCAGCAGGCGAACATCGTCAGCCATAACCTGGCCGACACGCGCATCGCCCAGTCGTACATCTACCGGATGCTCGACGGCAACGACGGCTACGGGCTCGAGGTGCAGGACCCGGCCGGCACGATCGTCGACCCGACCGGAACCCACTGGCGCCGCCGGCCGGCGTTCGAGTCGGCGCGAGTCGCCATGGGCGGGACCGGTTAGGAAGCTCGAAGCGCTGCTCGCGCGCCGGCCGCCCGGACGGCGGCCGAGAGCGTGTCGATGTCGTAGGCGCCGTAGTGGCGCCGGCCGTTGACGAAGAACGTCGGCGTCCCGGAGACGCCGCTCAGGTCGGCGCTGTCGACGTCCTCGGCGACGCGGGCCGCGCCCGAGTGCTCGCGCAGGGCGTCGCCGAACCGGTCGACGTCGAGACCGAGCTCCTCCGCGTAGCGGATCAGGTCCCTCGGGCGAAGAGCGTCCTGGCGGTCGAGCAGGAGGTCGTGCATCTCCCAGAACGCGCCCTGGTCGGCGGCGGCCTCGGCAGCCTCGGCGGCGAGCTGCGTGTTCGGGTGGACGTCGTTGAGCGGCAGGTGGCGCCACACGTAGCGGACGTCGCCGAAGTCGCTCAGGAGCTCACGCAGGACGGGTTCGGCCTGGCCGCAGTAGGGGCACTCGAAGTCGCCGTACTCGACCACCGTCACAGGCGCGTCGAGCGGGCCGCGGATGTGGTCGCGCTCCGGGTCGACGTCCATCGCGAGGTCCGTGATCGCCTCGGTGCTTCCGAGCAGCGCCCGGATCTTCAGGTGCTTTGGCAGCAGGGCGGTCGCGCGGAAGACGAGCCACGTCAGCAGGGCGGCGCAGAGCGCCGCGGTCAGGATCCCGAGCTTCGCCTCCTCGAGCTGCCGGCCGTGGAACGCGAGCGTCGCGACGAGCAGCGCGACCGTGAAGCCGATGCCCGCGATCGTCCCGCCGCCGGCGACCGCCACCCACCCGACCGGCGGCCGGAGCCGCCCGCGCGTCGCCCGCGTGAGCAGCCACGACGTCAGGAAGATCCCGACCGGCTTGCCCACGACGTAGCCGAAGAGGATCCCGAGCGTGACCGGCGACCGGAAGGCGCGCGCGAGGAAGCCGCCGTCGACGGCGATGCCCGCGTTCGCGAGCGCGAAGAGCGGCACGATCAGGTAGCTCGTCCACGGGTGGTAGAGCTGCTGGAGGCGCTCGTTCGGCGAGAGCGCCGACCAGAGGCCGGCCCGCGCGGAGGTCAAAAGCTCGGGCGTCGGCTGCTCCCGGAACTCGCGGAAACGCTCCGTCGCGCGCTCGAGATCTTCACGCGCGGGCGTGTACGCGTAGGTCAAGAGACCCATCGCGAGGCCGACCACCACCGGCTCGACGCCTGACTCGAGCAGCGCGACCCAGACCGCGACCCCGATCAGCAGGTAGACGAGGCCGACGTGAATCCGCGCGGCGCGAACGACGAGAGCGAGCGCGAAGAAGCCGAGCGCGGCGAGCAGCCACGAGACGGTGAGGTCATCCGTGTAGACGGTCGCGATCACGAGCAGCGCCACGACGTCGTCGACGACCGCGACCGTGACCATGAACGCGCGAAGCCGGTCCGGGAACCGCGGCCCGACGAGCGCGAGCAGACCGAGCGCGAACGCGGTATCGGTCGACATCGCGATCCCCCAGCCGTGCGCGGAGGAGCGGCCGGCGTTGAACGCGAGATAGATCGCGACCGCGGCCGTCATGCCGCCGATCGACGCGAGCAGCGGCAGCGCGAACCGTCGCCGCTCGCGCAGCTCGCCGAGATCGAACTCGCGCCGCGCCTCGAGGCCGACGACGAAGAAGAAGAACGTCATCAGCCCGCTGTTCAACCAGTCGCGCAGGTCGAGCGCGACGCTCGCGTGCCCGACCCGGATCGCGAGCGTCGTTCCCCACACGGTGTCGTAGGACGACGAGTCGACGTTCACCCAGACGAGCGCGGCGACGGCCGCGGCGAGGAGAACCGCCGCGCCGCCCGTCTCTGTGCGCAGGAAGTTACGGAGCGGCGTCTCGAGGTTCCGCGCCCAGGCCGTCCGGCCCGAGAACGGCGCTGCGACGGACTCAGCTTGTGAGGAGCTCACTGAGCACGGGCGGGTCAGGGCACCAGGACGACTCGAGGTCCTTGCGGTCCCAGCCCGCCGCGTCGGCGCCCGCCTCGTACGCGCTCTCGAGGAACGCGAGCAGCGTCGCCTTCGGATCGGGCGCCGCGCGCACGACCTCGTGCGGAAGGCGCGCGAGGGATCCGGCGCCCTGGTCGGCCCAGAAGGCCTCGTCGGGACGGAGCGGCCGCTCGCGCAGGCCGGCCGGCTCCGGCGCCGTGTACGAGTAGTAGGTCGGCTCCCGCACGTTGGCGTCACCGGGCCAGAACCCGAACGACACCACCTCGTGCGAGTACGCCTCCTGCGTCACCGCGTCGGCCGCCGGCGACAGCGGCGCGCGCTTGCCGCCGAAGCGCGTGACGGCGAGGTCGAGGCCGTGCCAGAAGAGGTGGACCGGGCTCGTCTTGCCGCAGAACCAGCCGGAGAACTCCTCGAAGACGTCGTTGCTCCACTCGAGAATGCGCCAGAACCGCTCGACGGCGTCGCGATCGTAGGAGGCGTGCTCCCGGTCGGTGGGGAACGGCGTCGTCATGGGAACGCCGAAGGGCGACTCGCGGATGACGACGTCGACGCCCTGCTGGCGCAGGAGCGCATGGAGCCGCTCGTCGAACTGCGCGACGGAGAGGCCGTCCACGAGGTCGAACCCGTCCTCGACGCCGCGGTCCGTCTCGACGAGGAGCTTGTGGTCGATGAAATCGAAGTCGATCTCGAACCCGACCCCGTTCGCCCCGTGGAGGCGGCGCGTCGTCAGCCCCCGCACGTCGACGTAGAGCGGAACGTGCCACCAGTGGTTTCGCGGCGGCGTCGACGCCATGCGGATCTTGCCGACGATCTGCACCCAGAGGTGGAGCGTGTTCTTCGTCGGCTCCCACTCGTCGAGCGGCAGCGGCGGGAGCGTCGGCGTCATCTCGACTCGAGGACGAAGGCGACCTCGTCCACGAAGCACCAGCTCCAGTCCTCCCCGGGCTCGGCCGAGCGCGCGATCGGGTGGCCCTCCTCGCGCGCGTGACGCGAGGCGTGCCGGTTCGGCGAGGAGTCGCAGCAGCCGATCTTGCCGCACGTCTCGCACATGCGGAGGTGCAGCCAACGCCCGCCGATCGCGAGGCACTCCTCGCACCCCGCGATCGACTCCGGCAGCGTCGTGATCCTGACCTGGTCGAGATGCGTGCAGGCGGGCATCAGTCCTCCAGGCTCGGAAGCTGGGTGCGCACCATCCAGAGCTGCTTCTCCAGCTCCCGCACGACCTCGATCAGCACGTCCTGGGAGGCGGCGTCGAGGTCGCCGAGCCGGTCCATCCGTGTTCGGATCCGCTCGGTGACGTCGGCCAGCCGGCCGCTCAGCTCGCGGACGACGGTCCGGTCGCCGATCGCGCCGCGCTCGACTGCCGCGATGTCGCTGCCGCTGGCGACCGCCTCGGCCTGGCCGTCCGGGAAGAACCCGAGGGCGACCGCTCGCTCGGCGACGGTGTCGGAGAGCTCGCGCCACGAGTCGACGAGCTCGTCGAGCTGCTCGTGGAGAGGCCGGAAGAGCGGGCCGACGACGGCCCAGTGGAGCTGCTTGCCGATCAGCGAGAGGTCGACGAGCTCGACGAGCGTCGCCTGGAGCTCGCGGCCGACCTCGTGGCGCTGGTGGCTGCCGAGCGCCGGAAGGTGTGTGGGTTCTGCGGTGGAAGTCATGCCTTCTCTCCTGACTCGTGACTACGCGGTCGTCGCGCTTCGGTGCTTCAACGAATCACTGCTGAGATTCATCCGGGCCGAGGCCTTTGGCGCGGAGCTCGTCGAGCGCCGCCTCCGTCTTCTCCGCGCTCAGGCCCATCGCTCGGAGAATCCGCTCGTCCTTCGTGAACTGCACCTGGTCGTACTGGACGATCTGGATCACGTTCCCCGACGGGTCGCGAAAGTCGAGCCCGCGACCGAACACCTCGACCCCCTCTTGCGCGAGACGCTCGCGCACCGCTTCCTTGTCGTCGACGACGAGGCCGAAGTGCCGCGCCTCCCCGCGCTCGAAGAGCGCGATGAACTGGTCGCCGATGTCGACGAACGCGCCTCCAGGGACGCGGCTGACGGAGCGGAGCTCGAAGATCCGCCCGAGGAAGTCGACGGCGGCCTCGACGTCGTCGACCTCGAGCGCGACGTGGTTGATCCCGACGAGGCGCGGCCGAGGCACTTCGCCTACCTGCCGAGCCGCCTGAAGAAGAAGGCGAGCCGGCGCCAGAAGTTCATCGGATGCTCGTGCTCCTGGATCGGAGCGAGCGCGTCGCCCTTGAGCTCGCGCACCTCCGCCGCTACGCTCTCGCCGAGCCCGCCCTTGCTCTCCGGCTCGATCTCGAGGCTCGTCGCCGGCTCGACGTACTCGGGAAGCTGCTCGACCTGCTCGGGTGTCAGCGACACGCGGACGCTTCCGTTCGTGATCTCGACCACCTGCTCGGCCGGGACGTAGCGTGGCACGCCGAGCGCGCTCGTTGCGATCGCGAGCCCGTCGAAGATGTCCTCGGTGTCGTCGCCCGCGACCTCGTCGACCTCGCCGACCTTGCTCCCGTCGGCCGCGAGCACGTCCCACCCCGTCTCGATCATCAGCCAGGAGACGGGATCGGCCATCACGGCAGGCTAGCCGAGGACGGCCCCCGCCTCCACCTCGTCGAGGGTCGGCATCGCGTCCGCGCAGCCCAGGCGGCCTGCGACGATCGCGCCCGCGGCGTTCGCGAAGCCGAGCGTCCGCCGGAGCGGCCAGCCCGAGAGGAGGCCGTGGCAGAGCGCGCCGCCGAAGGCGTCGCCCGCGCCGAGGCCGTTCACGACGTCGACCGGTACCGCCGGCAGGGCGACCTCCTCGTCTCGCGTCGCGCCGAGGACGCCCTCCGGGCCGAGCTTGACGACGGCGAGGTCGGGGCCGAGGTCGAGGAGGGCGCGAGCCGTCTCGTCGGGCGGCCGCTCACCGACGACCACCGCCGCCTCGGTCAGGTTGCCGACGGCGACGGTCGCGGAGTCGAGCGCGCGCAGGCCCCACTCGCGGGCCTCGCGCTCCGACTGCCAGAACATCGGCCGATAGTCGAGGTCGTGGACGGTGAACGGCTTCCGGGCTCGCGCCTCGAGTGCGGCGAGGGTCGTCGAACGGCTCGGCTCCTCGGAGAGGCCGGTGCCCGTCGTCCAGAAGAGCGGCACCGCGCGGATTTCGCCCAGGTCGACGTCGTCCGGCCCGAGCTCGAGGTCCGGGGCCTTGGGCTCGCGGTAGAAGAGGAGCGGGAAGTCGTCGGGGGGGAAGATCTCGCAGAAGACGATCGGGGTTCGGTGCTTTGGGTCCATCCCGACTCGCGACGCGTCGACGCCGAACTCTCCCAGCGCCCGTCGCGCGTAGCGGCCGAATGCGTCGTCGCCGACCTTCGTGATCACGGCAGCGCGGCGACCGAGGCGAGCGGCCGCGACGGCGACGTTCGTCGCGCTCCCGCCGAGCATCTTCCGGAACGTCTGGACGTCCTCGAGATGGACGCCGCTCTGCTCGGGGTAGAGGTCGACGCCGATCCGGCCCATCGTGAGCACCTCGGGTGTCATCGCGCGGAGCCTAGTGGCGCACGCCTACCGTCCGGAAGGACCGCGGTGGCAGGCTTGCGCGTGATGGTCGTCGCCTCCCCGCCGCAGCACTGGGTCGCGCGTTCAGGCGTGACCGAGGCCTTCGTGTCCCATCGCTCGTCGACCGTCTCGCCGAGCTCTCCTCGGATGCGAATTTCACGCGGAGGCAGACGCCTCTTCTCCGAGCACGTGCCGAGGTACCGACGCTCTTTCAAGGTCGAGCCGTCGCTCGGCACGAGCGGTTGGCTCCAGGTCCGCGACCTCGACGGAGACGGCGAGCCGGAGGTCCTGCTCCTCGTCGACTGGAGCGGGCTCCAGTGCTGCTGGTGGTCGCGGATCTACCGGTTCGATCGATCGCGCGGGACGTACGTCGCTGGAACCTTCTGGTGGGGCGGTAGCCGATCGGTCCCGTCCGTGCGGGACGTCGACGGCGACGGACGCCCCGAGTTCGTCTCGAGCGACGACCGCTTCCAGCAGATAGCCACGCCCTACGTCGGCCTGCTCGAGCCGGTCCGCATCTGGTCGTACCGCCGCGGAAGGATGCACGACGTCACGCGGCGCCATCCGCGGCTCGTCCGGAGCGACGCCCGCGCGCTCTGGCAGCTCTATCTGAAGAACCGCGGGCGCGCGGACGTTCGACACGTCTTGACCGCATGGGCCGCCGACGAGTACCTCCTCGGCCGCGCGATCGCCGTCGACCGAGCGCTTGCGCGGGCACTTCGGCGTGGGGATCTCGCTCCGGGGTTCGAGAGCTTGGGATATCCGCGCGACCCCCACGGCTACATCCGCGAGATGAAGAAGTTCCTCCGGCGCCTGGGCTACATCGCCTGACGCGTCGTAGAGTTGGCGGGGTGAGCGTCCGCCTGACGACCGCCCAGGCTCTCGTCCGATTCCTCGCGCACCAATACGTCGAGCGGGACGGCGTCGAGCACCGGTTCTTCGGCGGCTGCTTCGGGATCTTCGGGCACGGCAACGTCGCCGGGATCGGCGAGGCGCTCTACGAGAGCCCCGAGCTCCTCACCTACTACCAGGCCCGGAACGAGCAGTCGATGGTCCACACGGCGGCCGGCTACGCGCGGATGAAGAACCGGCTCGGGACGCTCGCGTGCACGACGTCGATCGGGCCCGGCGCGACGAACATGGTCACCGGCGCGGCGCTCGCGACCGTCAACCGGCTCCCGGTGCTGCTCCTGCCCGGCGACGTCTTCGCGTCCCGCGGCCCGGACCCCGTGCTCCAGCAGCTCGAGACGCCGTCGGCGGGCGACGTGTCCGTGAACGACGTGTTCCGGCCCGTGTCGCGCTACTTCGACCGGATCTGGCGGCCGGAGCAGCTGATCCCGGCGGCGCTCTCGGCGCTGCGCGTCCTCACGAGCCAGGCCGACACGGGCGCCGTGACCCTCGCCCTCCCACAGGACGTGCAGGCGGAGGCCTGGGACTGGCCCGAAGCGTTCCTCGAGCGACGCGTGTGGCGGATCCCGCGGCCGACGGCCGATCCGGGTGCGGTCGAGGCGGCGGCCGCGTTGATCCGTGGCGCCCGGCGGCCGCTGGTGGTCGCAGGCGGCGGAGTGATCTACTCCGAGGCGACCGACGCCTTGCACGAGCTCGTGGAGCGCGTCGGCGTCCCGCTCGGCGAGACGCAGGCGGGCAAGGGGTCGCTCCCGTACGACCACCCGCTCGCGGTCGGCGCCGTCGGCGTGACCGGCACCCTTGCCGCGAACCGGCTCGCGGCGGACGCGGACGTCGTCGTGGGGATCGGCACGCGATGGAGCGACTTCACGACTGCCTCGAAGACGGCCTTCCGGAACCCCGACGTGCGGTTCGTCAACGTCAACGTCGCCGAGCTCGACGCGCTCAAGCAGGGCGGGATCGCGCTCGTCGGCGACGCGCG
>DASUZD010000170.1:0-17069 GCA_036377055.1 Gaiellaceae bacterium | reverse complement strand
CTTGCGCGAGAAGCCGACGACGACGGGCCGGCCGAGCGCCGTCAACACGTCGAGCCTGCGCACGAGCTCGAGGTTCTGCTCGACCGTCTTGCCGAACCCGATCCCGGGGTCGAGGCAGATTCGCTCCTCGGCGACGCCGGCAGCGACGGCCGCTTCGAGCCGGTCCTCGAGGAACGCGGCGACCTCGGCCGCGACATCGTCGTAGCGCGGATCGACCTGCATCGTCCGCGGATCGCCGAGCATGTGCATCAGGCAGAGGTAGGCGCCCGCGTCGGCCACTACGCCCACGAGCTCCGGGTCGGCGCGCAGCGCCGTCACGTCGTTGACCATCTCGGCGCCGAGCTCGAGCGCGTGCCGCGCGACCTCGGCCTTGGCGGTGTCGATCGAGACCGGCAGCTCAGGCGCGATCGCCTCGAGCACGGGCAGGACGCGCCGCAGCTCCTCGTCGAGCGAGACCCCCTCCGAGCCCGGGCGGGTGGACTCGCCGCCGACGTCGACGATCGAGGCGCCTTCCTCGACCATCCGCCGAGCCGCTTCGATCGCGACGCCCGGGTCGAGGTGCACACCGCCGTCGGAGAACGAGTCCGGCGTCACGTTCACGACCCCCATCACAGAGGGCCGCGGGAACCGCTTCTCGATCGGTGGCCGAGTCTCCATCCAGCTTTACAAGCACTCGCCCGAGTGCTGGGGGCCCCTTAGCCCCCGCCTGCGAACGAGCCTACCTCGGGGATGCGCGCGTGTCCGTGCCGGAATCGTGTCGAAAACGCGGACAACTCCGCGCGAGAGCGCGCCGCCTTTCGCCGCCGAGGCCGGCTTCAAATCCGCGCGAAGTCGCAGACTTCGCGCGGCTTAGCTCGAGGCGCCTTCAGGCGGCGGCGGCTGGAGCGCGCGCCCCGGCGAAGGGAACGGCGTCGGCCGCGGCTTGGGGAGGCGCTTCCGCTCGTCCTCTTCCTTCGGCGTCTCCGGCGCGGCCGCGGCCTCCTCGTCCGCGAAGACCTTCTCCTCGTCCTCGCCTGCGAGCAGGCGCTCGAACTGATCCTTGTCGATCGTCTCGCGCTCGATCAGGATCGCCGAGATGCGGTGGAGGTCGTCGATGTGCTCCTCGAGGACCCGCCGCGCGGAGGCGTGCGCGGTCTCGATGACGCTCCGGATCTCGTCGTCGATCTCGCGCGCGATCTCGTCGGAGTAGTCGGGCTCGGCGCCCATCTCGCGACCCAGGAACGGCATGTCGTGGTTCCGGCCGAGGACGCGCGGGCCGAGCTTGTCGCTCATCCCGTAGCGCATGATCATCTGCTTCGCCGTGTGCGTGACCTTCTCGATGTCGTTCGCGGCGCCGGTCGTGATCTCGTCGAAGATCAGCTCCTCAGCGGCGCGGCCGCCGAGCGTCATCGCCAAGTCGTCCATCAGCGCCGAGCGCGTCGTCAGGTACTTGTCCTCGCTCGGCAGCGCGATCGTGTAGCCGAGCGCCTGCCCGCGCGACACGATCGAGATCTTGTGCACCGGGTCCGTGTGCGTGAGGAAGTGCCCGACGAGCGCGTGGCCCATCTCGTGGTAGGCCGTGATCTTGCGTTCCTGCTCCGAGAGGAGGCGCGTCTTCTTCTCGGGGCCGGCGATCACGCGCATGATCCCTTCCTCGAGCTCCTCCTGCTCGATCGTCTTCTTGCCGCGGCGCGCGGCCAGGAGCGCGGCCTCGTTGACGAGGTTCGCGAGGTCGGCGCCGGTGAAGCCGGGCGTGCCGGCCGCCAGGGCGTCGAGGTCGATCTCGCTCGCGAGCGGCTTCCCCTTCGAGTGCACCTCGAGGATCTTCCGGCGGCCGTTCCGGTCGGGGCGGTCGACGACGATCTGGCGGTCGAAGCGACCCGGCCGCAAGAGCGCGGGGTCGAGGATGTCGGGCCGGTTCGTCGCTGCGATCAGGATGATGTTGTCCTTCAGCTCGAACCCGTCCATCTCGACGAGGAGCTGGTTCAGCGTCTGCTCGCGCTCGTCATGCCCGCCGCCGAGGCCCGCGCCGCGATGGCGGCCGACTGCGTCGATCTCGTCCATGAACACGATGCACGGCGCCGCCTGCTTGGCCTGCTCGAAGAGGTCGCGAACGCGTGACGCGCCGACGCCGACGAACATCTCGACGAAGTCGGAGCCGGAGATCGAGAAGAACGGCACCCCCGCCTCGCCCGCGACGGCGCGCGCCAGCAGCGTCTTCCCGGTGCCGGGCGGCCCGTACAGCAGGACGCCCTTCGGGATCCGCGCGCCGAGGGCCTGGAACTTCTTCGGGTTCTCGAGGAACTCCTTGATCTCCTGGAGCTCCTCCACCGCCTCGTCCACTCCGGCCACGTCCTTGAAGCCGATCTTCGGCGAGTCGGGCGTCATGCGTTTCGCGCGGCTCTTGCCGAAGCTCATCACCTTCGAGCCGCCGCCCTGCACCTGGTTCATGAGGAAGATCCAGAAGCCGAAGAGGAGGACGAACGGCAGGAGGCCGGTCAGGATCGACCACCACGCCGACGAGCCGGTCCCCTTCGAGTCGTACTTCAGGTTCGGGTTCTTCTGTCGCGCCGCGGCCAGCTCGCTCTGGAGGCGCGGAACAGCCTGATCGGCCGGGTAGTGGACGACGATCTTCTTGTTGTCGCTCGTCGTGATCGTGAGCTCGCGCTTGTTCGGGTTGAACAGCGCCTCGTCGATCGAGCTCGGGTCGTTGACGATCCGGTCCTCGACCTGCGAGAGCGTCGCCTTCTCGCTCTTGTGCCCGTGCCCGGAAAGCGTCTGGATCGCGAGCCATACGAGGGCCGCGATGACGATGAGCGGGAAGAGCGCGCTGCGGAAGAAGCGATTCACGATGGCTCCGTTCGCAGGGTACCAGCCTCCCGGCGCACCACCAGTGCCATTTCAGACGCCGTTAGGAATCAGATCCGAATGCAGAACCCCGACGTAGGGCAGGTTTCGGTAGCGCTCGGCGAAGTCGAGGCCGTAGCCGATCACGAATCGGTTCGGAATCTCGAACCCGACGTACCGGACCGGGACGTCGATCTCGCGCCGCGCGGGCTTCGTCAGGAGCGCGCACACCTCGAGCGACGCAGGCTCGCGCGCCTCGAGGTTGCGGATCAAGTACGAGAGCGTCAGGCCCGAGTCGATGATGTCCTCGACGACGAGCACGTCGCGGCCTTCGATGTTGATGTCGAGGTCCTTCAGGATGCGGACGACGCCGGAGGAGTCGGTCGACGCGCCGTAGCTCGAGATCGCCATGAAGTCGACCTCGCACGGCACCGTCAGGTGGCGCATCAGGTCGGCCATGAAGAACACGGCCCCCTTGAGCACGCCGATCAGGAGCGGCTCGCGGCCGGCGTAATCGGCCGAGATCTCCTCGCCCAGCTCCGAGATCCGGGCGCGCAGCCGGTCCTCGTCGATCAGGACCTCGCTGACGGCGCTCTCGAGCGCGACCTCGCTCACTCGTCGCGCTCCGCCCGGACGCCGGTGGCCTCGACGATCCCCGGCACGGCGACCACGTCGTCTCCGCGCACGACGAGCGGCCACGTCTCGCGCTCGGAGCGGGGGATCTTGGCGTCCACGAACACGTCCTGGATCTTCTTCGACCGGCCGGCGAGCCGGTCGCCGGCACGCCAGGCTCTTACCTTAAGGCCTGGCAGCTCCGATTCGATCGTCCAGTCGCCCCAGCGCACGCTGCCGTCGAGATCGACCGGCGCCCGCTCGAGCCAGACGCGGTCGTACTCACGCACCGCGAGCCGGCCGCCGCCGAGGTCGAGCCGCCGCGATCCGATCGCAGACGCGAGCAGCTCGGCCAGCTCGGGCGGCATCGTCGGACGGTCGGCGAGCCGGCGCAGGTTGGCGTCGGCTCCGGGATGGAGGCGGCGGAGCAGCGGCAGGATCTCGTCGCGGATCAGGCCGCGCGCCGTGTCGCGGTTCGAGGAGTCGACGCGGTACGGCAGGCCTTCCGCCCGGCAGTACGCCTCCGTCCACTCGTGCGGGCAGCGCAGCAGGGGCCGGACGACGCCGTCCTCGCGCCGCCACTTGATCCCGCTCGGAGTACCGCTCGAGACGATCCGGTACAGCACCGTCTCGGCCTGGTCGCTCGCGGTGTGGCCGGTCGCGCGTAGGCGGTCGGTCGCGAACGTGTAGCGAATCCGGCGCAGCTCGTCCTCGTTGCGGCCGCCGCGGCCGTCGACGACCTCCGCGCCGAGAACCTCGGCGCAGAAGCGCGCGTCCTCCTCCGACTCCTCGCCGCGCAGCCCGTGGTTTACGTGGAGGGCCGAGACGCGATAGCCGAGCTCGCGCAGGACGTGCCAGAGACACGTCGAGTCGGCGCCGCCCGAGACGAGGCAGGTCACCTCGCCGCCTTCGGGGATCAGCTCGCGGCGCCGGATCTGGCGCTCGACGAAGGCGCGCATGGCATCGGGCGGCAGCGTTCGCACCCGACCAGTTTGCCGCGTGCTCGATGGTGCCGCGCGGGACGTGGCCGCTCCGGCCAAGACCGGGGTCAGACCCCGGACTGGTCCCGGCGAGACGGTGTGGCGACGCCGCGCTTCGGAGGCTCAGCGGCGGTCGAACGGGCCCGGCATGTGGCCGGGCGCGCGCTCCGACGCATTCGGCGGCGGGCCTTTGCCGCGGCCGCGGTGCGACGCGACCTCCATCGCCGCCCAGCGGCCGATCCACGCGAGGACGGCGAGCCGGACGACGCGCCGCAGGCTCAGCACAGGAGAACGCCGGCCTGCGCGGCGAAGAGCACCTGCCTGACGAGCAGGTAGCCAGGCTTCCGCGCGCCGTCGGCGTAGAGCACGCCCGACTGCCAGCCCGTCAGGCTCGGGTCGTCGCGGAGCTGGAAGTTGAAGAACGCGCCCACGAGCGGCTGGCAGTACGCGAGCCAGATCGCGCTCGCGAGCTGGAGCCCCTGGAAGCCGGGATCGACGAGCTCGGCCACGTTCTCGCGCCCGACGTACGCCTTCTCGTGTCCCTCGACCGTCGACTGGTAGCCGTCCTCGAGGTACCAGATCGTGACTCCCCGGCGGCCCGGCACGGGCTGCGCGGTACCGTCGAACGCGCGCCGCAGCACCGTGAGCAGCTTGTCGTAGTCGCCCTGGTCGATCGACGCGCCCTCGTGGGTCGTCCACGGGCCCTCGAGTGGCGTGTCGGGATAGGCGTTGTGGCCGACCGTGTCGAAGAGCGGGCGGTGCCGGCGGCTCTTCCGTAGCGCGTCGCCCAGCTGCAGGTACCACGTCGCCGGGGCGATTGCACCGCGAACCCGTGCGTGCGGCCCGGCCGACGAGATCACGTTCACGTCCGGCCGGACAGCGTGCGCGACGTCGTAGCACCGCGCGAGCAGCCTCTCGTACGCGGTGGCGTCGGGCCGGCGCCAGAAGAGCGGCTGGTTCGGCTCGGTCCAGACGACGACGTCGCGAATCTGCGGGTTCGTCCGCAGGAGGCGACCGACGTATGCGCAGTAGGAGGCGCGCTGCTCCCGCGTCCGCGGCGGGACCTGGCCCGGACCGCCGCCGATCTCCACGACCACGCGGATCTGCGTCGATGCCACGCCGAGGCGGTCGAGGACGGCCTGGTCGGCAGCGCTCGCGCGCCGCCCGTGCCAAGGCAGGGTGATCCGAACGGCTCCGACGCCGAGCTCCGACGACTCCGACAGGAAGGTCGTCGGATCGGCCGTCCACTTCAGCGTGTCGTCGTCGACCCCGAAGAGAAGGTGCGGCCCGGCACACGCGGCCGGGACCGGCACACCGCCCACGACGAGCACGGCCAAGAGGCGAAGGAGGCGCCGCATCCGCGGGTTTATACGTCAGAAGACGAGGCTGCGGTAGGAGATGGTGCGCCGCATGCCGATCCCGTCGTACACGCGAATCGCCGGCGCGTTCTCGGGCCGGACGAACAGCGTGACGGCCGGAACGCGCTGGAGCAGCAGGCGGCAGAGGTCGCTGAGCCCCCGCTTCGCATAGCCGCGGTTGCGCGCCGCGGGGTCGACCCAGACCTGCTGGATCTGCACCGCGCTCGGCGTCCACGCCGACGCCTCCGCCTTGAAGAGGATCGTGCCGCGATCCTCCCAGAGCCACGAGCGCCCTTCTTCGATCTGGGCGCGGGTGCGCCAGCGAAATGCCTCGGGATCGCGCCGGAGCGGGTCGATCCCGATCTCCTCACGGTGCGCGGCCGCGCACGCGGGCAGGAGGAGGTCGAAGTCGTCGAGCGTCGCCGGCCGCAGGCCGGTGCCCGCGGGCGCGGGCGGCTGGTCGAGAACGTAGACGGGCTGCCCCGGACGGTCGTCGCGCGGCCGCGGCATTCGCGGCGCCGCGGCCGCCCAGAGCTCGCTGACCGCGCGCTCCTCGCCGATCACCATCCGCGGCGAGCCGTGCACCGCCTCGGCGGCGAACGCGGCACAGCCCCGGCCGGAAGGGACGACGCCTGCGCCGAAGTGGCAAAGCGCCGTCAGGCCGTGGCGTCGGCCGGCGGCCGAGAAGCGGCCGAGCCCGCGCCGAGCGATGTCCTCGAGGAAGACCCGCTCGATCGGCTCCTGCGCGCAGAAGGCGAGGATCTCGTCCAGGCGTGGCTCGAACGCGCCGCGCACAGGTCAACGTTAGGGTACGCGGCCGTGCCGATCCACATCCGCGCCGAACCGGGGGACTACGCCGAGGCCTGCCTCCTGCCCGGCGACCCGGTCCGCGCCCGCTACATCGCCGAGACGTACCTCGAGAACGCGGTCCTGCGAAACAGCGAACGCGGGATGCTCGGCTACACCGGCGAGTTCCAGGGCCGGCCGGTTTCGGTCCAGGCGACCGGGATGGGCTGCCCGTCGGCGGCGATCGTCGTCGAGGAGCTCGTTCAGCTCGGCGTCAAGCGGCTGCTTCGGGTCGGCACGTGCGGCGGGCTCCAGCCGGACATGGCGCTCGGCGACCTGATCGTTGCAGTCACGGCCGTTCCGGCCGACGCGACCGCGCGCCACCTCGTCGGCACCGACGAGCACTGCCCGACCGCGGCCTGGTCGCTCGTCCACGGCGCCGTCCACGCCGCGAAGGAGATCGACCAGGCGATGCGCGTCGGGCCGATCGTCTCGAGCGACCTCTTCTACAACCCGGACGAGGACCAGTACGAACGGTGGTCGAAGCGCGGCATCCTCGCCGTCGAGATGGAGGCGGCCGTGCTCTTCACGCTCGGCGCCCTCCGCGGCGTCGACGCCGGTTGCCTGCTAACCGTCAGCGACGTGGTCGTCGAGGGCGAGTTCAAGCGAATCTCGGACGACGAGCTGCGCGCCGCTGTGGATCGAATGACGCGGGTCGCCTTAGCAACCGTTACGGCTGATCGTTGAGTGTCGACCGGTCATTTCAGACGGCCGCACGGGCAAAGCCCGCACGGCCTGACGACGGCACCGCGAGCGGCGCCTTAGCGACGGTCACCGCGCCCGAGCATTAGCACCGAGACCGTCTTCCTCGTCAATCCGGCGTCCGACAACGGCGCCACGCGGCGGCGCTGGCCGCAGATCTACCGCGAGGCGACGACGCGCGGCCTCGCCGGCGACGTCCTCTTCTCCGAGCGGCCCGGCCACCTCGGCGGGCTTGCGGCGGAGGCCGCGGACGGCGGCGCGTCGCTGCTCGTGGTCGTCGGCGGCGACGGCTCGGTGAACGAGGTCGCGAACGGAATCGCCGGCCGCGACGGCGTCGCGATCGCCGTCGTCGCCCGCGGCACCGGCTGGGACTTCGTCCGCACGTACGGCATCCCACACGCGCTTGCGGGCGCGCTCGAGGTCGTCCGCGACGGCGTCGCACGCCAGATCGACCTCGGGCGCGTCACGTACCGCGCGTGGGACGGCAGCGAGGCCTCGGCGTACTTCGCGAACGTCGCGAGCTGCGGGATGAGCGGCGCGATCGCGCAGCGCGCGAACGAGACGACGAAGGCGCTCGGCGGCAAGGCGTCGTACCTCTGGGCGACGCTCGCCGTCTTCGCCCGCTGGCAGGTGAGCGACGTGCGCGTCTTGGTCGACGGCGAGGAGCGCAGCGCCCGGATGCACGACGTCGTCGTCGCGAACGGGCGCTACTTCGGCGGCGGGATGATGATCTGCCCCGAGGCGAGCTCCGACGACGGGCTCTTCGACGTCCTGCTGATCGGCGACCTGACGAAACGCGACCTGCTGCTGACGCTGCCGAAGACGTACCGCGGCCGGCACCTCCCCCACCCGAAGGCCGAGTCGCTGCGCGGCGCAACGGTCTCCGTCGACGCGCCGGACCCGCTCCCGATCGAGCTCGACGGCGAGCAGCCGGGGACGACGCCGGCGCGCTTCGAGATCGTCCCGCGGGCGCTTCGCCTACGCGTGCCGCGCTAGCCCGGCGAGCCGGAGCCGCTCTTCGCCTTCGCGGCCGGCCGCTTGCGCGCCGGCGTCTTCCTCGCGCTCGGCGCCGAGAGCTCGTCGACACGGCGCTCGAGCGTCGCGACGCGGCGCTCCAGGGCGTCGATCCCGCGGACCTTCTTCTGGATCTCGTCGAGCCGCTCGCGCATCGTCTGCGCGACGCCGAGCAGGCGGTCGGCGCCGGGGGTGTCCGAGAGCTTCTGGATCGCCTCCTCGCCGCGGTCGGCGAGCATCGTGAGGAGATCGCGCGGTTGTCCAGCCATCGTCAGGGCCTCCTTGGCGTTTTGGCCATTGTGACCGAGAACGTGACCCGGAAGCAGCCGTGGGTGTTCGAGCGCGGGCATGTCGAGGGGTCGAGCCAGGAGTCGAGCGAGTGCGTGCCGAGCCCGGCAGCGGGCGAGCGGAACTCGACGACGGCCATTCCGGGCACGTCGTCGCCGGCGCGTACGCCGAACTCGCCGTTCTTCGGGCACGGCCAGAGCGGCTGCTGCGTCCCTTCGCCGCCGAAGGAGCCGTAGTCGCACTCGCGGGTCCAGACGAGGACGCGCCACGGCCGTCCGCGCTGGAGGTACACGTCGAAGCTGTGGTCGACGCGGAAGCTCTGGCCGTCTCGGCGTACGAGAAGCGTCGTCGGGCGCCAGAGGCTCCAGACGCCGGCGACGTCCGAGTAGACGTTCCACTCTCCCGGGCGGGTCGAGATCTGGCCGAGGTTCGTCGACTCGGCCGCGTCCGGGCACTGCGGACGATCCCGCGGGCAGGCCGGATCCATCGTCCGTCGCGCCAGGAACCGCGTGAACCGGACGCGCAGGTGGAGCGGCCGGCTGCGCGCGGGAGTCGGCGTCCACCCGGCCAGCACGCGCTTCGCGACGACGAGGCGCCGGCGGCCGGCGGTCAGCGTCGGCGGGACGTCGAGCGAGACGGAGACGCCGCGGGCGTTCGGGGCCAGGCGGACCGGCGGCGCGCCCGGCGTACTTCCGGCGTCGACGACGCGCACCCGCAGCCGCGCGCCCGGCGAGGGCCGGGGCGGCGCCTGGAGGAAGAAGCGATAGGAGCCGGCCACGTCCTGCCAGTCCGGCTCCGTCGCGATGCAGGCCTTGAGCGCGTTGCGGTCGCCCTTCGTCCGGTGCGCGCAGTCGGCGACCTTGCCCGCGCCGGTCTTGTCGCTCGTGAGCAGCAAGTCGCCCTCGGCCTCGCCGGCGGCGCTCAGCGGCGACGGCCTTCCACCCCGGTTCCGGAGCAGCCAGAGGGCGCGAATCGGGTGGATCTCCGTCCGCTCGCCACCCGGGAGCCAGTGCCCGCAGTCCCAGACCCAGGAGCCGAGCATCTCCACGCGGTCGCCCGGCTCCGGCCACGCGTAGGTCGGGATCGCGCGCGACTCGAGCTCGGTGTGCATCCGAGCCGCCTCGTCGCCGCCCGCCGCGAAGTTCCCGGTGCGCGCGACGGGATCGCCGCCCATCAGCGCCTGATACGCCGGGTCGGGCAGCACGTCGACGTTGAGATCGTACGAGCGGTGCGTCGTCGGGATGTCGCCGCCGGCCGTGTGCACCGCCAGCTCGGCGCCGTTGCCGATTGCGCTCACGACGCCCTTCAGCCACTGTGGGGGCGGAGGAGGCCCGTCCGCGGGCGCGTTCGCGTCGCCGACGTATGCCCACTCCGGGACGAGGTTCGAGATCGCGGCGGTGTCGTCTCGGCCGCAGCCGTCGCGAACGGCCTGCGTCGCCGGATCGGGACGCGTCAGCGCCCACGCCGAGACGGCCATCGCGAGCGCGAGCAGGACGGCCGCGACGGCCGCCGGGCGCTTCATGCGGTGATGTCGACCGGTGTCCCGGTGGAGACGGCCCGGAACAGCCGGCGGAGCACGCTGTTCGGCAGGCGGATGCAGCCGTTCGAGACCGAGCGCCCGATCGACCACGGCTCGTTCGTGCCATGGATCGCGACGGGGCCGCCCTGCGTCCAGCCCGTGAGGACGTTCGAGAACGCCGAGATCCCGATCGCACCGGGGCCGAACGGGCCGCCGGGATCGGTCGGGATCAGGAGCTGGTTCACGTAGAAGCGACCGGTCGGCGTCGGCGTCGCGGACGCGCCGACGGCGATGGTCGCCGAGAAGACGCGCCGCCCGTTCCGGAAGAACGTGAGCCTGTGCTGCGAGACGTCGATCGCGATCCTCGTCCGGACATGGCCGACCCAGACAGCGTCGGCGCGGATCCAGCCGACCGCGCCGTTCGGCCGCATGGGCAGCCGCACGTGGTACCACGCGGGCCCGCAGTGCCGTCCCTTCGTGACTCCGACGACGCCGAAGACGTTCGGGATGCCGTTCGGGTTCAGGCGCGGGAAGCGCGCGACCACCGGGCCGCGCGGCGACCGGAAGACGCGGAGCGGCATCTGAGCGACGGCCGCGTACGCGAGACGGCTCGAGCCGAGCCTCGACTCGACGCCGACCCGGCAGGTCTTCGCCGGCGGACGCGGCTTCGCGTGCGCGACGGTCTGCTGCGAGGGCGCGGCGACGCTTCCGCCGCAGCCGGCGAGTGCCGCGGCCAGCACGACGAGGCCAGCCGGCAGCCTGTCCACCATTCGCCGCATCGTCACAACTTCTTTACCGCTCGAATCGTCCAAATCCAGAGAAATGCGACTACCGTCAGACAAGATGACACACCGAGCCACCAGAGTGAAACGCCGGCAGCACGAGCACCAGCCCGTCACCCTCCACGCGCTCCGGCAGCGCGCCGGCATCCCCTACGAGGTCGAGCGCTGCGTTTGCGCCGACTGCCGGGCGGTGCTCTCGGAGCGAACGCTGCGCCGAGCGGCGGCTTAGAGCCCGACCGGCTGGTACCGCTCTCCGAGCGGCGGCCGCGGATCTGGGTCGCCGCGAGTTGGCCAGAACGAGAGTGCACGCTCGGCTTGCGCCACGATCGTGAGCGCGGGATTCGTCCCCGGGTTGGCGCTCACGGCCGAGCCGTCCACGACGTGCAGCCCAGGCACCGCGAAGACGCGGTGGTACGCATCGACCACGCCCCGCTCCGGGCTTGCGCCGATGCAGGCGCCGCCGAGGATGTGCGCCGTCGTCGGCACGTCGAGCAGGACCTCGTTCAGCGAGCTGCCGGGGTCGCCGCCGATCAGCTCGGCCGCGAGGCGCGCCGCTTCGTTCGCCTCGGGGATGTAGCTCGGCGGCGCCTTCGCGCCGTCCTCGCGCCTCGAGACGAGCCGGCGGCCGGTCCAGCGCACGCGCAGCGCGTTGTCGACCGACTGCATGACGAGCAGGACGATCGTCCGCTCCGACCAGCGGCGGACGGAGAGGCTGCGCGCGAGGCGGAGGGGATGCCGCGCGGCCTGCGCGGCGAACCTGACCTGGCGCGGGACGCGGCCGCCGCCGTCGACGAGGATCGTCCCGAGCAGGCCGAGCAGGTTCGACCCGGGCGGATAGCGCACCGGCTGGATCTCCGTGTCGGGCCGCGGCCGGAACGCGGAGGTGATCGCGACGCCGGCCGAGTAGTCGACGCCGGTCCGGCGCGCGCTCGCGCCGACGATCGCCTCCGAGTTCGTGCGCACCGCGTGACCGACCCGCGGCCCTCCCAGACGGGACCGGCCGAGGAGCCGCAGCGTCCCGAGCACGCCCGCGGCGAGCACGACCTGCTCCGCGCGGAAGACCTCTCGCCGCCGCCTCGTCCACGCACCCGGCCGCTGCGTCTCGACCTCGAAACGCCTGGCGACGGCTCTGACGCACACGGCCTCCCGCTCCGGCAGCACGACCGCTCCGGCGCGCTCGGCGAGGTAGAGGTAGTTTCGGTCGAGCGTGTTCTTCGCGTCGTGGCGGCACCCGACCATGCAGCCGCCGTTCCGGACGCACGTGCCGCGCGACGGCCCCGCGCCGCCGAAGTACGGATCGGGCCCCGCCGGCCCGAAGTGCACGGCGACCTCCGTCCGGCGAAATGTCTCGCCCACGCCCATCCTGTTCGCGACCTGCCGCATCACCTCGTCGGCCGGCGTCGTGAACGGCACCTCGACGGCCCCGAGCATCCGCCGGCCGAGCTCGAAGTACGGCGCGAGCTCGGCGCGCCAGTCGGCGATCTCCGCCCACTGCGGATCGTCGTAGAACTCGTCGAGCGGCTCGTTCAGCGTGTTCGCGTAGACGAGCGAGCCGCCGCCCACGCCGGCGCCGCTCAACACGAGCACGTCGCGCAGGAGCGTGAGCCGCTGGATCCCGCGGCAGCCGAGACGCGGCAGCCACAGGTAGCGGCGCACGTGCCAGTTCGTCCGCGGAAAGTCGCTCGGGCCGAAGCGGCGACCGGCCTCCAGCACGGCGACGCGGTAGCCCTTCTCGGCAGCGCGGAGCGCGGCGACGCTGCCGCCGAAGCCGCTGCCGACCACGAGCACGTCGAACTCGGTCACGCGTCGAGCTCGTCCGCGACCGCACGCAGGACCTCGCCCGCTCCTCCGTCCACGCGCATCGTCGCGTTCCCGTCGAGCGCCGTCGGGCCGAGGTTCACGACCGCGACCATTCCCCCGGCATCGAGCGTCTCGTGCGGCAGGCTCGCGACCGGGTAGACCTCGAGCGCGGAGCCGACGACGAGCAGGAGCCCCGCCTCGCGCGCGAGCTCGAACGCCCGGTCGACCGCCTCCTGCGGAAGCAGCTCGCCGAAGAAGACGACGTCGGGCTTGAGGATCGCGCCGCACTCGGGGCACGGCGGCGCGGGCGCCTCCGCGAGCAGCTCGAGGACGCGCTCGAGCTCGAAGCGGCGGCCGCAGCGCGGGCAGGACGACGTCCGGATCGAGCCGTGCACCTCCACGACCTCCGAGCTCCCGGCCCGCGAGTGCAGCAGGTCGATGTTCTGCGTCACGACGGCGCGCACGAGTCCGGCACGCTCGAGGCGTGCCAGCGCGAGGTGGGCGTCGTTGGGCTGCGCGTCGACGAGCATGGAGAACCGCGGCGCGTAGAACTCCCACACCTTCCGCGGATCCGCACGAAAGGCATCGAGCGTCGCGTACTCGAGCGGGTCGAACTGCGCCCAGAGCCCGGTCGCCGAGCGGAAGTCGGGGATCCCGCTCTCGGTCGAGACCCCGGCGCCGGTGAGGACGACGCACGGCTGCGACTCCCGAATGAGCGCGGCGAGGCGGGCGGCGTCGCTCACGCCGCAATCGTAGAGTTGGCCCGTGGAGGGCTTCAGGTTCGCGACCGAGCTGAAGGCACGCTTCGCCGAGACCGACTCGCAGGGGATCGTCCACAACTCCGTCTACCTCGTCTGGTTCGAGGTGGCGCGGATCGAGTACCTCGACCTCTACGCAGGCGGCTACGCGGCGCTGCGCGAGCGCGGGATCGAGGCGCTCGTGCTCGAGGCGAGCGTTCGCTACCTGCGCCCGGCGCGTTTCGCCGACCGGATCACGATCCACGCCCGGTGCAGCGACGTCCGCGGCGCACGGTTCCGCTACGACTACGCCGTCGAGCGGGACGGCGAGCTGATCGCCGACGGGTGGACCCGCCATGCGACCGTTGACGGGAACACGCTGCGCCCGACCCGCGTGCCCGACTGGCTCGCGGAGGCGATCGCCCGCGCCGAGACCGACGCTTAGCCCGGCGGCCCCGGCAGCACGCCGACCTGCTGGAGGACGCGCGCGACGTCGGTGACCGACCAGTACTCGCTGATCTTCCCGTCCGCGACGCGGTGGATGACGATCCCGTCCGTCTCGACGTCCCGGTTCGTCGCCGGGATGCCGAGCAGCTCGCCCGCGTGGACGCCCCGGCCTACGATCCGGCTCACGACGAGGTCTCCCTCTGCGACCTGCATCGTGACCTCATGCCGGCCCGGAGTCGCCTGCCGGAAGATCTCGGCCGCCTGCTTCATCCCCTCGCGGTCGAGCGACACGCCGGGGAGCGGTGGGTTGTGGGCGACGAAGTCCTCCGCGATGTACTCGTCGAGGATCGACCAGTCGCTCGACTGGTTGTCGTCGATCGCCTGGACGTAGCGACGGACCAGCTCCTTGTTCCCCTCGGCAGTCATGTCCACCCCCTTCAGGTCGTGTCGCCTGCGCGGCGCGAGAGGTTAGCCCCTTCCGCTCGGGAGCGCTCTGTGCTTACGTGGACACGAGTACAACCGAGGAGGTCCCCGTGAGCGAATCGCTCCCCGCAGCGGCGGCTCAAGCACCCGCACGCGGCCAGCCGGGACACACCCGGTCGATCGGCCTCTCGATCCTGTACGCGATCATCACGCTCGGGATCTATCCGATCGTCTGGGTCTACAAGACGCAGGACGAGATCAAGCGCTATTCCGGCAACGGCGTCGGCGGCGTCATCGGGCTCGTCATCTACCTCGTGATCTCGCCCGTCACGTTCTTCGTCGTCCCCTCGGAAGTCCGGTACATGTACGAGGACCTCGACGGCGGCGACAGTCCCGTCCGCGGCACGACCGGCCTTTGGATCCTCCTGCCGCTCGCAGGACACATCGTCTGGTTCGTCAAGGTTCAGCGCGCCCTGAACCGCTATTGGGAGTCGAAAGGAGTCGCGCCGGCTTAGGGCAAGACGGAACGGCGGCCGACCCTGCCGCCTCTTGCCGGCGTCGTTGTCGTCGTCGTGGTCGTGGTGGTCGGCTTCGGCTTGGGCTTCGGCTTCGGCTTCGTCCCGACGCGGAGGATCTCCGGCTCCGCGCGATAGGACGACGACCACGTCGTGTCCGAGAGGAGCTTTCCGCTCGACGAGTAGACTCGGCGGCGGACGCTCGTCGAGCGCGCCGGCTCACCCGAGTCGTCGATCACCTTCTGCCCCTTTTGCAGCGACGGGTCTCGCACGCGCTCCACCGGGGGCGGCGACGTCTCGACGAGCGGCGCCGTCTGCGTCTCGACACGCCGGTGGGTCGGCGTCCCGAAGAGCGCGACCACGAGCGACGACGAGCCGACGAACGTCCGCAGGAGCAGCCAATGGCCGGTGTCGTTCACGAACTTGAGGTCGGTGTCCGGGTAGTTGACGGTCGCGTCCCGGCCCTGCGGGTAGTGGCTGATGTAGAGCGAGTGGTTCGTCCGCGCCGTGATCGGCAGGCCGGCCTCGTAGGCGGCGTTGAAGACCGTCGTCGAGACCTGGCAGACGCCGCCGCCGAGGCCGGTCTGAAGCTCGCCGTCGATGATCACGGGCGCCTCCAGGAACCCCTTCTCCGCGTTTCGCTCGCCGGTCGTCCCGTTGAACGAGAAGGTGGCGCCGGGGCCGATCAGCTTGCGGTCGACGAGGTGCGAGACGAGCTGCACGTTGTGGATTCGGTTCGCGTCGCCGCCGTAGAACGTCTCGTAGCTCGCGACAAGCCCGCTGATGTGCATCGCCTCGGCCTCGGCGGTCGTCAGCTTCGGCTGCTTCGTCGAGACGCCGAGCTGGGCGACGCGCCGCGTCGGCGAGAGGACGGCCGCGAGTAGCGCGCGCCTCGTCGCGGCGACGTCGAGCGTCACGCCCGGACGCGCCGGGACGACCTTCACGGCGTCCGAGTAGACCGCGAAGTCGGCGTCGGCTGCCGGCCGGTCGACCTGGCGAGCGAGGCGGACAAGCCACCGGTCGGCCGCCGGGCCGCCGATGCCGACGGAGCGGGCCCCGTCCTTCGGCAGCGCGAGCAGCTCGGAGATGCGCCAGCGCGGGAGTCGCCAGCGCGTCGGGCCGAGCTGAAGCCGCACCGGAGCGGACAGCGCCCGCCGGACCTGGGCGACGGCAGGAGCGAGGTCGTTGGCCCTCACCACCGCGCGCTCGACCTTGACGGGGAGCGCGACCGGCGAGCGGGTCAGGCTCGCGAGCGCGTGGACGACGACGTCGGCGGCCGCGGCGCGGTCGAGCCTCCGGCCGGCGCGTGCCGGAACGACGACGGGGTGCAGCCCACGGAGGCGGACGGCCGCCTCGCCCGGCGCGGCGTCGAGCGCGCGCGCGAAGCGGTCGAGCTCGTAGTCGAGCGCCGCGCGGTAGACGCGCACGGGCGGCGCGACGTCGGCGCCGAAGACCCGCACCTCGATCCGGCGGAAGCCGCGGAACGGCGCGATGCCTCCGCCCTCACGGCCGGCCGCAGCGACCGCGCGCTTCCAGTCGACCGAGACCCCGAGCTGCCGCGGCCGAAGCTGCCAGCGGCGGTTCCCCGCCGTGAAGGTGACCGGCACGTCTGCCAGCGCGCGCGACCGCTGCTCGAGCGTGCGCCGCGCATCCGCGGGTGACATGCCGCCGACGTCCACGCCCGCGATCCGGACGCCGGCTGCGATCTTCGCCGGCGAGCCCGCGAACGCGAGCCCGAACAGGCCGCCGAGCGCGGCGAGGACGACCGCGGCGAGAAGCGGCCGCTGCCAGCGCGGACGCGCGCGAGGCCTGCGCCCCGTGCGGGCGGACGTGCGAAGAGGAGCCTCCCTTGGCAAGCCGTCGAAGAATAACTTTGCGGCCGGCCTCTACTTCGGGCGCTCGCTCCAGCCTTGCTTCAGGTAGGTCGCAACGATCTGGCGCTGGATCTCGGACGTCCCCTCGACGACCTGGAGCACCTTCGCGTCGCGCATCCACTTCTCGACGGGGTGGTCGCGCATGACACCGGCCCCGCCGAGGATCTGCACGGCGTCGGTCGTCGCGCGCATCGCGCAGTCGGCGGCGAACGCCTTCGCGTACGAGCCGAGCAGGCCCGCGTCCCGACCGGCGTCGACGGCCGCGCACGCGCGCCAGACCAGGAGGCGCGCAGCCTCGATCTCCATCGCCATGTCGGCGAGCTTGAACGACACGCCCTGCCGGTCG
>DASUZD010000169.1:0-2015 GCA_036377055.1 Gaiellaceae bacterium | reverse complement strand
ACCGCCAGCAGCTTCGCCGGACGATCGAGGCGCACGGGCAGCAGCACGACGTGATGTTCCGGCTGCCGGTCGTGCTGCTCCTCCTCGGAGAGCGGAAAGCGGCAACGCGTGCCGTCGCGAGAGCGAAGCGCGAGTTTCGAGTGGTGACGAAGGCCGCCCGCGCGTACGCGAAGCCCGAGTTCGATTACGACGCCTTCGTCGAGCGGTTCGAGGCGCGCCTCGAGAGCTTCGACACCTCACGGCCGGTATGACGACGCGCAGGGGCTCAGCTTTCGACCCCGTCGGCTTTCGCGACTAGCCGAGCGCAGCGAGCCGTTCGAGCAGCAGGGCGATGAACGCTTCGGAGTCGATGCCGACCGCGACGCGCGCATTCGGCTCGCGGCCGCTGCGGCGCCAGAGGTCGACGACGGTCCTCCCGCGGCAGAGCTCGGACTCGCAGTCGATCTCGACGTTCAGCTCGCGCGTCTCGAGCAGGTCGGGCCGGAACGCGTACGCGAGCGCGACCGCGTCGTGGATCGGCGAGCCGTCGAAGCCATACACCTCGCGGTGGAAGCGGTCGTAGAACGCGAGCAGGTCGGCGACGACGGCGCCGACCCGCCCGGCCGCCCGGAGCTGCTCCGCATGCTGCGACGTCACGAGCGCTCGGTGGGTGACGTCGAGCCCGACCATCGTCACGTCGATGCCGCTTCGGAAGACGCGCTGCGCCGCCTCGGGGTCGGCCCAGATGTTGAACTCGGCCGCGGGCGTGACGTTCCCCTCGGCGATCGCGCCGCCCATGAGCACGATGCGCTCGGGGCGAGCGTCGGGGTGAAGCGCGAGCACGAGCGCGACGTTCGTGAGCGGCCCGGTGGCGACCAGCGTGACGCCTTCGACGCGCTGCGCGAGAAACTCGACGGCGTGCTCGGCGACCGGCGTGCCGCGCGCGGGCGGCAGGTCGGGCCCGTCGAGACCGGACTCGCCGTGGACGTACGCGGCGACGAACGGCTCGCGCACGAGCGGCCGGCCGGCGCCGGCCGCGACCGCGATCTCGTCGCGCCCCGCGAGCTCGAGCACGCGAAGCGCGTTCGCGGTCGTCTTCTCGACCGTCTGGTTGCCGGCCACCGTTGTGACGCCGAGGAGCTCGACCTCCGGGCTCGCGAGCGCGAGCAGCAGCGCGATCGCGTCGTCGTGTCCGGGGTCGCAGTCGAGGAGGATCGGCTCGCTCACCGCACCGCGGCCTCGTTCAGGATCGCGTCAACCTCGGCCGCGGTCGGAAGCGACGGCTGGGCGCCTGGTCGCGACGCGGCGAGCGCGCCGGCGGCACAGGCGCGCAGGAGCGCCTCGTCCCAGTCACGCCCCTCGAGGTGCGAGACGACGAGGCAGGCGGTGAAGGCGTCCCCCGCAGCCGTCCCGTCGACCGTCTTCACCGTGGGCGGCGCCGCCCGAGCGACCTCGCGCCCGTACTCGAGCAGCACGGCTCCCTCCGCGCCGAGCGTGACGGCCGCGAGCGCCGGCTCCGTCGGCAGCGCCTCCAGCTCGTAACGGTTCACGACCACGAGGTCGGCTCGCTCGACGAGTGACGACGGGACCGGCGTCGCTGGAGCCGCGTTCAGGCAGAAGAAGTCGGCGGCTCGGCCCGCCTCGGCGACGTTCTCGACCGGGATCTCGAGCTGGCAGAGCACGGCGCCGGGAGCGCTCCGCGGCGCCCATTCACGGTTCGCTCCAGGCACCACGACGATGTGGTTCTCACCGGCCGCGTCGACGAGGATCAGCGCGATGCCCGTGTCGCCGCACCGCTCGACGTCGAGCGCGACGCCGGCCTGCCGGAGCCCCGCGAGCGCCTCGTCCGCGTAGCCGTCCTCGCCGACCGCGCCGATCAGGCAGACGTTCGCGCTGAGCCGGGCCGCCGCGACCGCCTGGTTCGCGCCCTTGCCGCCGGGAATCCGCTGGAAGCTCGTGCCCGCGACCGTCTCGCCGGGGCGCGGCAGGCGCTCGACCGTCGCGACGAGGTCGAGGTTCACAGACCCGACCACCGT
>DASUZD010000168.1:0-18822 GCA_036377055.1 Gaiellaceae bacterium | reverse complement strand
ACCGACGACGAGATCCGGGAAGAGCTGCGCGACGCCGGTGAGAGCGACGAGGACATCGAGGAGTTCGTCGCGCAGGGCGGCGCCGATCGCGTCCGCGACGACATCCGCTTGAAGAAGGCGCTCGACCGCATCGCGGCCGAGGTCACGCCCATTGCACCCGAACTCGCGGAAGCGCGCGAGAGCATCTGGACGCCGGAGAAGGAGCAGCCGGCCGAGACCCCGAAACTCTGGACCCCCGGCACGTAAGGAGCTGACCTGATGAGCCCGTTGATCCCCATGGTCGTCGAACAGACCTCGCGCGGCGAGCGCGCATTCGACATCTACTCGCGCCTCCTCGCCGAGCGCATCGTCTTTCTCGGGACCCCCGTCGACGACCAGATCGCGAACCTGATCATCGCTCAGCTTCTGCATCTGGAGTCCGAGGACCCCGACAAGGACATCTTCCTCTACATCAACTCGCCGGGTGGCTCGGTCTACGCGGGGCTCGCGATCTACGACACGATGCAGTTCATCAAGCCGGACGTGGCGACCATCTGCGTCGGGATCGCGATGTCGATGGGCGCCCTTCTCCTCGCCGGCGGCGCGAAAGGGAAGCGCATGGCTCTGCCGAATGCCAAGATCCTGATCCACCAGGTCTCCGGCGGGTTCCAGGGGCAGGCGACCGACATCGAGATCCAGGCGCGCGAGACGATCGCGCTCAAGCGGCGGATGGAGGAGATCATCGCGCACCACTCCGAGCAGTCGATCGAGCGCGTCTCGAAGGACATGGAGCGCGACTACTTCATGAGCCCCGAGGAAGCGAAGGAATACGGCATCATCGACAACGTCATCGCCCATCGAGCGGCCGCGTCGGGCTAGCCGAGAGAGCGAATCCGAGGTAGAACAAGACAGTGGCCCGAGCAAGCGACGGCAACGAGCAGCTGCTCTGCAGCTTCTGCGGCAAGAGCCAGCGCCAGGTCAA
Source organism: Gaiellaceae bacterium (assembly GCA_036377055.1). GTDB lineage: Bacteria > Actinomycetota > Thermoleophilia > Gaiellales > Gaiellaceae > DASUZD01. The sequence goes on along the minus strand of DASUZD010000168.1, from coordinate 17,861 downwards.
GAAGCTGATCGCCGGGCCCGGCGTCTACATCTGCGACGAGTGCATCGATCTCTGTAACGAGATCATCGACGAGGAGCTGACGAGCCCAGCCCAGCTCGACCTCGACAACCTCCCGCGCCCGAAGGACATCTATGCCGTCCTCAACGACTACGTCGTCAGCCAGGAGGAGGCGAAGCGGACGCTCGCGGTCGCCGTCTACAACCACTACAAGCGCGTCCAGATGGGGAACGACGAGGGCGACGTCGAGCTCCAGAAGTCGAACATCATGCTGCTCGGCCCGACGGGCTGCGGGAAGACGCTGCTGGCGCAGACGCTCGCGCGGATCCTGAACGTGCCGTTCGCGATCGCCGACGCGACGGCTCTGACCGAGGCGGGCTACGTCGGCGAGGACGTCGAGAACATCCTCCTGAAGCTGATCCAGGCCGCCGACTTCGACATCAAGAAGGCGGAGACCGGGATCATCTACATCGACGAGGTCGACAAGATCGCGCGCAAGGCCGACAACCCGTCGATCACGCGCGACGTCTCCGGCGAGGGCGTGCAGCAGGCGCTGCTGAAGATTCTCGAGGGGACGGTGGCCTCGGTCCCGCCGCAGGGCGGCCGGAAGCACCCGCACCAGGAGTTCCTCTCGATCGACACGACCAACATCCTCTTCATCTGCGGCGGCGCGTTCGCCGGCCTCGACAAGATCATCGGCAAGCGGATCGGCAAGAACGCTGTCGGCTTCGGCGCCGACATCCGCTCGAAGCACTCGATCGAGGCGTCCGAGCTCCTCTCGCAGGTGATGCCCGAGGACCTCCTGAACTTCGGGCTGATCCCGGAGTTCATCGGCCGGCTGCCCGTCATCTCGGCGGTGCACCAGCTTTCGCGCGAGGACCTCGTCCAGATCCTGATCGAGCCGAAGAACGCGCTGACGAAGCAGTACCAGCGCTTCTTCGGGTACGACAACATCGAGCTCGTCTTCACCGAGGACGCGCTCTGGGAGATCGCGGACAAGGCCTTGGAGCGCGAGACCGGCGCGCGCGGCCTGCGCTCGATCATCGAGAACGCCCTGCTCGACGTGATGTTCGAGCTGCCCTCGCGCAAGGACGTCTCCAAGTGCGTCATCACGAAGGAGACGATCGCGAAGCACATGCGGCCGACGCTCGTGACGAGCGGCGGGCCTGCTCTCGACGAGCCTGAAGAGCTCGCCGAAGAGTCGGCCTGATCGTGGCTGGAGGACCGCGGCCGCGGTTCTCCCGGTCGAGTTCTAGGGCTTCCGTGTGCGCCTGCCCGCGACCGCAGCGTCGGGCCTGCGCCACATCCCGACGCTGAGCTCGAAGCCGCCGATCCTCGGCCTGCTGTACGGCCTGTACGTGCCGTCGACCGCTCGCCGGACGAGCTCTGCGAGCGAAAGGCCGGTTCGCTCCGCTTCGTCGACGAGGAACGCGTGCTGCCGGTCGCTGAGGGTGATCTGCGTCCGCTGGCTCATGTGATGGAGGTGTACACCTACATCACCTGTCGCGGGCGCTCCGGGGCGTGCCGAGAGCGTGACGAGTTGCTCAGAGCGAGCCGCGGCAGCGGATCGTGCCCGACGCAGAGAGGCCGGCGCCGTGGACGACGACCCCCACCGGACCCTGCACGTCGCAGTGGAGGAGACCCGGCAGGAGGTCCGCCGTCAGCTTCACCGGCCCGGCGAAGCTCCCTCCCGGGAAGCCGTGCCGGTCGAGCGCCGGCCCGCGGTAGAGCAGGTGGCCGCGGCTGTCGCGGACGGTCGCAGCGAAGCGCAGTGTCGGCAGGTGGCACCTGCCGCCCGTGCGCCGAAGGACGAGGAGCGGGCCGCGCGGCTCGATCGAGAGGCTCACGCCGACTCCCGTGCGGCGGCAGTCGGGGAGGAAGGCCGTCTCAGGCGAGCCGCGGAGGGCGATGAGCGGCGGGGCGCGCGCGGGCGCCGGAGCGGCCGTCGTCTGCGCCGCTCGCCGCGGCGTCGCTGGTGCGTGCCGGTGCGTGCGGATCGCGTCGACGGCTGCCGCGAGCGCAAGCGCGAGCACGGTCGCCACGAGAAGCAGGTCGAGGACGCGCCGGCGGCTCACGTGTCACTCGATCGGGTGCGTGAAGAGCCAGTGGGCGAACAGCATCGCGAGGACGATCGCTCCCGCGACCACGACGCCCCAGGCGGCCGCCGCGCGCGTCGAGCCGACCGAGGCCGCGACGACGAGGACGAGGAGCGTCGCCACGACGGCGAAGAAGACGGAGCCCGCGCCTCCGCCGAGGACGAGCGTGACGACGATCACGAGCCAGGGCGACGCGCCCGCGCAGAGAACGTTCTCGGCGAAGCACCGGGCCCGGTACCGCCGCGTCTCGAGCAGCCCGTCGGAGAACGTCCGCGTCACGAAGAACCCCACGACAGGGAAGGATCGCGCGCCTAGAGGCTTCCCGCCAGTGTGCGGGCCGCCGCTCGTAAGATCCGGCCATGGAGGCGGTCTACGACACGCAGGCGGTCGAGGAGCGCTGGCAGGGCACCTGGGAGGAGGAAGGGCTCTACGCAGCTGAGCCAGACCCGGAGCGGCAGAGCTTCGTCGTCGCGCACCCCCCGCCGAACGTCACGGGCGAGCTCCACCTCGGCCACGCGCTCCAGCTCTCGCTCGCGGACGCGCTCGTTCGCTGGCACCGGATGCGTGGCTTCAACACGCTCTTCCAGCCCGGGTACGACCACGCGGGGATCTCGACGCAGAACGTGGTCGAGAAGCACCTCGCCACACAGGGGAAGACGCGGCAGGAGCTCGGCCGCCAGGCGTTCGAGGCGCTCGTCTGGGACTGGCTCCACCGCTACGGCCGGACGATCATGGACCAGTTCCGGCGCATCGGCGCCTCGCTCGACTACCGCCGCGAGCGCTTCACGATGGACGACGACTACGTGCGCGCGGTGATGCGCTTCTTCGTCCACCTGTACCGCAAGGGGTACATCTATCGCGCGAACCGGATCATCAACTGGTGCCCGTTCCACCAGACGGCGCTCTCCGACCTCGAGCTGATCCATGCGGAGGTCGACGACGCCCTCACGTACGTTCGCTACCCCTTCGCGGAATCCGGCGACGCCGGGGTGACGATCGCGACCGCGCGGGTGCCGACGATCCTGGCGGACGTGGCCGTCGCGGTGCACCCTGCTGACGAGCGCTGGGGCGATGCGCTCGGCAAGGAGGTGGTCGTGCCGTACGTCGAGCGCCCCGTGCCGGTGATCGCCGACGAACGGGTCGATCCCGAGTTCGGCACCGGTGCGCTCAAGGTCACGCCCGGCCACGATCCGCTCGACTTCGAGATCGGACGCGACCACGGCCTCGCGGAGCCGATGGTCGTCGGGCCCGACGGGCGGATGAACGAGCATGCGGGCGACCTGGCCGGCCTCGCCCAGGAGGAGGCGGAGGAGCGCATCCTCGCGTGGCTGCGCGAGCGCGGGCAGCTCGTGCGCCGGGAGTCGTACCGGCACACGGTCGCGCTCTGCGAGCGCTGCGAGTCACGAATCGAGCCGCTGATCTCGCTCCAGTGGTGGTGCTCGATGGCTGAGCTGAAGAAGCCCGCCCTCGCGGCGCTGCGCGAGCGACGCGTCCGCTACCACCCGGAGTCGCAGCACCGGTTCGCGATCGACTCGCTCGAGAACGCGCCCGACTGGAACATCTCGCGCCAGCTCTGGTGGGGTCACCAGCTGCCGGTCTGGTACTGCCCCGACGGCCATGTCACCGTGGAGGCGTTCGAGCCTGACGCGTGCGCCGAGTGTGGATCACGCGAGCTCCGGCGCGACGAGGACGTCCTGGACACGTGGTTCTCGTCCGCGCTCTGGCCGTTCGCGACGCTCGGCTGGCCGGACGAGACGCCGGACCTGCGCTCGTTCTACCCGGGCGACCTGAACACGACCGCGCGCGAGATCATCCGCCTCTGGGAGAACCGGATGATCTTCTCCGGCCTGGAGCTCCTCGGCGAGGTTCCGTTCCGCGACGTGATCATCCACTCGACACTGCTCGCTCCTGACGGCCGGCGGATGTCGAAGAGCCTCGGGACGGGGATGGACCCGCGCGACATCATCGCCGAGCACGGCGCCGACGCGACCCGCTACGGCCTGCTCGAGATGACCTCCGCGCAGGACGTGCGCTTCTCGCGCGGCGCGATCGACAAGGGCCGGAAGCTCACGATCAAGCTGTGGAACGTCGCCCGGCTGCTCCTCGGCGACGGCGCGGCTGGCGAGGTCTCGGTGCACCCGACGAGCGTCGAGGAACGGTGGATCCTCGCGCGGCTCGACGCGACGCGGGCGGAGGTCGAGGCCGACTTGGTGCGGTTCGACTTCGCGCACGCGGTGGGACGGCTGTACCACCTCACCTTCGACGAGTTCTGCGACTGGTACGCCGAGGCGATCAAGCCCCGGCTTGGCGATCCGGACACGCGGGCGACGGCGCTCGCAGCGCTGGAGCGGCTGCTGAAGTTGCTCCACCCGGTGATGCCGCATGTGACGGAGGAGATCTGGTCGCAGCTGCCCGCGCGGGCGACCCGACTGATCGTCGCGCCGTGGCCCCAGCCGGAGCCGTCGTTCGCCGCTGAGGCCGGGGCGCTCGACCGCGTGCGGGAGGCGGCGACGATCTTCCGGCGGAGCGGCGTGCGGGTCGCGCTCGAGGGCGACGAGCGGCGGATCTTCGACGCGGTCGTGCGGCCTGAGCGCGCGCGGGTCGACGGTGCCGACGCCTCCACCGAGATCGAGCGGCTGCGCAAGGAGGTCGACCGCGCGGAGAGGATGCTCGCGAACGAGCGGTTCGTCGCCAACGCGCCGGCCGAGATCGTCGAGGCCGAGCGCGAGAAGCTCGCGCGCTATCGCCGTGAGCTCGAAGCGCTGACCCGCTGAGGGGCGGTTCGCTGCGTGGTGCGCTTTTCCATCCCTAGCCCCCACCCACCCACGGGGACCGACGACGCTACCGGCAGCCGAGGGCGCGCGGCGTGCCGAGTTCGTGCCGATCCTCCACGCGGCCCGAACCGGCCAGGGCCGCCCCAGGCGCCAGTGCTCCGCGCGTGAGCAGCCCCGGCTCGGCGGTCGCCTGGATCGAGTCGCTCAGCCCCTGGCCCGAGAAGGGGTTCGGACTCGATCGGATGCACGTGCTGCTCGAGCGGCTCGGGAATCCCGAGCGCGCGTTCCCCGCCATCCACGTCGTTGGCACGAACGGGAAGTCGACGGCCACGCGGGCGATCGCCGCGCTCCTGCGCGCGGAGGGCCTGCGCGTCGGCGCCTACACCTCGCCGCACGTCAGCGGCTGGGCCGAGCGCCTCGACACCGACGCCGCCACCTTCGAGCGGGCGCTCGAGCGCATCCGGCCCGACGCAGAGGCGGCGGAGGCGACGCAGTTCGAGGCGCTGACCGCGGCCGCGCTGGCGCAGTTCGCGGCGGACGGGGTCGACCTCGCCGTGGTCGAGGCAGGGCTCGGTGGTCGTCTCGACGCCACGAACGTGCTCGACGCGCGCGTCGTCCTGCTCACGAACGTCGGCCTCGAGCACACCGACGTCCTCGGCTCGACGCGCGAGCAGATCGCCCGCGAGAAGCTCGCCGTCGTCAAGCCGGGCGCGGTCGTCGTGACGGGCGAGCCGGAGTGGGCCTACCTCGTGCCCGAGAACGAGGTCGTGCCGGGCGGGCCGCGCGAGGCCGCCGCCGCGTTCCTCGGACGCCCCGCCGTCGCCGACGTCGAGGTCACGCTGCCCGGACGGCTCGAGCGGCTCGGCCGGGAGATCCGCGACGGCGCGCACACGCCCGACGGGGTCGACTGGCTGCTGGAGCGGCTGCCCGGCCGGGACTACGTCCTCTGCGTCTCGATCCTCGGGGACAAGGACGTGGACGGCATGCTCGCGCGCCTCGCCAACGTGGGAACGACGCTCGTCGCCACGACCTCCTCCAACGAGCGCGCCCTCCCGGCAGGCGAGCTCGCGCGCCGAGCTCGCTCGTACTTCCCACACGTCGAGACCGTGGACGACCCGACCCTCGCGCTCGCGCGCGCCCGCGAGCTGGCCGGACCGGGGGGGCCGGTGCTCGTCACCGGCTCGCTCTATCTGCTTGCCGATCTGACCCTGTCCGACTAGAAAACGTACGATGCCGCACGTCGGTGACAGGCTCAGCGTCTTCGCGCTCGCGGCCCTCGTCCTGTTGACGGTCGTCGCGCTCGCGTTCGGCGCCGGCTACCTGCTCGGAAAAGTGCTTCTGTGACAGCCAGCGCCACGGTTCTCGCCTCCACCTTCGGCGGCGTCCACGACTTCTTCAACTCGGGCACGTGGCTCGTGATCAAGAACCTGACGCTGTTCTTCGTCGCCGTCTTCTGGCTCGCGTCCGCGTACTGGGTCTACAAGGACGCGCGCAGGCGAATCGAGGATCCGTGGCTCGTCGCCACTGCGACCGTGCTCGGGCTGATCCCGCCGTTCCTCGGCCCGCTCATCTACATGCTCTTCCGCCCGCCGGAGTACATCGAGGACGTCCGCGAGCGCGAGCTCGAGATCCGGGCGATGGAGGAGCGGCTCGCGCGCCGTGACCTGCACTGCCCCGTCTGCCGCGCGGAGGTCGAGCCGTCGTTCCTGGTCTGCCCCGTCTGCACGACGAAGCTGAAGCAGGCGTGTCCGACGTGCAAGTCGCCGCTCGAGGCGCTCTGGCAGATTTGCCCGTACTGCGCGACGCCGATCGAGACTCCGGCGACGCTGGAGCTGCCGCCGCTGCCCGCGCAGCGCCGTGGGCGAAGGCGCGCTGAGTAGACTCCGCGCTCCGTGGCCGCGGAGCGCACCCTCGTCCTGATCAAGCCCGACGCGGTGCAACGCGACCTCGCCGGGGAGATCCTCGCGCGGTTCGAGCGGCGCGGGCTCGAGGTGCGCGCCGCGAAGCTGCTCCTGGTCGATCGGACGCTCGCGGAGCGCCACTACACCGAGCACGTCGAGAAGCCGTTCTTCGGCGAGCTCGTCGACTTCATCACCTCGGCGCCGACGTTTGCGCTCGTTCTCGAGGGCGAGTCGGCGGTCGGGGTGGTGCGGACGACGATCGGCGCGACGAACCCGAGGGACGCGGCGCCTGGGACGATCCGCGGCGATCTCGCGCTCGCGATGCCGGACAACCTCGTCCACGGGTCGGACTCGCCCGAGTCGGCCGAGCGCGAGATTGCGCTCTGGTTCCCCGATGGGCTGGTCTGAGGACGCCGCGCGGAACCGCGACGTCTGGACGAAGGCAAACGCGGATTACACCAACGACGACGCCCGCCGGAAGTGGGCGGCCGAGGAGATCTCGTGGGGCGTCTGGGACGTGCCCGAGTCGGACCTCGGGATCCTCGGCGACGTGGCGGGCCTGGACGTAGTCGAGCTGGGCTGCGGCACCGCCTACTTGTCGGCGTGGCTCGCGAAGCGCGGCGCTCGACCGATCGGGGTCGACGTGACGCCCGCGCAGCTCGACACGGCCCGCCGCAACATGCGGGAGACGGGGATCGAGTTCCCGCTGGTCGAGGCAGACGCGGCCGACAGCGGCCCGCCCGCCGCGTCGGCCGACCTCGTCGTGAGCGAGTACGGCGCGTCGATCTGGGTCGACCCGTACCGCTGGATCCCCGAGGCTGCGCGGCTGCTGCGGCCAGGCGGGCGGCTCGTGTTCCTGCGAAACTCGACGCTGGCCGTCCTCTGCATGCCGGACAGCGGTCGCACGGACGAGCGCCTCCACCGGCCGCAGTTCGCCCTGCACCGGATCGAATGGCCTGACGAGGAGGGGATCGAGTTCCACCTCGGGCACGGCGATTGGATCGATCTCCTGCGCGCGAACGACTTCGAGATCGAGCGGCTCGTCGAGCTCCAGGCGCCCGAGTCGGCCGAGCTCCACCGCTACTACGACTACGTGACGCCGGAGTGGGGCCAGCGATGGCCCGCCGAGGAGATCTGGGTGGCGCGGAGGCGATGAGCGCGCCGCCGGCCGCGCCGCTCCTGCTCGCATCGAGGTCGCCGCAGCGCCGGGCGATCCTCGAGCAGCTCGGGGTGCCGTTCGACGTCGTGTCGCCGCGGTACGAGGAGCGGCCGCGGCCGAGCGCGGAGCCGGTCGACCTCGTTCGTGAGCACGCGCTCGGGAAGGCGCGGTCGGTCGTCTCGGAGGCCGGCGACCGCCCGGTGCTGGGCGTGGACACGGAGGTCGTGCTCGACGGCGTGGTCTACGGAAAGCCGGCGACGGCCGCGGACGCGGAGGCGATGCTCGAGGCGCTCTCCGGCCGGACGCACGACGTCGTCTCGGGGCTCGCGCTCGTCACGCCCGGCTGGGAGGCGGTCGCGCACGACGAGACGCGGGTGACGTTCCGGCCGCTGACCCCTCGCGACCTCGCGGGGTACGTCGCGAGCGGCGAGTGGGATGGGCGCGCGGGCGGCTACGCCGTCCAGGGGTTGGGCGCGTCGCTCGTCCGGAGAATCGACGGCGACTATTTGAACGTCGTGGGCCTCCCCGCCGCGGTGCTGGTCCGCCTGCTGGCCGAGCGCTTCCCGGGCGTGTACGGCTTCGGCTAACCGCCCGCCGGGCCGTGTCCTGGGGTCAGGCCCCGAGACACGGCGCGAAGGGCCGCGTCTACGCGGGGCTCGCGCGCGCCGGCGCATCCGCGACGAACGCCGCGTAGTTGGCGTGGGCACGCCGTCGGTCGAGGCCGAACTGCGCGAGGAGCGAGTCGATCGTCAGCCAACGGGGCCTGCGCGCGGTGCCGGCCGTCGCGCGATAGCTGCTCCACGGCCAGTCGCCGGGGTGGCGGCAGAGACCGGCGCGAACCGGGTTCAGGTCGATGTAGCGCGCCGTCTCGAGCAGGTGGTAGTTGCTCTCGACGAGCCTGGCGCCGAACCGGCCTTGGAAGAGGTGCCCGTCGACGTCGTGGCGCCAGTTGAACCACTGCGCATAGAGGAAACCGAGCCGGTGCATCCCCTCCGAGAGGTTCGCCTCGGGCGTCTCGATGAGCAGGTGGTAGTGGTTCGGCATGAGGCAGTACGCGTGGACGACCCAGCCGTACCGCGCTACCACCTCGTCGAGGAATTGGAGGAATCGCGCGAAGTCGCGCTCGTCGAGGAAGATCGGCTGCCGGCGGTTCCCGCGCGAGAACACGTGGTAGATGCCGTGCTCGACGAGGATCCGGCGCGGGCGAGCCATCTCCCGACCGTAGACGCGCGCCGAGCGCTCCGGGGCCGGCGCGCAGCTCTTGGCACGCAATCGTTTGCCATTAGCGACACGTCCGGGGGTCAGGCCCCCGGACTGGTCCCGCGCGGACGCCATAGGAGCGGGACCAAGCGGCTAGTACACTGCGGCTTCCCTCCATGGCTTTCCTGAACTCCATCACGGGCTGGGGCGGCCGCGACATGGCCGTCGACCTCGGCACCGCGAACACGCTCGTCTACGTGCGCGGGCGCGGCATCGTCCTCTCCGAGCCAAGCGTCGTCGCGATCGACCAGCGAAGCGGCGAGGTGCACGCCGTCGGCGTCGAGGCGAAGCGGATGCTCGGCCGCACGCCCGGCACGATCGCCGCCATCCGGCCGCTGAAGGACGGCGTCATCGCCGACTTCGACGTGACCGAGCAGATGCTCCGCCACTTCATCCAGAAGGTGCACCAGCACCGCTTCGCGCACCCACGCGTCGTCGTCTGCGTCCCGTCCGGCGTCACCGGCGTCGAGAAGCGCGCCGTCGAGGAGGCGACGCTCAGCGCAGGCGCCCGGCAGGCCTACCTGATCGAGGAGCCGATGGCGGCCGCGATCGGCGCGGGCCTTCCGGTCGCCGAGCCGACCGGGAACATGATCGTCGACATCGGCGGCGGCACGACGGAGGTCGCGGTCATCTCACTCGGCGGGATCGTCGTCAGCCAGAGCCTCCGCGTCGGTGGCGACGAGATGGACGAGGCGATCGTCAACCACGTGAAGCGCGAGTACAAGCTCCTGGTCGGCCAGCAGACCGCCGAGGAGATCAAGCTCGAGATCGGCTCGGCGTACGACATGCGCGACGAGCTCCAGGCGGAGGTCCGCGGCCGCGACATGCTCACCGGCCTGCCGAAGACGGTGATCCTGAGCAGCGAGGAGGTCCGCCGCGCGCTCGACGAGCCCGTGAGCCAGATCATCGAGGCGATCAAGTCGACGCTCGACAAGACGCCGCCGGAGCTCGCGGCCGACATCATGGACCGCGGGATCGTCCTCGCCGGCGGCGGCTCGCTGCTCACGAACCTCGACGAGCGCCTCCGGCACGAGACGCAGATGCCGGTCCACCTCGCCGAGAGCCCGCTCACCTGCGTCGCCGTCGGCAGCGGCCGCAGCCTCGAGGAGTTCGAGGCGATCCACCGCTCCGCACGCGCACGGAGAAACAACCACCGCCGCTAAAGGCGGTAGCTCACCCCCGCCGGGGGCGCTAACCTCTAGCCTCAGCTCGTGCCTCGTACCCGCGCCAGCAACCCGCGGCTGGCGGTCCTGGGCTCTTCCGTCCAGCGCCCTGCGTCCTCGCCGCTTGCCTCCCGCAGCCGAAACGCCCTCACCCGGCGGATCACGGTGGGAGTCCTCGTCCTGCTCTCGCTCGCGCTGATCACGATCTACTTCCGCGAGAGCCAGAACGGCTTCCTCCACCGGACGCAGAGCGGCGGCGCGACGATCCTGCGTCCGTTCGAGGTCGGGGCGAACCGCGTCGCGCGCCCGTTCGAGGACGTCTACGGCTACTTCCACGGACTGGCCGTCGCGCGGTCGGAGAACGCTCGGCTCCGCTCCGAGGTCCGGCGGTATCGCCAGCTCTACGCGCAGAGCGCCTCGGCAGTCCAGGAGAACGTCGACCTGAAGCAGGCGCTCCGGTACTACGACACCGCGAAGTACCCCGAGGGCTACCGGCCCGTCTTCACGAGCGTCGCCTCGCGGCCGCCGGCGCAGTTCGACCAGGCGATCGTCGTCGCGGCCGGCCGGAACCAGGGCATCCGCCTCCACGATCCGGTCGTCTCGTCGGGCAGCCTCGTCGGCGAGGTGACGAAGGTCACGTCGTCGATGGCGCGCGTGACGCTGCTGACGGACGCGGAGATCGCCGTGGCCGCGAAGGACGTGACCGGTGCAGCCGGTCTGATCCGGCACGGCCAGGGCTCGGGCGACTCACTCGTCCTCGACCACGTGACGAAGGACCAGATCGTCCACAAGGGCGACATGGTCGTGACCTCCGGAATCCTCGCCGGGCGGCTGCGCTCGCTCTACCCGAAGAACATCCCGATCGGCCTCGTCACGAGCGTCGGGCAGAGCGAGGTCGAGCTCTACAAGCTGATCCAGGTCACGCCGTTCGTCGACTTCTCGACTCTCGACTCGGTCGCCGTCCTCGTCAGCAAGAAGCCGGCGCCGCAGCTGCCGTGACCAGGAGCGCTGACGCCGCGAAGGCCGGTGCGCTGCTCTTTGCGGCGGCCATCCTCCAAGCCGCAATCCTCGACCGGATCCGGATCGTCCACGCGACGCCCGACCTCCTCCTCGTCATGCTCGTCAGCATCGCGCTGCTCCGCGGGGCGCTCTTCGGTGCAGCCGGCGGCTTCTTCGCGGGCCTCGTCCTCGACACGGCCGATCTGGGGATGCTCGGGCTGACGTCGCTCCTGTTCACGATCGCGGGCTACTGGATCGGGCGCTACGGCGAGACGACCGGCCGCGACCGCGGGCACGCGCCGTTCCTCTCGGTCGCGGTGGTGACGGTGCTGATGGCGGTCGGCCAGCTCGTCCTCCACTTCATGATCGGCGACCACGTCTCGGCGCGGCTCGTGCTGCTCGACGCGCTGGCGCCCGGGATCGTTCTCAACCTGCTGCTGACCGCGCCGGTCTACGCGCTCTGCCGCCGGCTCTTCCGTCCCCTCCTGTGGGGCGAGCTCGCGCCCGAGGTGCGGCTGCTTGGCTAGCGCGACCGCGAACGGGCGCGCCGCCACGCGACCGCGCGCGGTCCCGCTCGATCGCGCCGTCGCCGACTATCGCCTCGCGCCGGGCCTCGCCGTCCGGATCGGGATCCTCGGGATCGTCGCGCTCGTCGTGTTCGGGGTGCTGTTCCTCCGCCTCTGGGCGCTCCAGGTCCTTTCGGGGACGCAGTACTTGCGCGCGGCGCAGAACAACCAGCTGCGGACGATGCCGATGCAGGCGGCCCGCGGTCCGATCGTCGACCGGAACGGCGTGCCGCTCGTGACCAACGTGGCCGGGACGTCGATCCGCGTCTGGCCCTCGGACCTGCCGAAGGACGGCCGCTACACGGAGCTTCGGCGCCTGGCGCGGCTCGTGAACGTCCCGTTCGCGCAAATCGCGGCCGACCTGCGGAAGCACGCCCGCGACCCGCTCGCCCCCGTCACCGTCGAGGACTCGGCGCGCGACGACGTCGTCTTCTATCTGTCGGAGCACCGCGACGAGTTCCCGGGAGTCGAGATCGCCCGCTCGTACCTGCGTCACTACCCGTACGGAAGTCTCGGGGCGCAGGTGGTGGGCGCGGTCGGCGAGGTCACGCAGCAGCAGCTCGACTCGTCCGCCGGACGGGCGTTCCGCCCGGGCGACGAGATCGGCCAGTCGGGGATCGAGCGCGCGTACGACGCGTACCTCCGCGGCCAGTCGGGCGTAGCGCACCTCCGCGTCGACTCGCTCGGGCGGCCGCTGAGCGCGCTCCAGATCTCGCAGGAGCCGACGCCGGGCTACCAGCTCCGGCTCACGCTCGACGTCAAGCTTCAGCAGGCGGCGGAACGGGCACTCAGCTTCGGCATCGGCGCGGCTCGCAACGACGGCGCGTGGGCGGCCAACGGCGGCGCGATCGTCGCGCTGGATCCGCGCGACGGCTCGATCCTCGCGCTGGCGTCGAGCCCGACGTACAGCCCGAGCCTCTACGTCGGCCGCAAGCCGGCGCGCCTGCTGCGGCCGCTGCTCGACCAGACGGCGGCGGCGAAGGCGAACTTCCCGGGCCTCGACCGCGCGATCGAGGGCTCGTATCCGCCGGGCTCGACCTTCAAGCCGGTGACCGCGCTCGCCGCGCTCGAGGAGCACCTGATCTCGCCCTACGACACGCTTCCCTGCCAGGGGCAGATCACGATCAAGGGCCAGACCTTCAAGAACTGGGACCCGTACGTCTACGAAGGGATGACGATGCCGGTCGCGCTCGCGGCGTCGTGCGACACCTACTTCTACCAGCTCGGCTACAAGTTCTGGCAGCTGCCGCCCGAGCGCGGGCAGCCGCTCCAGGAGTGGGCCTCGCGCTTCGGCTTCGGCCGGACGACGGGCGTCGACCTGCCCGGCGAGCAGGCGGGCCTCCTGCCGACGATCGCGTGGCGTCACGCCAGGTACACAGCACAGAACGACCCGCTCCACTGGCAGGTCGACCGCCTCTGGAAGCCGGGCGACTCGATCCAGCTCGCGATCGGCCAGAAGGACCTCCAGGTCACGCCGCTTCAGATGGCGCGCTTCTACGCGCTGATCGCGAACGGCGGCCGGCTGGTGACGCCGCACATCGCCGAGGACGTCGAGCAGGCGGGCGACGGCCGCACGCCGGCGGTCGTGCGCCGCCGCTTCGCTCCGCCTGCGCCGCAGCGCGTCGATGTCGACTCGAGCGCCCTCGAGGTCGTCCGCTCCGGCCTCGACGAGGCGACGCACGGCACGATCGGAACCTCGGAGCCGATCTTCGGCTCGTTCCCGTACCGGATCGCGGGCAAGACGGGAACCGCCGAGAAGACGGTCTTCCTGCCGGGCCAGAAGACGGGACTGAACCTGAGCCAGTCGTGGTGGTGCGGGTACGGCCCGACCGACAACCCGACGATCGTCGTCTGCGCCCTGATCGAGAACGGCGGCCACGGCGGCACGGCGGCAGCGCCGGCGGCGCTGCACGTGTTCGAGCAGTACTTCGGCCGCCAGGCGACGCAGCACGGGACGGTGTACTCCGACTGATGGTCGAGTACGCAAGCAGCCGCGCCGCCGCCCGCGCCCGTCGCGCCGGCCGCGCCGAGGCGGCGTCGCTCGCGCGGCGCCTGGATTGGATGCTCGTCGGCGCGGTCGGAGCGCTCGTCCTCTTCGGCCTGTGGGCCATCTCGGGGATCACGCGGCACGACGTGCCGGGAAGCCCGAACTACTACGTGACGCGCCAGGCGATCTTCGCCGCGGTCGGGATCGTGGGCGCGTTCGCTGCGATCCTCGTCGACCCGGCCGTCTACCGCCGGTACCACAAGGCGATCTACTTCGGGACGATCGGCCTGATGGTCCTCGTCTTCCTCGCCGGGCCGCTCACGCGCGGCTCGAAGCGCTGGATCGACCTCGGCTTCTTCCGCTTCCAGCCGTCGGAGTTCGGGAAGCTCCTCTTCGTCCTCGCGCTCGCCGGGTTCCTCGCCGAGCGGGCGCGGAGGATCGGGGATCCCCGCACGACGCTCCGCACGATCGGCCTCGCGACGGTTCCGATCTTCCTCGTCTTCGTCCAGCCCGACCTCGGCACCGCGCTCGTCTACGGCGCCGCGCTCGCGGCGATCCTCTTCGTCGCGGGAACGCGCTGGACGCAGATCGCGCTCCTCGGCGTCGGCGCCGTCCTCGTCGCGGTGCTCATGCTCTGGGCGCTGCCGGCTATCGGCCAGCCCGTGCTGAAGCACTACCAGCAGGAGCGCCTGCTCCACTTCGGCAACCCGAACGCCGACCCGGGCGGCGCCACGTACAACGCGCACCAGTCGCTCCTGGCCGTGGGCGCCGGCGGCGTGCACGGACGCGGCGTCGACAACGCGACGCAGACGAACCTGGACTTCCTGCCCGAGCACGCGACCGACTTCGCCTTCGCTTCGCTCGCGGAGCAGCGCGGCTTTCTCGGCGCCGCGGCGCTGCTTTGCCTCTACCTGCTCGTCGTCTGGCGAGGGTTACGGATCGTCGCGATCGCGCGGGACCCGTACTCGGCGATCGTCGCCGGTGGAATCGTCGTCGCGCTCTTGTTCCAGATCTTCGTGAACGTCGGCATGACGATGGGGATCGCGCCGATCACCGGGATCCCGCTCCCGTTCGTCAGCGTCGGCGGCTCGTCGATGATCGCGAACCTCGTCGCGATGGGCGTCCTGCTCGCGGTCCACGCCCGCGCGCGGGCCCTCGACCGCCGCTAGCTCAGCGCCCGAGAAGCACCACCTTCACCCGCCCCGATCGCGACAGCCTCCCGACGCCGACGAACGTGCACGTCGGCTGGGTCACCGGCGCCGGCCGCGTCGCGACTACGAGCGGCGTCTTGCCGCTGAAGTCGTCGGCGTCCCTGCCGATCGTGCCGCCGGAGGCGCCCCCTCCCGCGCAGGACAGCGTCCAGCTCCCGGAGACCCGCTGATCCGGCGTCGCGGTGATCCGCACCGCGTGAGCGACGTAGCTGTCCTTCACGAAGGCGGTTGCCTCGGCGTGCGGCCCCGCGGCCGTCTTCTGGCCGAGGACGGCGTATGGGCGCTGCTTCGGCTTCCCCGAGCCACAACCGGACGTCATGACCAGACACGCAGCGAACATTGCCGCCGCCAACGGCGCAGCTCGACAGCAGCACAACCTCTCGAAGATCAGCGGTCGGCTCAGGCGGCGGCAGGACGAAGCTTTTCGCGGCGTGTCTTGATGGCGCGGAGCCGCTGGCGCAGCCGAGCCCAGGCCCACGGCTCGAGCTCCGAGTAGCGGGTCGCCGACTGCCCGCGCGTCGCCTCGAGGTACTCGAACCAGGCGTCTGCCTCTTCGATCAGCAACAGTTCGTGGGCTTGTCGGTTCTTCGCCATCGCGGCCACCTCCGCGGGTGCTGAGATGGCGGGATCGTAGGTCCGGGATCGGACGGAGGCTCTAGCGGGAGTCGTTGCTACCCTGAGACCAGGCTCATGCCGCTCGTTTTGACCATTAGCTGCGCGCCGAGCGCCCCCGCCGATGAGGCGGCGCTCCTGTGCGCGCCCGACCAGGAGACCTTCATTGCCATTCTCCCTGTTCCGACGAAAGCAAAAGCGCGAGGAGCAGGCGCCCGCCGAGGCTGCCGCCCCGCAACCACCGACCGCAGCACCCTCTGATCCAAGCGCCGCCGGCACGGCGGCCGAACCGACCAAGCCCAAGCGACGCCGCGGAAGCCGCGGCGGACGGGGGCGAAGCCGCAAGCCGGCCGCCGAGAAGGCGGACGTCGCGCAAGCGAAGGCGACTCCTGCCAAGGCTGGAAAGGCCGAGCAGGCCGACAAGCCGGAGCGGAAGTCCCAGCGGAGCTCACGCGCCTCGACGCGGCGCCGCGTCCCGGCGCGCCGGCCGCCGCTTCCGGCCGCGAAGCGCGAGCTGCTCGTCTCCGTCGACGTCAGCGAGCAGCGACTCGCGGTGCTCGAGGACGACCGCGTCGCGGAGGTCTACCTCGAGCGGCCCGAGAAGCGCTCGATCGCCGGAAACGTCTACCTCGGCACGGTCGACAACGTCCTGCCGGGGATGGAGGCCGCGTTCGTCGAGATCGGCCTCGAGAAGAACGGCTTCCTCTACGTCGACGAGATCGTCGTCCCCGAGCTCGAGGGCAAGCGGCACGGCAAGAAGATCCAGGACCTGCTGACGCGCGGCCAGACGATCCTCGTCCAGGCGGTCAAGGATCCGATGAAGACCAAGGGCGCGCGGCTCACGACGGAGATCTCGCTCCCGGGCCGGTTCGTGGTATTCGTGCCGCACGGCGAGGGTCTCGGCGTCTCGCGACGGCTCGACGACGACGAGCGCAACCGGCTCAAGGAGATCATCAAGGCCCTCGACACGCCGAGCGGGGGCGTCATCGTCCGCACGGCGGCCGAGGGCGCGTCCGCCGAGGACGTCGAGCGCGACCTCGTCTTCCTCCAGCGCCTCTGGAAGACGATCGACGCAAAGGCGAAGAAGGCGAAGGCGCCGGCGCTGGTCTACCAGGAGGCCGAGCTGCCGCTCCGTGTCACCCGCGACCTCTTCGCCGGCGACTTCGAGCGCGCGCTCGTCGACCACGACCGCACGTACAAGCGCATCGTCGGCTACCTGAAGAAGACGTCCCCGCACATGGTCGAGCGGGTCACGAGGTACAAGGACAAGGAGCCGCTCTTCGAGCGGTTCGGCGTCGACTCCGAGATCCGGTCGACGCTCTCGCGCCGCGTCGACCTTCCCTCCGGCGGCTACCTCGTCTTCGACTACGCCGAGGCGTTCACCGTCATCGACGTGAACACGGGCCGGTTTGTCGGCTCGCGGTCGAAGAGCTCGGGCGCACGGCTCGAGGACACGATCACGAAGAACAACCTCGAGGCGGTGAAGGAGGTCGTGCGCCAGCTGCGGCTGCGCGACATCGGCGGGATCATCGTCATCGACTTCATCGACATGGCGAACCCGTCCAATCGCGCGCAGGTCGAGGAGGCGCTCCGCACCGAGCTCGAGCGCGACCGGACGAAGACGTACGTCGTCGAGATCTCGCCGCTCGGCCTCGTCGAGATGACGCGGCAGAACGTCACCGACGGGCCGCGCGAGATCCTGACGAAGAAGTGCCCGACCTGCGGCGGCGACGGCATCGTGTACTCCGAGGCGTCGGCCGCGGTCGACGTCGAGCGGCGGCTGAGGACGCTCGCGGCGGGGGCGCGGGTGCAGGCGCTCAAGGTCGAGCTGAACCCCAAGGTGGCGAGCATGCTCGTCGGCCCGGGCGGGGTACGACTGGCCGCGCTCGAGGAGGCCACCCGACGCAGCTTCTACCTCGTTCCGGCCGAGGGTCATGTGCACACCGACCACCTCGACGTGCTGGCCGAGGGACGCCGGGCGGACCTCGCGCCCACGACGCCGGTCGAGGAGGGCGCGCAGGTCGACGTCAAGCTCGGCGAGATCGACCTGCACGACGGCACGGCCGCGGTGGGCAAGGTCGACGGACTCGATGTCGTCGTCGCCGAAGCGGCGAAGCTCGTCGGCAAGAAGGCGAC
>DASUZD010000167.1:0-2183 GCA_036377055.1 Gaiellaceae bacterium | reverse complement strand
TTGGTTGCTCACTAGCGCAGCTCTCGAGTAGCGTCGCGCTGTGCCGGACGGGCTTTGGCGGCACCGTGACTTTCTGCGCCTCTGGAGCGCGCAGGCCGTCAGCGCTCTCGGCAGCCAGGTCACCCTGCTCGCGCTGCCGCTGACGGCCCTCCTTGTGCTCCACGCGAGGCCATACGAGGTCGCGCTGCTTGCTACGGCGGGGACCCTGCCGACGCTCGTGGTGGGCGTCCCGGCGGGCGTCTGGGTCGACCGCGTCCGGAGGCGTCCAGTGATGATCGCGGCCGACCTCGGTCGTGCAGCGACGCTCGCGTCGGCCCCGGTGGCGTATGGACTGGGCAGCTTGACCCTGCCCCACCTCTACGTCGTCGCTGTCGTCAACGGGTCGCTCTCGGTTCTCTTCGAGATCGCCTCCGTGGCGTACCTGCCGTCAGTTGTCTCGCGCGCGCAGCTGATCGAGGCGAATGCGAAGTTCGAGGCCAGTCGTGTCATCGCCTGGTCGGCCGGCCCCGGCGCGGGTGGTGGGCTGATCTCGCTCGTGGCGGCTCCGGTCGCCCTGCTCGCGGATGCAGCTTCATTCGTTGCTTCCGCGAGCCTCCTTCGTTCGGTCTCGAGGCACGAGCAAAGGCCGCCGGTCGCGCGCGAGCGGCGCGGGGAGCTCCGCGAGGGGGCGCGGTACGTGCTCGGCCACCGGTATCTCCGTCCCCTCCTGATCGGACACGCGCTGGCCAACCTCGCCCTCGGACTCGTGTGGGCGATCGTGATCGTCTACGCGGTGCGCGAGCTCGGCTTGACGGCCGCGGTCGTCGGCGTCGTGCTCTCCCTCGGCCAGATCGGGGGATTCGCCGGCGCTCTCTTCGGACGGCGGGTGGCCGAGCGACTGGGCGTGGGCCCGACCGTCGTGACGGCGCTGTTTCTCTTCGGTCCGGCGACTCTGCTCCTCGCTGTCGCGTCGAGGAATGCGGCGATCGTCTTTCTCGCGCTCGGCTGGATCCTCGAGAACCTTGCGCGAGCGTTGTACAGCGTCAGCGCGACGAGCATCCGCCAGGCTGTCGTCCCGGACCGCCTGCAGGCCCGCGCGACAGGCTTCACGACGACCGCCGGGACGGGCGCGTTTCCGCTCGGAACTGCGATCGGCGGTGGGCTCGCCGGAGCGTTCGGCTTGCGCCAGGCGATGCTGGTCGGCGCGGTCATCGCGCTCCTGCCGTTCATCCCGGTTGTGTTCTCGCCCGTGCGCTCGCTCCGCGGGCTTCCGGGATCGGATCGGTGAGTCTCAGGGCTCGGCGACGGTTTCCGGGGCACGCCCGGTCGCGAGGAAGCAGCCGACCAGCACGAGCGCGAAGCCGAGCAGCATCCCGGTGGTCAGCCGCTCGCTCAGGAGCAGGACGCCGAGCACGGCAGCGACGGCCGGGTTCACGTACGTGATCACGGTCGCGCGCACCGGGCCGACCTCGGCGATCAGCGCGAAGAAGATCAGGAACGCCGCCGCCGAGCAGACGAGGGCGAGGCCGACGACCGACTCGACGACGTGCGCGGACGGCATGTGCGCAGGCCAGCGGAACGCGGCGAGCGGCGCGTAGACGATCGCCGACAACGCGAGCGACGCGGCGACGACGCCGAGCGGCGGTACGTCGTTGAGGCGGCGCGAGAGGATGATCGGCCCGAGGGCGTAGCAGACCGCGACCAGGCCGATCTCGACGAGCGCGACGACGTTCACGTGCCCGAGGTCGAGGCCGACGATCGCGGCGACGCCGCAGAGGCCGACGAAGAGCCCGAGCCAACGCTTGCCGCCGAGCCGCTCGCGCTTGCCGGTCAGCGAGACGATCAGCGCGCCGACGAGCGGCACGGCTGCGATCAGGAGCCCGGTGAGCGAGCTGGTCAGCTTCGTCTCGGCGCGCGAGAGCAGCACCCACGGAAGCGCGACCTCGATCCCCGTGTACACGAGCAGCGGCCGCCAGCGCGCGAGGAGCGGGCGGAGCTCGTCCCGCCGCGCCGCGAGCGGCACGAGGAGCAGTGCCGCGAGGCCGGTGCGCAGGAAGACGAGGGTCACCGGCGCGAGCTCGCGCACCGCGACGCGGATCATCAGGTACGGGATGCCCCAGATGACGCACATCGCTGCGAAGAGCAGCGCGCCGCGCCGGCTCAACGCCGGCCGGGACGGCTGTGCGTGACCGCCCGAGGCATGG
>DASUZD010000166.1:0-8905 GCA_036377055.1 Gaiellaceae bacterium | reverse complement strand
GAGGACGAGGGTCATGAGAAATGCACCGTCGGGAGGCCGAGCCGGACCGCGATCACGAGCGCGAACCCGGCGAGGAGGAGGTACGCGGCCTTGCGCCCGTGCCAGCCGGCCTCGTAGCGCAGGAGGAGGAAGACGCCGTAGACCGCCCAGGTCACGATCGTCACCGCCATCAGGGCGTCGAAGCCGCCTCCGTGCGAGCCGAGCCGGACGAGGCCAGCGACGATCCCGAGCGTGAGCGCCGGCAGCGCGAACGCGATCGTCCGCGCGGCGATCTCGTCGAGCTTGGCCAACGCCGGCGCGCGCACGCGCAGGATCGACCGTTCGTGCCGCTTCAGCCGCCGCTCCTGCCAGAGATACAGCGCCGCCAGTGCAGCCGCGAGCGTGAACCCGGCGAACGCCGCGAGCACGAGCCCGACGTGCAGGACAAGGAAGAGGTTGGAGTAGTGGCTGTGGCCTTTGGTGTCCGTGCCGCCACCGACGCGCGCCAGCACGAACAGGACGACCGCAAGTGGAAGCACCGCGAGCCCGAGCAGGCGGTAGCGCGGGCGACAGCCCCAGATCAGGTACGCGCCGACGACGAGCCAGACGAAGAGGTTGAGCGAGCCCGCCCACGTCGCCCACGGAAACCCGTCGGCACGTGCGGCCTGGAGCGCGAGCAGCCCCGTCTGGACGAGCCAGCCGATGCGGACACCCCACGTCGCGAGCCGCCCGGGAAGGCCGGGCCGCCGCGTCTCGCCGAAGTAGCCGATGGCTGCCTCGCCGTACGCGAGGAGCACGGGCCAGAACAGGAGCTCAGCCAACGTGCGTCAGCTCCGGTTGGCGCTCCTCGCGACGCGCAGCGGCAAGTTCCGTCAGCTCAGCGACCTCGCGCTCGAGGCGGACGAGCTTCAACGCGATGATGAACACGTACGCGAGCACGGCGAGGAAGACGACCAGGTACGCCGCGGCCACGTATTTCTCGGCCGTGCTCACGCGAGCAGCTCCCGGAGCTCGCGCAGGCGCGAGTCGAGCCGCTTCCCGGCCAGCTCGACGTGGTAGAGCGTTGCGAAGAGCGCCAGCATCGCCGCCCAGCAGACGAAGAAGGTGAGCAGCATCGTCCCGTGGACGCGCGGCCCGTGCCGGGTGAAGACGACCGGATGGATGATGTGCGCGGCGAGCCGGATCGCGAGGAAGCTCACGGGGATCAGCACGACGCCGAAGAGCGCGTAGACCGCGCAGAGGTTCGCGCGTGCGGGGCCGTCCTCCACAGAGAACCGCAGCATGAAGTAGGCGCAGTAGAACAGGAACAGGACGAGGAAGAGCACGAGCTGGTTCTCGCTCCAGACCCACCAGTGGCCCCACGAGATCTTGGCCCAGATCGAGCCCGTCAGCAGCGTCAGCGCCCCGAAGATGACGCCGTGGTGGATCGACACGTAGCTCTCGAGATCCGCTCCAGGAGGGCGCTTCCACAGGTGCAGGAGCGCCTTCCAGGCGCCCCAGCCGAAGCACACGTAGGCGGTCAGCGCGATCGGCACGTGGAAGTAGAAGATCCGCTGCGAGAAGCCCTGGTCGGCGTCGTTGGGGACGACGAAGAAGACGAGGACGATGCTCGCGGCCATGAGGCCGAACGCAGTCGCAGCGAGCGCGGGAAGCCGGCTATTCGGTGACGACATACTCAAAAGAAGCCCAGCAAAGGATGGCAAAAACGACGTCGTACAGGCCGAGAAAGGCGAGGTAGCGACCGGGGCCCGACGCGACGCTCGCGCCGACGCCGCCGATCACGATCGGGACCGCGAGCGGCAGGAAGAGAAGCGGCAGCAGGAGCTCGCGCGCGCGGCTGGCGACCGACATCGCGGCGACGAAGCTCCCGACGAGGCAGATCCCCACGTCGGCGAGGGCGACGCCGGCGAGGGTGGCGCCGCCGACGCCCCAGAAGAAGAGCGCGAAGGCCGGGAGTGCGACCGCCTCGGCCAGCGCGAGAAAGGCGAGCGCGGCGAGACCTTTCCCTAGCCAGATCGCGCTCCGGTCGCAAGGCGCGAGCACGAGGCCGTCGAGGACGCCGTGCTCCCGTTCGGGGACGAAGGCGCGCCCGAGGCCGAGCAGCGCCGTGAAGAGGATCGCGACCCAGAGAAGCCCGTTCGCCGCGAGGCGCGAGGAGCTGTTCGGGATCGCGAAGTGAAAGACGACGAGCGTCGCGACGACGAAGAGGAGCATCGCGGGGAGCGTGTCGCGCGCCCGCAGCTCGAGCCGCAGGTCCTTGCGGGCGAGGGTGACGACGTCGGCGGCGAAGCGCGTCATGCGAAGGCGATCCGCGCAGTGGCCAGGCGCTCGAGCCGCGCGGGGTCGTGGGTCGCGACGAGGAAGGTGCCGTTCGCGCGGCGCTCGGCGAGCTCGCGGTCGAGCAGCTCGGCGCCCGCGTCGTCGAGACCGCTGAACGGCTCGTCGAGGACGTACAGGTCCGGCTCGTGCAGGAACGCGCGGCAGAGCGCGAGGCGCTGGAGCATCCCGCGCGATAACGTCGCGACGCGCTCGGACCGCGCGTCCCAGAGGCGGAACCGCTCGAGCAGCATGCCGATCCGCTCGCGGCGCTCCGGCACGCGGTAGAGCCGGCCGTAGAGGTCGAGGTTCTCGAGCGCGGTCAGCTCGCGGTAGACGAGCGGCTCGTGCCCCACGAAGCCGAGGCGGCCGCGGTCGACGCTGACGTCGAGGGTGCCGGAGGTCGGGGCGGCGAGTCCGGCGCAGAGACGAAGGAGGGTCGTCTTCCCGGAGCCGTTCGGGCCGGTGACGACGAGGAAGCCGCCCGGTTCGAGCTCGAAGTCGAGGCCGCGGAGGACGCGCTTCGTGCCGTAGCGCTTCGTCAGCGCGCGCGCCGTGATCACGTGACGACCTCGAGCAGCACGAACCCGAAGAAGACGACGCTGATGACCCCGTTCACCGTGAAGAACGCCGCGTCGAGCCGCCGCAGGTCGCCGGGGCGGACGAGCGAGTGCTCGTACGCGAAGAGCGCCGTGACCACGGCGAGCCCGAGCCAGTACGCGAACCCGAGCGAGAGGCCGACCCCGACCGCCGCGAGGAGCGCGACCGTCGCTGAGTGGGCGACGCGCGCGCCGACGAAGGCGCCGCGCTCGCCGAAGCGTGTCGAGACCGAGTGCAGCCCCTGCGCGCGGTCGATCTCCGTGTCGAAGAGCGAGTAGAACAGGTCGAATCCGGCCACCCAGAGCGCGACCGCGCCGCCGAGCGCCCACGCCTCCCACGGAATAGTCCCGGTGACGGCGACCCAGCCCCCGACGGGAGCGAGGCCGTCGACCGCGCCGAGCCAGGCGTGGCAGAGCCACGTGAGTCGCTTTAGGTACGGGTAGACGACGAAGCCGGCGACCGGGATCGGCCACAGCCAGCGGACGACGTGCGCGAGCTGGAAGACTGCGAGCAGGAAGAGCGCGAGCGAGAGGACGCAGAAGACGGCGACCTGCGCGTGCGAGAGGAGCCCGGTCGGCAGCTCACGGCCCGCCGTGCGCGGGTTCTGCGCGTCGATCCGCGCGTCGATCAGGCGGTTGAGGCCCATCGCGAGGGAGCGCGCGCCGACCATGGCGAGCGTGATCCAGAGCAGGTCGTGCGCGGAGGGAACGTCGCCGACGGCGAGGAAGGCGCCGACGTAGGCGAACGGCAGCGCGAAGACGGTGTGCTCGATCTTGACGAGCCGTGCGAAGCGCGCCGGAAGCGCGGGCGCAGAAGCGGTCATGTCTGCCGGTGCGGCGTCGGCTCACCCGCGAGCAGCTCGAGCGCGTGGCCGAGCGCCGGCTTGAGAACCGCGAATCCGTCGCGGCAGCCGCCGGGCGAGCCGGGCAGGTTGACGACGAGCGTCGCGCCGCGGACGCCGGCGATGCCACGCGAGAGCAGGCCGTGGGGCGTCTTCGCGATCGAGTCGGCGCGGAGGGCCTCGGCAATGCCGGGAGCGGCCCGCTCGAGCACTTCGGCCGTGGCCTCGGGGGTCACGTCCCGCGGGCCGAGCCCCGTGCCGCCGGTGGTCAGGACGAGGCCGGCCCCATCAGCAAGCTCGGCGATCGCGTCGGCGATCGCGTCGCGGTCGTCTGCGACGACGCGGCGCTCGACGTCGAAGCCGTCGGCGGCTAGCAGCTCCACGAGCAGATCGCCGCTTCGGTCCTCACGCGTGCCCGCGACCACCCCGTCGGAGACGGTCAGCACCGCGGCCCTCACACCGGCTCCTTCGTCTTCTCGAGCAGGCGAACCTCGGCGATCGCAAGCTCCTTGTCGATCGCCTTCGCCATGTCGTAGACGGTCAAGGCCGCGACGGACGCCGCGACGAGCGCCTCCATCTCGACGCCGGTCTGCGCCGTCGTCTCCGCGCTCGCGAGGATCTCGACGGAGTCGTCGCGCACCTCGAGGGCCACCTCCACCACGGTCAGCGGGAGCGGGTGGCAGAGCGGGATCAGCTCGCTCGTCCGCTTGGCGGCCATGATCCCGGCGAGCTGCGCGGTCGCGAGCGCGTCGCCCTTCGGCAGGTCGCGTAGTCGACCGGCCGTGGCCGGAGCCATCCGCACCTCCGCCCGGGCGATCGCCCGCCGCCGGCTGACCGGCTTCGCGCCGACGTCGACCATCTTGACCCGCCCGGCCGCGTCCACATGCGACAGGTCGCTCACAGCCACCTCCGATTCGGCCCGCCGCGCGCACACCCGCGCCCTGTGCCCCCGGGGGTCCCCCCCGAGGCTCCCCCCTGCTGTGAGCGTAACGGCGAAAGGCGCACGCGTGTGTGCTGCCGGTGTGCCGAGCTGGTGCCGATCACTGCCCGGAAACGTAGCGGCGGGCGAGCAGCGCGAGGCCGCGGCGGTGGCGCCACGCCGCTCCGAGCCGCTCGCCGACGCCGTCGCCGTGGAGGACTGAGAGCACGCCGCGGAAGCCGTCGGCCGACGCCGCGTCGTACGGGAACCACCACGGCACCGGAATCCGGCCGCGGTCGGCGTCCACGAACTTCACCCGCGAGCAGTCGTACAGCCCGTGCTTCGAGTGCGTGCGCCCGAGGCCCGACTCCTTCACTCCGCCCCACGTAGCCTCGCCGACCCCATACGAGTACGCACAGTCGTTCGTCCAGACCGAGCCCGCCTCGAGCCGGGCCGCCACCCGCCGCGCCCGCTCCGGATCGCGCGTCCAGACGCTCGCGCCGAGCCCGAACCGCGAGTCGTTCGCGAGCCGCACGGCGTCGTCCTCCGAGTCGAAGGGCTGCACCGTCACGACCGGGCCAAAGATCTCCTCTCGCTCGATCCGCGCCTCCCGGGAGCCGCCCGCGAGCACCGTCGGCTCGTAGAACCAGCCCGGCAGCTCGAGCTCCGGCCGCCGCGCCCCCGCCAAAGCCTCCGCGCCGTGCTCGCGCGCGTCCGCGACGAGATCCTCGACCCGCTCGCGCTGCTCGGCCGAGATCAGCGGCCCGACCTCCGCCTCCGGATCCTCGCCGGCGCCGAGCCGCAGCCGCCGCGCCCCCTCCGCGAGCCGCGACGCGAACTCGTCGTACCGCGACCGGTCGACGTAGATCCGCTCGACGCCCGAGCAGACCTGACCGCAGTTGAAGAACGAGCCCCAGAGCGCGCCTCGAACCGCGCGCTCGAGGTCGGCGTCGTCGAGGACGACCATCGGATCCTTGCCGCCGAGCTCGAGCGTGACCGGGCAGAGCCGCTCGGCGCACGCTGCCGCGACCGCCCGTCCTACCTCGACCGAGCCCGTGAACACAACCTTCGAAACCCCGCGGGCACGGACCAACGCATCTCCGACCGTCTCGCCCACTCCCTGCACGACGCGAACGAGCCCCGGCGGAGCACCAGCCTCGGCGAACAAACGTTCGATCCACGCCCCAGTGAGCGGAGTCAGCTCCGCCGGCTTGACGACGACCGCGTTTCCGGCCGCCACCGCAGTCGCCGCCTGGGTCAGCGGGATCGCGAGCGGGAAGTTCCAGGGCGAGACGACGCCGACCACGCCGTGCGGCTCGTAGACCAGCCAGCCGCGCTTGTGCCGGAGGTAGAGCTGCGGGAAGCGAAGGCGCTCCGGCGCGAGCACGCGCTCGACCTTCGACGCGAGAAAGCGCACGTTCTCGATCGAGACGAGGAGCTCGCTCAAGAGCGACTCCGTCAGCGGCTTGCCAGTCTCCGCCGTGCACGTCGCGGCGATCTCGTCCATCCGGTCGAGCAGGACGCGCGCGACGTCGAGGAGCAGCCGCTTCCGCACCGCGAGGCTCTCGCGCGCCCACCGCTCCTGCGCGAGCCGCGCCTCCGCGACAAGCGAGCCGATCTCGTCCGGCTCCGTCGCCCGCACCGAGCCGACGCGCTCGAGCGTCGCCGGGTTGTACGAGTGGAGCTCGCCCGCAACGACGAGCTCGGTCGGCGCGGCCATCGGCCGATGTTAGCCCGTTCCCGCCTCCAGATCCGCGAGCTGATCGGACAGCCACGCAGCGACGTCGTACTCGACCACGCGCCGGCGGATGCCGTCGATCCGCGCCCGGCGCTCCTCGGCCGGAAGCTCGAGCGCCTCGTGCAGCGCCGCCGCCTGCCCGACGAGGTCGAACGGGTTCACGGTCAGCGCCCACTCCGCGAGCTCCTCGTGCACACCCGCGTTCTCGGAGAGCACGAGCACGCCGTCACGCTCGTTCAGGAGCGACGCCTCCTTCGCGACGAGGTTGAGGCCGTCGTAGACCGCGTTCACGAGCAACACGTCGTACTGCTTGTAGGCCGCGAGCGTCTCCGCGAAGTCGTCCCGGATCCGGAGGTCGATCGGCAGCCAGCCGTCGCGGCCGAACCGGTCGTTCACGGCCGCTGCGGCCGCCTTCAGCGCCTCGAGGTACTCGACGTACTCGTCGATGTCCTGCCTGGACGGGTCGAGCAGGGCCAGCATGCCGACGCGGCCGTGCGCCTCCGGGTGCTGCGCTAGGTAGAGCCCGAACGCACGAAAGCCGCGAACGACGTTCTTCGACGGATCGGTCCGGTCGACGCGCAGGACGAGACGCTCCGGCCGGGTCGCGACGAGCTCGCGCTCGGCGGCGGCGACGGCATCGTGTCCCGCCAGGCGCAGGAAGCCGGCCACGTCGACGGAGATCGGGTGGCTCGTGACGAGAATTCGCCTGCCCCCGTACTCGACCGAGTCGAGCTCCGGGCTCGGCCTCGCCCCCACGAGCTCCTCGGCGCTCGCGAGGAAGTTGCAGCGCCAGCGGCGGGCGTGGAAGCCGACGACGTCGTTCGCGAGCAACCCGTCGTGGATCGCACGCCGCATCGAGTCCGGGAGCGTGCGCCAGTAGTCGGGCTGCGCCCACGGTATGTGGACGAAGTGACCGAGCCGCGCCTCCGGGCGCGCGTCTCGCACCATGCGCGGAGCGAGGTAGAGGTGGTAGTCGTGGAAGAAGACGACCGAGCCCGGGGCTCGGTCGAGCTCGGCGAGCACGGCGGCGGCGAAGGCGCGGTTCACCTCCACGTAGCCCGTCTCCCACGCTTCCATCACGCGCTCGTCGATATCGGGCGTTCGCGCGAGCGCCCAGAGGTAGTGCTGGACGAACCAGAGCGTTGGATTCGCGACGACGTTGTAGTAGCGGTCGTAGGCCTCGCGATCGTGCGCGACGAGCCGGAGCCGGTAAGCGGAGCCGTCGCCGGCGCGTTCGTCGAACGCGTCGCCGCCTGCCTCGCCGGCGACCGCGCGGTCCTCGTCGCCGATCGCGCTGGCGATCCACGTCACCTCCTCGTGCGAGAGGAGGCCTCGAAGCGCGTTGACGAGCCCGCCCGAGCCGCGGCGGGTGACGCGCTCGCCGCGCTCGTCCCGCACGAACGACGCTGGCCCGCGGTTCGAGACGACGATCAGCTGTCTGCGCCCGGCCGCGGCCATCGCCGAGCAGCCTAGACCCGCGCTCAGGCGGCTGCGACGGTGGCGATCTCGGCGCCCTCGGTGTCGTTTCCGAGCAGGCGGTTGAAGAGGACGAGCCAGTCGCGCAGGAGCCGGGGCGTGAGGTAGTTCCGGCGCACGAACTCCTTCCCGCCGAGCGCCCGGCGCCGTGCGCCTGCGGGATCCGTCAGCACCTCGACGCACGCGGCGGCGCACTCGGACGCCGAGCCGACGAGCCAGCCCGTCTCGCCGTGCTGGATCTGGTCGACGATCCCGCCCACTCGGCCGGCGACCGTCGGCCGCGCCTTCCAGAGCGCCTCGCTCACCGTCAGGCCGAAGCCTTCGCGGATCGACTTCTGGATCACGGCCGCGGAGTGCACCTGGAACGCGTTCACCTCGACCGAGCCCACGTTGTTCAGGTTCGAGAGGATGTAGATGTCGGGGTCGCCGGCGGCGTACGAGACGGTCTGGTTGTAGAAGTCCCAGCCCTCGGGGTCGTCGTGCGCCATCGAGCCGACGAGCGCGAGCTGCACCTCGGGGAAGCGCTGCTTCACCTGGCGGTAGGCATCGATCACGCCCAGCGGGTCCTTCCAGGGGTCGAAGCGCGAGACCTGGGTCAGCAGCGGCCGCTCCACGTCGATTCCGAACTGGTCGACGATGTAGGCCGCGTCCTCCGCAGAGAGCGCCATGTTCTTCGGGGCGAGCGGGTCGATCGCAGGAGGCCAGATGTACGCGGGAGGCAGCCCCGCGGCGCGCGGCGCGTACTCGGGCAGGTGGAAGACCGTGGCGTCGTAGCGGCCGAGCGAGGGCAGCAGGACGTCGAAGACCTCGCGGTTCGGCGTGGAGAAGTCGATGTGCCCGCGCCAGATCCAGTGCGCCTTCGTCCCCGGGAAGCTGTCGATCATCCCGGCCGGCTGCGGGTCGTGGACGATCACGAAGTCGTAGTCGTCCTCGAGCTCGCGCGCGTTCAGTTCCTGGTAGCGGCGGAAGATCTCCTCGTGTGACTCGGCGAGCCCGTGCTCGTCACCCTGCAGCGCGTTGTGGATCGTCTTCGTGA
>DASUZD010000165.1:0-18357 GCA_036377055.1 Gaiellaceae bacterium | reverse complement strand
TGTGCGCGAACTTCGTGACCGCGTGGCGGATCGACTCGTCGATGTTGCCCGAGACCTCGCCGCCCATTGTGTGCGCGAGCGGGATGTTCATGTAGGTCGCCGCCAGCGCGGTCGACATGGTCTCGAAGCGGTCGCCGACCGTGATCACGACGTCCGGCTCGAGCCGCCCGAACGCGGTCGGCAGCTCGAGCAGGCCGAGTCCCGTCGATTTGGCCATCGTCCCGGGCGTCTCGCCTTCGATCAGCATGAAGACCTTCTCGTCCGGCTCGAAGCCGTCGCGCTCGATCACGTCCACGACGGTCCCGTAACGGTCGAGGAGCGCCGAGGCGCCGACGACGAGCTGGAGGGTCAGCGTGTCGTGATCCCGCACCGCCCGCATCGCGGACTTGATCGACGAGTAGTTCGCGCGCGAGCCGACGACGACGCAAACCTTGCGCTTCGAGTTACTCGACATCGTCCTCGGTGAGCACGGTGTCGACGGCGATGTCGCGGCGCGCCCGCATGCCGACGAGCTCTTCGATCCGGCGCGCCGGGATCCCGGTGCCCGGCTTCTTCGCGGCCAGCATCTCGCGCTCGATGACGGCGCCTGCGGGGATCGCGCGTGCAGCGACCGCGCTCTTCTCGAAGATCTTCTTCATCTCGGAAAGCGCGGCGGCCTCGGCGTTCTTGTCCACCGGGCTCGCGAGGATCTCCGAGATCTCGCGGATCCCGTCGACGAGCTCCTCGAGCTCGTGCGGCTCGAGAGCGAGCGCCGCGTCGGGGCCGTACATCTCCTTCGAGAGCGTGAAGTGCTTCTCGACGATCTCCGCCCCGAGCGCGACCGCGGCGAACGCGGCGTACGGGCCGAGCGAGTGGTCGGAGAAGCCCACCGGCATCCCGTACCGCTCGCGCAGCTCCGGGATCAGGTTCAGCCCGACGCGCTCGGGCGGCGTCGGGTAGGCCGACGTGCACTGCAGAACGCTCGCGTGCTCGCCCGCCGCGTCCACCGCCGCGTCGAGCTCCTCCCAGGTGCTCATCCCGGACGAGACGAGCACCGGCTTTCCGGTCGCCGCCGCCGCGCGGATCAACTCGAGGTTCGTCACCTCGCCGGAGCCGATCTTGTAGCGCGAGACGCCGATCCGTGCCAGCCGCTCGAGCGCCTCGAGCGAAAAGGGTGCGCAGACGAAGTCGATCCTGGCGCGGTCGCAGGCCTCGCGGAGGGTCCGCCACTGGTCGTCGGTGAAGGCGGTGCGCTGGAAGTACTCCCAGCGGCTCTCGTGTTGGAAGTACGGCGGCGAGGGCGCGTCGCGCGTCGACTCCGCCGCCGCGTCGTGGAGTTGAAACTTGACGGCGTCCGCGCCGGCCTCGGCAGCGACCTCGACCATCCGGATCGCGTTGCCAAGGCTGCCGTCGTGGTTCATCCCCGCCTCGGCGATGACGTAGACGCTCATTGGGCGCCGATGCTAGCCGCGACCCCGGTTAACCCGGTGTTAGCCCAGCGCGGTTATCGCGTTTTCAGTCCTGTAGGCCGTCCCAGGACCAACGCGGGATGTTCAGCCCTTCAGGCACGTCGTCGGCGGAGTGGTGGTAGGCCGATATGGTCGTGGTGGTTGCCCAGGCGAAGTAGTCGTGCAGCACCTGTCGAAGCGGCTCGTCGGTGAGGGCGACGTCTTCTAGCGCTTGGTCGAAGCAGGTGATCGCGCGCCGGTCCATCTCCTCGTGAGGGCCGTTGCCGCTGTGGATGCGGACGACTGCCGTCTCGTCGCCGTAGCGCTCGGTGTAGGTGTGCGGTCCGCCGAGCGCCTCGGCCCAGTAAGCGGCGAGCCGTTCGCTGTGCTGGGGGTGTAAGCCGTGGCTGAAGGCGTGGCGGACCACCTCGTCGGCCATCACCCTGGCATGCCACGCCTCGGCTAGACGAAGCAAACCCTCATCACCGCCGACAGCCTCGTACACACTCGTCACGGGTGAGGAGCTCGTCCTCTGAGCTTGAGGTAGTCGAGCTCGCGCGACTCCGTCGCCCATTCCGCGAAGCGGCGCAGATCCTCGGCGCGCTCGAGGTCGGCGCGCGTCCGGACCCGGATCTCCACGTCGTGATCGAGGGGGTGGCCCATCTCGTCCAGCGGGCGGATCGTGGCGAGGAAGCTCGTGAAGCGCGTCGGCCGGAGCCTGAAGAGCGCGTACGCGTGGCGCCGCGCGAGCTCGACCTGCGATGGCGACAGCTCCGGAATCCGCTCGATCGAGCGCAGGCGCGCCAGGTACTCCTCCGGCGTCGCCGAGTCGACCGTAAAGCCGCGTCCCGAGTAGAAGCCGGTCCCCGCCGTCAGCACCGGCACGCCGAGGCACGGCAGCTCGAACCCCACCGAGCCGCGGATCGTGATTCCGTAGTCCGTGACGCCGAAGATCGACCGGGTCGAGATCTCGCTGTCCGGCCTGACGACCGCGACGTGCGCCGGCAGCTCGCCGACCGCCTCGCGAATCGCCGTCTCCTCGTCGCGCGCGCCCTCGATCCCCTCGCGACGGAGCTTCCACACGTTCGCCGGATGGAGCTTGACGATCCAGTTCACGCGCTCGTTCGCCGCCGCGGTGCGCACCGTCTCCACGAACCAGTCCTCCTGGTCGGCGAACAGGTCGTCGCCGTAGAACATGTTCGCGTCCCAAAGGATGTGCGAGTAGAGGACGGCCGTCTTCTTGGCGGGGTCGAGGCCGAGCGCCGCCATCACCTCGTCGCGCGATCGGTCGCTCGTCCAGCCCTGGATCCGCCGCGAGAGCGCCCACGCATTCCCGTAGCGCTTCGCGAACTCCTCGTCCAGCTCGGCGTCGCGCTCCGGAGTCCACGGCATCCGCCGCACCGCCTTCCACGACGCCTCCGAGAGCGAGCGCGGGTGCTCGCGCCGCGTGTCGCGCGTGAAGCGCTTGAAGATCAGCGTGTCGTCCTGCGGGCCCGAGACGTACTGGACGACGTTCGTCCCGCGCACGAGCGCGACGTCCGAGATCGGCGCCTCGGCCGCGTAGTTGCGCTCGAGGAAGAGCACGAGCTCGGGCCGCAGCTCGTCGAGCAGGCGCTCGGCGGCGATCGTCGACGTGAGCGTCCGCGGCAGCAGGTCGCCGAGCTTGGCCCGCACGCGCGGATCGCGGAGGTCGACGGCGCCCTCGTGCAGGGCGCGCGAGACGGTGGCGAGCACGTTCCGGCCGATCGCGGCGCCGTGGAAGGTCAGGTCGCGAACGTCCGCGAGCGTCGGCTCGTGCTCGAGGATCGCCGCCGCCTCTCGCGTGGCCTCGTCCCGTGCGGCGTCGTCGAGGAAGTCGTCGAGCACGACGAAGCGCTCGATCCCGAACGCGGCGAGGTACTTCCGCGGGACCCACGATCCAGCCGGGACGAGCACCGCCGGTCTCCAGCCGTGGAGCTGGAGCGCCTTGCCGAGCATGCCTTCGAGCTTCAGCTGGTAGACGAACTCGGTCAGGCTGACGAAGAGCGCGACCGGGCCGTCGCCGTCGCCGACCTCGCGCAGGCCCGGGTGGTCGCGGCGCAGGCGCGCGACATCGCGCTCGAGGATCGCGCGGCGGCGAACCCGCTCCGGAAGCGCCGCGAGCGTCGTCATGCGGCCGGCACCGGCTCGGCGAAGTAGCGGCTGCGAGCCGGCGGGATCTCGTCGAGCGGCCGCTTCCCGCCGGGCGCGTCGTTCGCGTCGAGCCGGCCGAGCAGGAGCGGCTCGTCGAGCGTCCGGTTGAGCGCGCGCTCCATCGTGAAGGCGACGCGGAACCCGTCCGCGGCCGCGCCCCGGGCGACCCGGAGATCGACCGTGCCTGCGGTCCCGTGCGGGTAGCTCAGCGCGAGCGGACGCGAGCCGCAGATCTCCTCGAGCAGCGACGCGGACGCCTCGAGGTCCGCGGCCAGCGCCGCGTCGTCGAGGAGCGCGAGCGGCTCGTGCGCGTACGAGTGCGCGCCCACCGCGGCATGTGCATGCTCGAGCCCGGCCACGTCCTCGCGAGACATGTACAGCTCGCGGACGAACGCCTCCTCGTCGGGAAAGACCTCGCCGAACGCGGCGCCGACGACCTGCTCGCGCTCCTCGAGCGGCAGCGCCATGTTCAGGAGGTACTTGAGCCGCGCGGCGTCGGGCTCGTCGTAGCGGTAGTGCTCCTGCGCGAGGTCGATCGGCACGTCGGCGCCGCCCGCCAGTCGGAGCAGCTCTTCGTCGGGGACGCGCTCCCGGAGTGCGTGCACCTTGTGGACGTAGAGCGCGCTCCGTTCCGCGAGCGGCTTGCCCGGCACGAAGAAGATCGCCGGCACGTCGAGCCGCTCGAGCACCGGCAGCCCGAGCTCGAGCTGGCAGCGAAGACCGTCGTCGAAGGTGACGAGGCACGCGCGCTCGGGAAGCACGGCCTCGCCGCCGACCGCGGCAAGGAGCTCGTCACGGGAGACGAACTCGAACGAGCGGCCGATCAGCTCGAGCTGTGCGGCGAGCCCGGCGGCCGTCACCGGGAAGATCGCGCGCGGCTCGCTAGGCGGCTCGGCCGCGACGTAGTGGTAGCCGACGGCGAGCAGGATCACGCGGCCGATGATAGGGCTGGCATGCTGACGGCATGGCAGGCGAGCTCGCCATCCGCCTCCGCGGCGTCGTCAAGCGCTACGGGCCGATCACCGCCGTGAACGGGCTCGACCTCGACGTGCCGATGGGCACATGCGTCGGTCTTCTCGGCCCGAACGGCGCGGGCAAGTCGACGACGATGCGCCTCCTGACGGCGCAGGCGATCGCCGACGAGGGCGAGCTGGAGGTGCTCGGCTTCCGGCTGCCCGAGGAGTCGAAGGCGGCGCGCGCGCAGTGCGGCGTCGTGCCGCAGCTCGACAACCTGGACGTGACGCTGACCGTCGAGCAGAACCTGCTCGTCTTCGCGCACCTCTACCGGATCGCGCGCGGCGAGCGGCGTGCCGCGATCGAGCGCGCGCTCCGGATGGCGAACCTCGTCGAGCGGCGCGACTCGCGCGTCGACAAGCTCTCCGGCGGGATGCGGCGGCGGCTGCTGATCGCCCGCGCTCTCGTCCACCGGCCTCGCCTCGTCCTGCTCGACGAGCCGACGGTCGGGCTCGACCCACAGGTCCGCCAGGAGCTGTGGGCGCTGATCGACGCGCTCCGCGCGGAGGGGACGACGATCCTGATGTCGACGCACTACATCGAGGAGGCGCAGCGGCTCGCGGACACCGTCCTGATCATGTCGCACGGAAGCTCGGTCGCCGCCGGGCCGCCGGTCGAGCTCGTCCAGCGGCACGCGGGGCGCGAGGCGGTCGAGGTCTACGGCCCGCCCGCGCGGCTCGCCGAGGTCGAAGCCGACGCCGCCGCGGCGGGCTTCCGCACGCGCCGCACCGGCACGAGCGTCTCCGTGCTCGGCATCGAGGGCGCTGACGGAAACGCGCCGGCCGGCGAGCGGCGGCCGGCGAACCTCGAGGACGTCTTCGTCCTCCTGACGGGCGAGGAGATCGAGTGACAGCGACGGCCGCGCGCGCACGGCTCGGGCGGCTGGAGCGCCCCGCAATTACCGGCGTCCTCGTCCGCGAGATCGTCAACTTCTCGTCCTACTGGCGGTCGGCGACGTTCTCGTCGACCGTCGAGCCGACGATCTACCTGCTCGCGTTCGGCTTCGGCTTCGGGTCGCTCGTGAGCAGGGTCGCGGGCTACTCGTACGTCCAGTTCGTGGGGACGGGAACCGTGGCGACGGCCGTGCTCTTCTCCTCGGCCTTTCCGGCCATGTTCGGCACGTTCGTCAAGTACCAGTTCCAGCGCACCTATGACGCGATCCTCGCCGCGCCGGTCGACACCGAGGAGCTCGTCACGGCGGAAGCGCTCTGGGTCGCCGTCCGCGCCGGGATCTACGGATGCGTGCCGCTCGTTGTCGCGCTCGCGTTCGGCCTGAACCCCGCGTGGGGCATGTTCGTCGTGCCGCTCGTCGCGTTCCTCGCCGGCTTCGGCTGGGCGTGCTTCGGGATCACGATCGCCGGCTTCGCCTCGTCGATCGAGAACTTCAGCTACGTGATCAGCGCGGTGCTGACGCCGCTCTTCCTCGTCGCCGGGACGTTCTTCCCGCTGAGCAAGCTGCCGCGCTGGGCGCAGATCGCGGGCGAGATCAACCCGCTGCACCACTGCGTCGAGCTGGTGCGCCACGCCGCGTTCGGGTTCGAGTGGTGGGACCCGGCGCGGGTCGGCGTGCTGGTCGGGTTCGGTCTCCTGATGTGGCGGCTCGCGATCTTCGCGATGACGCGAAAGCTGATCGACTAGGAGCGAGCTTCGGCTACGATGGCCAGCCAGAGCGAGTTCGGGCGGTTCACCCCCCTCCTTACCCGTTCCCCTGACTGGTAAGGGAGGTTGAGATCGTGACCATCGGAACCGAGAAGGCCCCGAAGGGTGAGCGTGAGCGTTTGAGGGCCGTGGAGCGCCTCGTCCGAGACGGCGTGTCGCGCCTGACGGCCGAGCGGATCGTCGAGATCGAGCGCAGTGACGTCGGCCCCGGACGGGCCCGCCGCCATGCCATGGCCCATCGCTGATGAGTAGTCCCGAAGCGCGGAACTACGCCGAGATCGAGCGGCTGGAGGCGCTCCTCACCGAGCTCCGCACAGCCGCTGAGACGACTACTCCGCGCGAGACCGAGGCGATCCGCGAGATCGGGCTCGAGATTGCGATCGCCATCCGCGACGTCGGTGCGATGCTGACCAACGTGGGCTGGGAGCAGTCGTACGCGGCGGGCCAGCCGCGAGCGACGAGGGCGTCGTGAGATCGAAGAGGAAGACGACGTTCGAGAAGCTCGCGCGCGAGCGGAGGCTTCAGGAGAAGCGCGAGCGCAAGCAAGAGAAGAAGCGGGCCGCGGCCGCGGAGCGGGCCGCGCAGCGCAATGAAGAGAACGGCAGCGCCGCGCCGGCGCCCGATGAGGCCGATTAGTTCGGGCGGTCGAGGTCGCTGTCGGCTCGCGTGACGTAGAGGTCCCCTGCCGCGAAGTCGACGCCGAGCCTCGGTGCCGCCCAGAAGTTCGAGACGATCGGGCGGTCCGAGAAGTCGAGCGGCTGGAAGCGCCCGGGAAGACCGTCGACGGCGACGAAACCGACGTGCTCGAGCGGTGAGGCGAACCGCGCGGACGTGCAGTAGAAGTCCGCGAAGACGACGCGCTCGCGCCGAGCCGTGTCGACGAGCGCGTCGATGAGGCTGTCGCCGCCGAGGACATCGGTGATGCGCATCACCTTCGCGCTCGAACCCGCCACCTGCTCGATCCGGTAGGCGGCGAAGCCGGACTCGTCGCGCAGGAGCTCGTAGCGGAAACGCGGATGCCCGCGGTAGCGCCACTCGAGGAACGGCTCGTCGCGGCACGCGCCGACGAAGCCTTCGCCCCCGGCAGCCGGCGGCGCGGGGACGGCGTGGTACTCACGCCCGCCGAGCAGCTCACGCAGCGCGTCGTGGTCGAACACGCGCACCCAGCGGTGCATGCCGACCTCGGCGAAGCCGGCGGCGCCGAGCACGTGCAGGGTCGCCGCGTTCGCCCCCAGCGCGCCGATGAACTCGTACGCGCTCTCCATCGCGTGCTCGACCAGCGCGATACCGAGCCCACGCCCGCGGGCCTCCGGGACGACGAGCCAGTTCGTCATCCAGCCCCCGGGCACGCGCGAGTCGCCGACGCAGGCGTCGAACTCGATCCACCCGAGCATGGCCAGTAGGCGGCCGTCCTCCTCGGCCACGAGCACCGCCAGCGTTCCCCGGTCGTCGCGCCGCCGGTGCTGCCAGCGCAGGAGCTCGGCGTCGCGTGCGAGGACGTGGCCGCGCCGCCAGTGCTCGTCGACGAACGCCTGGAGCTCGTCCAGGCGTTCGAGCGGAAGCCAGTCGAGCCGCAGCGTCACCGGCCGAGCGCGCGCTTGAGGCGCGTCCGCGGCGAGGCGCGGTAGCGAAGCTCCGCGAGCGGCGTCGTGACGCGCTTCAGCGCGCGCGGAATCGGGCGCCGGTCGGAGCGGATGTGCGCGACGATCTCCTCGCG
Source organism: Gaiellaceae bacterium (assembly GCA_036377055.1). Taxonomy (GTDB): domain Bacteria; phylum Actinomycetota; class Thermoleophilia; order Gaiellales; family Gaiellaceae; genus DASUZD01. Next base: position 10,368 of record DASUZD010000165.1, on the reverse strand, counting down.
GAAGATCGGGTCGCCCTGGAGCTCGGCCGTCCCGCGCACGAACTCGTAGTCCGCGACGCGCGGGTAGTCGGGGCTCTCCCAGCGGCCGAGCTTGCCGGGCACGTTCGGCACGCAGAGCATCTGCGAGCTGACGTTCCGGAGCCGCAGCACCGGCTCGTCCCAGAGCACCCTTCCGTCGAGGAACCGCATCCGAAAGATCCCGATGCGGCCGGGGTGCTCGCGCGCGAACGTGCGCATGGCGGCCAGCGCGCCGCGAGCGAACTGGTCGTCGTCGTCCATGAAGAGCAGGTGCGTGCCCTTCGCTCGCTCGATCATCGACTGGCGCGCCGAGTTGCCGAAGTCCTCGTCGCGGCTGCACCGGACGAGCACCTCGTCGCCCGGGTCGAGCTGCTCCGTGATGCTGTCGAGCGCGGGGAGGATCGTCTCGCGGCCGCGGGTCGGCACGATCACCGAGAACGTCACGTCCCGACTGGTCACGGCGGCATTATCCGAGCGTGCCGCGGACTGCGCTCTTCGACCTTCCGTACTCGCCCGAGTGGGGCTACGACGAGCGTTTCTTCCACGACGTAGAGCATCGCTACACGAAGATGCATCGGCTCCTGCGCGAGCGCTGGGGCGACCCGGCCGGGAAGCGCGTGGTCGACCTGGGCTCGAGCCGCGGCCTCTTCCTAGCGCGTTTTCCCGAGAGCGCGCGCGCCGGGATCGAGATCGATCCGGAGGAGCGCGAGCGCGGCGCGGAGCGCGGAGTCGAGGCCGTCGAGCACTTCATCAACGCGTTCGACGGGACGCGGATGACCGCTCGGTTGCCGTTCGAGGACGCGTCCTTCGACGTCGTGCTCGCCGGGGAGATCATCGAGCACATCGTCGACACCGAATCGTTCCTCCGCGAGATCCGGCGCGTGCTGAGCCCTGGCGGTGCGGTTGTCCTCTCGACGCCGAACATCCTCTGGTGGAAGCACCGGCTCGCGCTGCTGGCCGGGCGGTATCCGGACGCTCTGGACTATCGCACGCGCTACGGCGACGACTTCGGCCACGTGCGGATCTTCACGCCGAAGCTGATGCGCGAGCTGCTCGGGGAGACGGGCTTCGTCAACGTCGCGGTGGTCGGGAAGCGCCTCGGGCCGATCTCGTCGCTGACGCGCCCACCGGCCGCGGTCGCGCGCGGCCTTGACCGCCTCGCCGACCGGCTGCCGTCCCTCTCGGACCACCTGATCGCCTACGCGCGCAGGCCGTAGACGTGGAGCGTCTCCTCGACCATCCGCTCGACCGAGAACCGCGCCCGAACCCGGCGCTTCGCCTCCGCCGCCATCGTCTCGGCGGCGGCGCGGTCCTCGAGCAGACGCCGGATCGCCTCGGCCAGAGCGGCGGGATCGCTCGGCGGTACGAGCAGGCCGGTCTCGCCGTCCACGACCGTCTCGCGGATCCCGCCGACCGGCGTCGCGACGACCGGGACGCCCGCCGCCTGCGCCTCGATCACCGCGAGGCACAGCCCTTCAAAGAGCGACGGGAACGCGAAGACGTCGAAGGACGCGAGCAGCTCGGGCACGTCGTCGCGCGCGCCGAGAAACCGCACGCGCGAGCCTTCCGCGAGCCGCTCGAGCTCGGCCCGGAGCTGACCGTCCCCGGCGACGACGAACTCGGCCTCCGGGACAAGCCGCGCCGCTTCGATCAGCGTCCGGTGATCCTTCTGCGGCGCGAGCCGGGCGACGTTGCCGACGAGCGGGGCCTCCGAGCGCAGCGCCGGCTGCGCACCCTCGAACCGGTCGAGGTCGATCCCGAGCGCGATCACGCGGCTCGGTCGGCGACCGTCGCGAGACCGGTCCGCCTCCGACGTGTAGATCACCTCCGGCCGAGCGAGCCAGCCGAGCCGCTGCCAGACCCGCCCCGCGACGTTGTCGCGCCGCGGCAGCTCGGGCGTATGGTGCGTGATGAGCAAACGCGGCACCCGTGCGAGCCGGGCCGCGACGAGCGCCTGGGGCCAGACGTCCATCACGTGCGCGACGCTGGGCCGCAGCCGGCGCAGGATCCGGACGAGCCCGCCCACCGATCCCTGCTCGAATCCCTGGAGGTGTGGCTGGACGAGCACTGCGTCGTCGCCGAGCGCGTCGGCAATCTGCTCCACGTACCGCTCGACCGCGCCGTGAGCGCGCGCGCCGTGGAGGAGGACGATCATGCCGTGAGCTCCTCGAAGAGGGCAGCGAATTGCTCAGCCGTCCGCTCCCACGTGAACTCGCGCGCCCGCTCGAGCCCGCGCCGACGCAGCTCGTCGGCGAGCCCGGGCTCCTCGAGCACATGCACGAGAGCGTCCGCGAGCGCCTCCGGGTCGCGCGGGTCGACGAGCAGGCCGGCGTCGCCGACGACCTCGGGAATCGACGTCGCGTTCGAGCCGACGAACGGCGTTCCGCAGGCCATCGCCTCGAGCGCCTGGTAGCCGAAACCCTCGAAGAGGCTCGCGTCGAGGTACGCCGCCGCGCCGCGGTAGAGGGTGACGAGCTCCTCGTCGGAGATGCGGCCGGTGTACTCCGCGCCCGCATCCACTCGGGCGGTGACGCCGCCGACGACGAGCCTGATCGGCAGCCGCATCCGCGCGAGCGCGACGGCGCGCAGCACGGCCTCGGTGTTGTCGCGCGGGTCTGAGGAGCCGAGGTGGAAGACGTACGGCTCGCCGCGCGGACCGACCCCCGGCGAGAACTCCGGATCGAGCCCCGGGTAGATGACCCGCACGTGCAACCCCGGCAACTCCGCGTCGACCTCCCGCGCCGTCGCGTGGGAGCCGGCGACGACAGCTGCCGCCCGTTGGAGAGATCGCTTCCAGACCACGCGGGTCAGGAGGTCGCTCCCGCGCTGGTACGCGCCTCGGTTCGCAGCGAGCCGACGCGCTGGCGTCTCGTAGAGCCAGACGACGAACCGGCCGCGGCCAGCGACCGGCAGACGCTCCGTCGGCGTCAGTACGCAGTCGAAGCGCCGCGCCGCCCGGGCGAGCCCGACCTGCTCCCAGAGCACCGCGGGCCGCGCGTGCACGCTCTCGGAGGATGCCTCGAGCGCAACTCCCGGCTGGACAAGCGCAACGACGTCCACGCCGCGGCGCGCGAGCGCTTCGGCCGCGCCACGCATGACGCGCGAGATCCCCTTCCCGACCGGCGAGACTGCCGTGGCATCGACGGCGAAACGCGTCAACGCTGCCGTCGGCCAACCCGGCGAAATGCTCTCACCACCGGGACCGGAGCGCGGGTGGCAATGCCGTGCCGCACTTTCCAGCGCCACGACGGTGCCTTCGGCGTCGGCAACGGTCGCGGCGGCGGCTTCCACGGAACCAGGCCGTGGCCGAGCGTCAGGTAGTCCTGACTCGTGACCGCACCCTCGGCCGTGAACACGAACAGGCGCTCCTCGCCCTCGGGAGGAATTGCGGCTGCAGCGAAGAGCGCCAGCCAGCTGTCACGATGCTCCAGCGTGGTGTAGCGGAGGTGACCCTTCAGCGCAGGCAGCTCGTCGCCGCGCCGCGCAAGCTCGAGCGGCAGCCGGCCGACGGCAGGGACCTCATGTCCAGTCCAGCCGGCAGGCGCCACGTCGGCCGCGGCCCGGCCGTCGAAGGTCGCGAGCGAGACGACTGCGACGACGATCGTGGTGGCAACGCGGGCGGCCTCCGCGAGGGCGTCGGCCGCGATCTCGGCCGGCGGCGCGACCAAGACGACCGCGCCGGCGGCCCCATCGCCGAGGGGGAGGGTCACCGGAGGCGGATGGAGGGTCCTTACAGCGTCCAGCGCTGGACCCAAGACGGGGGCGCCCCACGCAAGCTCCAACACCGCCTCGGAAGCCACGCCCGCACGTCGGAGCTGGCCGACGACGGGTGCGGCTCGTGCCAACTCCTCGATAGCGGGCGGTCGACCGATGAGCTCCACCTCGCGGTAGTGGGGGTACGGGGAGGGGAGCTCGTTCTTCGAGACGAGATGCGTGGGGTGCGTCCGGTGATCGTCCCAGCCGAGGTGGAAGGCGCGAATCTTCGGCGTCCAGCCGACGCGGAAACCCGCCTCGCGGATCGCCATGCATGCGGCGCTGTCTTTGACATAAGGGACGCGCAGGGCCTCGCGGCGGATCATCTGGAACCAGATCCCGACGTTGCTCTCGACGACCTCACCGTCAACGACCGCCGAGGCCTCGAATGTCTCAGGGCCGAGCACCGCCGGCCGGTTTGCGGTGTCGAGCCCCACGCCGATCAGGCCGAAATCGGGGTGCCGATCCATCAACGCGCGCAGCCGCGCCAGCCACGAGGGCTCGAGATCAGGCACGATCAAGTCCGGCTCGGCGAGCACGAATGGATCGCTCGACGTCGTGTCGATCCCGCGCTGGAAACCGGCGATATGCTCGTTCTGCGGTTGGAAGATGACCTGGTGAAAGAGGTCCCCGTGTTCGACGAGCCAATTCCGCACGGCGCTTCCGGAGGCGTTGTCCACGATCGTGAGGCGGAACGGCTCCGGCGTCCGCTCGCGCAGAGCTTCGACCGTCGCGACGAGGTACTCAAGCCGGTTATACGTGAGCAGCACGATGTCGAGGGCGTCCACCGGCGGGTCAGTCTAGAGCCGCGCCGACGTGGAGCCGCTACGGCCAATTTCCAGGCAGCCGGGGCGCGGTCGGACTGCCGCAGGTCAAGCCGGCGGCGGCGCGGCCGCCCGGATCGGGCGTCGCACGACCGGGTAGCCGTAAAGGAGCTGAAGCGGTGACGCGAGCAGCGACGTCGAGAGCTCGCGGCGCGTCGAGAGGCGTCGTCGCCAGGTCGTGCTCTCCCGGATGGCGACGACGCCGGTGTCGAAACGACTTGCGTGCCCCTCGACCATGTGGTGTTCGGGCAGGCGGGCAGACCGTTCGTCAAGGAAGGGCAGGTCGGCCTCGTCGGCCCCGACAAGGCGGAGGACGCGGCGCGTCGCGGCGACCGGCTCGCGGACGAAATCCTCGAGCCGCAAGCGGACGAACCGCCGCCGGTGCCGCGCCGCAAGCGCCTCCAGTTCGAGGTTCCAGAACGTCCAGCGTGCGCCGAACGCAGGCCCTCGCGTCCGGTGGTAGTGCGGATCAACGCTCCACGAGTACGACGTCGCGCGTGGGTCGCGGACGAGGTGGACGCCATAGACCTCGATCCCCGGCGTGCGGCCGACGATGTAGGCGAACGTCGGCGACTTGGACGAATCGACGATCGCGCGGCAGCCAGACACCGCGGCGATCGCGTGGTAGAGCCTCGCGAGGTCCCCGCGGTAGGCGCGCAGACGTTCGTGGTCGCGCCCGAGCGCCAGCGAGACGAGCGTGCGGCCGTGGATCCAGCGTCTCTCCGGCCGCAGCCGCGGAAGTGGGTCGGCGTCCGGGAACGCCAAGCGCAGAACCGATCCCCAGAAGGGACAGTCGGCGAGCGCGGCGCCGCACCCACAGCGATCGCCACTCGTGATCCGGTCGCTCAGCCCGGACACCTCGCCCGCCGCGAACACACCCTCGACCTCGCCGAGCACGCGTGCCAAGAGCGTGCTCCCACTGTGCGGGAGGCCGGAGATGTACAGGACGCACACGGGATCGGTCACAGCGGCCTCCGCCGTCGACAGACTCTACCGTCGATGTTCATCGCGCCGCCTCGCGCGCAAGGCGCACCACGCGCCCCGGCAAGAGGGTCCTCGCCGCGAACGAGAGCCACCGCGGAGACGCAACGTGCCGCGGGTGGAACGTGAGTCCCCGCAGCGCCTGCGGCCGTGCCCGCGCGAGATCGAGCCCCTCGTACGCGAACTCCGCATTGAGGGGGTAGGCACTCGAACACCCCTCCTGCGCCACGGAACGCGCCGCCTCCGGCAGTCGCTCCGACGCGCAGAACGGCTCGGCGAGCCTCTTCTTCGGTCCGCCACTGGAGCGGGCTCGGCGGCGCGCCCGCCAGCCTCTCATACCTGTTCCGCGAGTTGCCTCGCAACCTCGCCCGCTCCTAGCGGCACACCCGAATCGTCGTGTCCTTGGTAACGAGCCGATCGACCTGCGCCTCGACCCGGGCCCGGACGACGTTCCGGCCCGCGTGAAAGCGCCTGTGCGGGACCACCACCCGGAACGGCGCGCGCCTGGCGACCGCGACTGTACGGCCGTTCAGCTCGAACGTCACAGCGGTGACGGTGGCGGCGTCGGTGCCGCCGAGCGACGCCCGCACGGCACCGAAAGCGCAAGAGCGGCGCCTCCTCGACCGCAGGACGAGCGTGACGCGCGGCCCCTCGCGGCAGGTGGGGCCCTTGCACGCAACGAGCACGTGCAGCCTCTGCGCGAGCGCTCCACGGACGGCGGCGTAGCTCGGGTCGCCATGCAGGCTCTGGAGCTCGTCGGGGTCGTGAGCGAGGTCGTAGAGCTCGCGTTCGCCGGTCGCATATTCGGCGTAAAGCCAGTTGCGGGAGCGGATCGCGTCAAAGTGCTCGGGACCCGGCTCGTTATCGACGAGGAGGTCTCGGCCCACCTCCTTGTACCCGTCGCGAGCGAGGGGGAGGAGCGAGATCCCGTCCTGTATTCGCCCGGGCTCGACCTTCGCCGCGTCGAGGATCGTCGGCGCGTAGTCGATGTTCGCGACGAGCTGAGATCGGTGGACGCCGCGCGGAATCCCGGGGCCGCGCATGAGCAGCGGCACGCGGATCGACGGCTCGTAGAGCAGCGTCTTGCCAAAGGGGATGCGGTGCTCACCGTGGAAGAAGCCGTTGTCGGACGTGAAAAGGATCAGCGTGTTATCGAGCTCGCCAGTCCTGCGCAGTGTCTCGAGGATCGATCCCACGGCCTCGTCGACCGCGAGAAGCGTCTCGCGGCGCCGCTGCCAGTTCTCGCGGATCGCCGCGATCTCGCGTTCGGCGAGCAGCGGCAGGCGCTGGATCGCGCTTGGCTTGTCCGAGACGTCGGCTTCGTTGAACGACGGGGGCATCGGCAACGGCTCGTTCGCGAATGCACCCCGATGCCGCGGCGCGGGCGACGGCGTCTCGATGAACGGGTTGTCCGGATCGGCCGGTTGGCCGGCATGCGGGGCGAGGAATGCGACCCAGAGGAAGAACGGCTGCGGATTCGGCGCGCGGCGACGGATGATCTCGTCCGCCTTGTCGCGCAGCACATCGGTTTGGTAGCAGGGCGGCTGCGCGTCCTCGCAATACGTCGTCAGCTTCCCGTCCTCGTTCATCGTGTAGCCGTAGTACCGGTAAGTGGAGGGGTCGACGAGCCCGTGCCACTCGCTCCACCCGGGCGGAATCTCCTTCGGGTCGCGCGTCCCGTACTCGTTCAGATACTTGCCGAGGAGGACGGTGTAGTAGCCGGCGCGCTGGAGCCAGACCGCGAGCGTGTTTGTCGAGTCGAGCTTGTAGTAGCCGCCGGCGGCCGACGTGTTTCCACGGACGCCGTGGTTGTGGGCGTACTGGCCTGTGAGGAGCGACGCGCGGGATGGGCAGCAGAGCGAAAACGTCACGAAGCTGTTGTCGAAGGTGACGCCTTCGTCACCGATCAGACGGCGGACGGTCGGGAGCACAGCCATCTCTGCGAGCGTCTGGTCGTCGGTCTCGAGAACGAGGACGTTCGGGCGCGGCCGCGCCACCGCCGCCGGACGCGCATGCGCTCGATGGCCTGCGGCGGCGAGCGACGCCGCAACGGCTCCGCCGACGAGCGCCAGGAGAATCGGGTGACGAACGCGCATTTGTGGCTACGTATACGCCCGTGGGCGACGTAACGGTGCCCTCGAGTATGGGGCCGCGCTTGGGTTGTCGTCCAGAGCCGGCCGAGCCAGGCCACTTCGATCAGCGGGAGTTCGTGCAACTGAGCGATCGAGATATTCGCGCGCTCAGCGGCGTCGCCTACCGGACGATCGTCGTCGGCGGCTTGGCGTAAGCGGCGCGGCGCCGCTCGCGGAGGCGAGCGACGAGCTGACGCGGCAGGAGGCTCTTGGCTGAGAGCGATAGCCAGCGCCGCGACGCTGCGTGGCGCGGGTGGAGCGCAAGTCCGCGGAGCGCATACCGCCGCGCGCGCCCCATGGCGAGCCCTTCGTACGCGAACTCGGCGCCCAGGAGGTACGCGCTCGACCGGCCTTCGCGCGCGACCTGCCGTGCCGCCGCCGGCAGCCGCTCCGACGCGAAGAACGTCTCCGCAAGCCGCGCGTGGTCACGGGCGAGGCGGGAAGCGGCCGCCCCGGTCGACTTCGCCTCGGAGTGGATCCGGTAGGTCGACAGAGGCTTTGGGATGCGCCGCACGCGCTCGGGCGGGAAGCGCACGAAGAACTCGAAGTCGAAGAAGTACCAGCCGTCCTCATTCAGCGGGCCGTATCGCTCCCACGCCTCGCGGCACCAGAGCGTCGAGGGCTGCACGACGTGGTTCTCGGCCGTGCGCACCATCTCGACGACGTCGAACTCGCGCGAGCGGAGATAGCCGGTCTGACGCGACTCCTCGTCCGTGTAGAGCGCGTCGCCGTAGACGAGCAGGAGTTCCGGGTCCCGCTCGAGCTCCGCAACCATCCGCGAGACCGCTCCCGGGAGCAGCGTGTCGTCGGAGTTGAGATAGCCCATGTACTCGCCCGTCGCGCGCTCGAAGCCGCGATTGAGCGCAGCTACCTGACCCGTGTTCTCCTGCCGCGTCCACCACGCGAGCCGGTCCGCGTGGCGCTCGACGATCTCGGCGCTTCCGTCGGTCGAGCCGTCGTCGACGACGAGGTATTCGATCGGCTCGTAGTCCTGGTCGAGCACCGAGCGCAGCGTCTCCTCGAGAAACGCCGCCTGGTTGTACGACGGCGTGACGATCGAGACGAGCGGGCGGGTCACCGGCGGCGGCGCCGGCGATGGCGCACGATCGGCTGTGGGACGAGGCTTTTCAGAAAGAGGAGCACGTGGAGTCGGCTGAACGCGAGCGGGGCCAGCGCGAGCGCGCGCAGGAACTGCCGGCGAGCGCGGACGATCTCCGCCGCCTGGTAGAAGACGAGCGCAGCGCGAAGGTGATAGCTGGCGCGGCCGCGGCGCGCGTACGCCCGGAGCTCGGGCGGGACACGGGAGCTCGTCAAGAACCCGTCGGCGAGCCGGATCGCGTCCTCGCCCGTCGTCGTCGACTGCTGCACGGTCTTCGACTCCGGATGGAGCCGGAACCTGGCGAGGGGTCGTTCGAGCCGGCGCGCTCCGCCGTGCGGCGAGAGCCGGACGAGGAACTCGTACTCGAAGAAGAAGAACAGCTCCTCGTCGAACGGCCCGGCGAGGTCCCAGGCGCGCCGGCGCCACATCGACGCCTGCTGCGGCACAGGGTTCGCGCCGGTGCGGACGAGCCTGCGCGGATCCCAGTCTCTCGCCCGCAGGATCCCGATCTCGCGGCCGTCCTGCACCGTCATCGCATCGCCGTAGACCAGGAGCACCGAGGGATCCGCCGCGAAGGCGTCGACGAGCGTCCGAACCGAGCCCGGCAGGAGCGCGTCGTCGGAGTTGAGAAACGCCATCAGCTCGCCGCTCGTGTTCGCAAAGCCGCGGTTCAATGCCGCCGCCTGCCCGGCGTTCTCCTGCGTCGTCCACCACGCGAGCCGGTCCTCGTAGCGCCGGATCGCCTCCACGGTGCCGTCGGTGGAGCCGTCGTCGACAATCACGTATTCGATGGGCTCGTAGTCCTGGTCCAGCACCGACCGGATCGACTCGTCGACGAACTCGGCGTGGTTGTACGACGGCGTGACGATCGAGACGAGCGGGCGCGCGACGCCGTCCGGAGGCATGCGGTGAGGATAGGCAAGCGGCGCCGACGTCACGACCGCCCCCCTCAGGGCGCGAGAACCTGCTCGTAGAGCTCGACGTACCGGCGCACCTGGAGGTCGACCGTGAACTCCTGCTCGGCGATCTCGCGGCACCGCGGCGCGTACCGGTCGTGCTCCTCTAGGACGACGCGCAGGCCGCGCGCGAGGTCGTCCACGTCGCCGAACCGCGCCTGGTAGCCCGTCTCCTCGGTGACGACGTCCGTGACGCCGCCGCGGTCGAACGCGACGCACGGCGTTCCGCACGCGATCGACTCGATCGCCGTTTGCGTCAGCGCGTCCGCGACGGTCGGCACGGCGAGCACGTCCGCGGCCGAGTACGCCTGTGCGAGCACCTCGTCGTCGCCGATCGAGCCGAGCCAGGCGGTCTCGACGCGCCGCGGTATCTCGCCCGCCCCCGCGAGCGCGAGCAGCGGCGGATCGTCCATCCGCGCCAGCGCCTCCTCGAGCAGGTGCAGGCCCTTCCGCGGCTCGTTCAGGTCGGAGGCCGAGAAGAGGACGAGCGGCCGGCCTTCCGGCAGCCCGAGCCGGCGCCGCGCCTCGTCCTTCGGGAGCGGCCTGAAGACTGCGGTGTCGACTCCGTGCGGGATGCGGTGCATCGGAAAGCGCGCGAGCAGCGG
>DASUZD010000164.1:0-5666 GCA_036377055.1 Gaiellaceae bacterium | reverse complement strand
GGCGTCGAGGGAGCAAGCGTGCTCGAGATCGGCGGCGGCGTCGGCGAGATCCAGATCGAGCTGCTGAAGCGCGGCGCCGCGAAGGCCGTGAACCTCGAGCTCTCGCCGGGCTACGACGACGAGGCGCGCGAGCTCCTGCGCGAGGCCGGGCTCGAGGGGAGGGCCGAGCGCCGCCTCTACGACATCGCGGCCGGGCGCGACGGCATCGAGCCCGCGGACGTGGTCGTCCTGCACCGCGTCGTCTGCTGCTATCCCGACTACGAGCGGCTGCTACGGGCGGTCGCCGATCACGCTCGCCGGCACGTCGTCTTCAGCTATCCACCCCGTCACGTCGTCTCGCGCGCGGTCGTCGCCGCGCAGGCGCTGGTCTTCCGGCTGTTGCGGCGGGAGTTCCGGACGTTCGCGCATCCGCCTGAGGCGATGCTCGAGGTGCTGGAGGAGCGCGGGCTCCGCGCGACCTTCGCCCACCGCGGGCTCGTGTGGCGCGTGAGCGGACTTGATCGTCCCGCTTAGACGCGCGCCCAGGCGAGCGCGTGGAGCCGCGTGAGCGACTCGCCTCGGAGCGCGCACGCGCGCCAGCTGTCGCCCGAGTCGCCGCTCTCCCAGAGCTGCCCGTCGGCGAGCCCGGCGAAGAGGCGGCCGTCCGCGGCGACGAGCGCGTACGCCATCGCGGGGAGCGGCTCGGGAAGTCCGCCGGCGAGCACGCGCCACGGCTCGCCCGCGCGCCGGCGGTAGATCTCCGCTTGCGGGTCGCCGCGCCCGTGTGCGGCGAACGGGCCGGTGCTCGCCGAGACGTACCACAGGTCCGCGTCGTTCGGATCGACGGCGACCGACCACGTGTAGTGGCGGTCGCGCCCCTCGTCGGCGGGCTGCCACGTCTCGCCGTCGTCGACGCTGAACGCGGCGCCGCCTCCTCCGGCCTCGTAGGCGCGGGCCTCGACGGTCGGGTGCCACGCGAGCGAGTGCACGTCGGGCTGCGCGCCGGGGCGGTGGTCCTGCCAGCTCTCGCCGCCGTCGCTCGAGCGCATGAGTCCGCCGAGCTCGATCCCGACGAGCAAGAGGTTCGCGTCGTGCGGGCTCGGGGCGATCCAGCGCACGTGCGACGTCCACGGCCGCGGCGGAAAGCTCCATGTCGGCCGGGACGGCAGGTCGAGCAGCGCCTCGAGCTCGCGCCAGGTCTCGCCGCCGTCGTCGCTTCGGAACAAGCGGCTCGGCTCGGTGCCCGCGTAGACGGCGCCGTCCGCCGCGCTCACGGCCAGCGAGTACGCGCCCGGCTCGGGCAGCGCGCAGTCGGTCCAGGTCCGGCCGCCGTCGCGGGTCCGGCGAACGCCTCCCTCGCGGAGCCCCGCGTACACCGTGTCCGCATCTTGCGGATCGACCGCGAGGCACTGTGCGCCCGAGCCTTGCAGCGCCAGGTCCACGGTCCAGGCGCCGTCGGCCTCGTCGAGCCGCGCGATCGCGTCGCCGGTTGCTGCGTAGAGGCGCGCCATCAGCCGAACCAGTCGCGGCCCGCGCGAAGGAGCGAGAAGTCGCCGCGGTCGCGAATCGCGGTGGCCGCGGCGGCGAAGGCGTCGACCGCCGTCCAGGTGAGAGCTCCGCCGACGCTGACCCGCTGCGCGCCGGCCTCGACGATCTCCGCGAACGACAGCGACGGCCGCGCGAGGACGTTCACCGGCTTCGACACGGCTTCACAGACGGCGCGGATCTCGTCGGCGGTCTTCAGGCCCGGCGCGTAGAGGACGTCGGCGCCCGAGGCCTCGAGCGCCTGGAGCCGCTCGATCGTGTCGTCGAGCTCGGGGTTGCCGCGGATGTGGTTCTCGGCGCGGGCGGTCAGCATGAAGGGGTACCCGAGCCCGTGTGCGGCCTCCACCGCGGCTGCGACTCGCTCGACCGCGTGCGCGCGCTCGTAGATACGGCCGCTCGGGTCGTAGTCCTCGATCGAGGCGCCGACGGCGCCGGCCTCGGCGACCCGAGTGACCGCGGCGGCGCAGTCGGCCGGGTCCGGCCCGTAGCCGTTCTCGAGATCGACGGAGAGCGGCAGGTCCGTCGCCGCGTCGAGGCTCGCGACGTGCGCGGCGACGTCGTCGAGGGTCGCGCCGCCGTCGAGACGGCCGAGGCTGAAAGCGAAGCCGGAGCTCGTGGTCGCGAGCGCCTTGAACCCGAGCGCGGCGAGAACCCGCGCGGACCCGGCGTCCCACGGGTTGGGGATCACGAACGGCTCGCCCGCGTGGAGCTCGCGAAACGCCTCGGCTTTCGATTCCTGGTTGATTGCCACAACCTACTGCGGGGCGGGTAGTTCCCGCCGAAGCTGCTCCGCCAGCGCCTCCACTCGCGCCAGCGCCTCGGCCTCCTCCGCGCGGTTCTGCGTGAGCGGCTCCGCGACGTCGTCGCGGTCGAGCGCTCGCGCTAGCTCGAGCAGGAGGTCGTACGCTGCGAGCTCGAGGTGCTCGGTTCGGATCGCGGCGCCTGCGTGGAAGAGGTCCGCGAGCTGTGGCTCCACGATTTTCGCCGCCACCTCGCGATGCTCGTCCGCGAGGGCGGCGGCGGGCGCGCTTCGCGCAGAGACCGGCTCGGCGCCGAGCGCGCGGAACGCCACCTCGACCCGCGTCACGTGCCCGCGCGTCTGCGCGAGGTGCTCCTCGACCGCGGCGGCGAGCGACTCGCTCTGCACCTGGCGGTGCAGCTCCGGCAGCACCTCGAAGACGAGCGTTCGCTCGATCCAGAGCATCTGCGCGAGCGACGCGAGAAAGAGGTCGCGCGGGCTCGAAAAACTCACAGCCGCTTCCGCTTCAGGAGATCAGCGAGCCGGTCGGCGAGCGCCATGATCACGAGCGCCGGGTTCGCCGCGCCCTGCGTCGGGAAGACGCTGCCGTCGGCGATCAGCAGGTTCGGCACGTCCCAGGCCCGGTGCGACGAGTCGATCACGGAATCCTCCCGGCTTAAGCCCATCCGGCAGCCGCCGACGAGGTGGGCGTAGCGGTCGATCTTCAGCGTCTCCTGCGCGCTCGCGCCGTCCCAGATCTCCTCGAGGGCCTTCGTCCCGTACGCGATGTTCGCCTTGTCGTTCTCGCAGAGGCTGTGGCTGAAGGTCGCGACGGGCACGCCGTTCGCGTCCACCTCGCTCGCGAGCGTGACGCGGTTCTCGGCCTGCGGGAGCAGCTCGCAGAGGACGCCGAGCACACTCCAGTGGTTGTAGTCGCGCATGTACACGCGGAGCGCCTCGCCCCAGTGGCCCTCCGCGGTCACGTGCTGGGCCCAGTCGATCGGCAGCGGCCCGATCGTCTGGATCGAGAAGCCGCGCGCGAAGCCGCGCGACTCGTCGGTCTCGTAGAACTGCTCGGACGAGACCTCGGGCGGCGGCGCCTTGTACATCCGCAGCTCGAACGGGAACCGCGCTGCGACCTGGGTCGCGCCCTGCACCATCACGTAGCGCCCGACGTGGTCGTTCGAGTTCGCGAGCCCATTCGGGAAGTGGCGGCTGGTCGAGTGGAGGAGAAGCCGTGGCGTCTCGATGGCGTAGCCGCAGACGGCGACGCAGTCCGCGGGCTGGAACTCCTCGCGCCCGTCCGTGACGTACGTCACGCCCGTGCAGCGGCCCGTCGCGTCGTCGACCTCGACGCGAACGGCCTGCGCGTCCGCCCGCACCTCGACGCCGTGCTCGATCGCGTCCGGGAGGTGCGTGATCAGCGGGCTCGCCTTCGCGTTCACCTTGCAGCCCTGGAGGCAGAAGCCGCGGTAGATGCAGTGTGGCCGGTTCCCGAAGCGGCCGTTCGTGATCGCGACCGGCCCGACACGCATCTCGATCCCGTACCTGCGCGCGCCCTCCCACGCGACCGAGGCGGCCCCGGCCACGGGATGGGCGGCGTGCGGGTAGGTGTGCGGATCGCCCCACGGCCAGTCCTGGCCGGCCACCGGCAGCTCGCGCTCGACCCGCTCGAAGTACGGCTTCAGGTCCCAGTAGGAGATCGGCCAGTCGGCGCCGACACCGTCGCGCGTGCGCACCTCGAAGTCGGACGGATGGAAGCGCGGCGTGTAGCCGGCGAAGTGCGTCATCGAGCCGCCGACGCCGATCCCCGAGTTGTTCTTGCCCATCTCGATCGGATCGTTGCCGCCGATCACGCGCGTGTCCGTCCAGTACAGGTGCGCCGAGCCCTTCTCGTCGGAGACCCAGTCGCGGTCGGGGTCCCAGAACGGCCCCTTCTCGAGGATCACGACCCGCCAGCCCGCGCGCGCGAGCCGCTGCGCGAGCGTGACGCCGCCGGCGCCCGCGCCGACCACCACGAGGTCGACCGCGTCCTGCGTGCGGTACCGGCGCATCCGGTCGAGGTTCTGGAGACCGCGCCTGTGCTGGTCGAGGAGCCACGGCGAGTCGTTCTCCTCCGGCATGGCGAAGGCGCCCTTGCGGAAGAGCGTCGTCAGCGTCACTCCAGGCCGCGCTCCTTCGTGTCGCGCACGGGGTCGACCTCGAACGCTTGCTCGCCTTCCCATTCCTCGCGCTCGGCCGTGTCGATGTGCGGGCTGCCGAAGCGCGAGTACCCGCGCGGGTACGCCGGGCCGCCGAAGCCGATCTCGTTCCACGCCCACGGGTGTGAGTAGAAGGCCTGGCACGCGTCGCGCAGCACGAGCGACCAGGCGCGGCTGACGTTCAGCGCGCTCCACACGCCGCCGTGCAGCTTCGCCTGCGCGAAGCGGTGGCAGATCTCGGCGCACGTCGGCTCGCCCGCCTCGGCGAACGAGGGCGCGCCGAGCGCGCGCGCCTCCTCGTCGAGACCGCGGACGACGAGCCGCCAGACCTCGCGGTCGTCCGGCATGTCGAAGAAGCGGTAGCCGTCGAGGGGGCCTTCGTGGAGCTTCTCGTCGACGTACGCCGCCACGGGGATCCGCGGCTCGCGGTCCTGCGCCGTGATCGTGTCGCAGAAGGCCTTCACGGTCTCCCGCTCGCGCTCGTCGAAGAAGCGGAACTCCGGCACGTTGTGGACGCGGTCGAGGACGACCTTCCGCGTCGCCTCGTCCCAGTGCTCCGCCTGTTCGAGCACGTCGTAGTCGGGGTAGCGGCCGATCATCTGCGGCGTCTTGCCGCGCCGCTGCCTCGGTAGCTCAGGTCTCACGCTTCACGATGGCGGCCGCGATCCCGAACGCGCCCACCATGCAGAGCGACCCGGGCGCGAGGAGCGGCGGGCCCATGACGAGGTTGTACGTCGCCTCGCGAAAGCCGCCCGGCCGGGCGCGGATGCCTCGCACGTGCGTGACGACGCCGACCAGCCCGTCGAGGAAGTAGAGCGCGGAGACCGCCGGGAGGACCGTCCGCGCCGCGCGGGCCGAGAAGACGCCTGCGATTCCGGCCGCGGTCAGCGGCGGCGTCAGCCAGATCGGCGTCCACATCCACTTGTCTCCGAAGGACGCCTTGTAGTGCTCGAGGTAGATCTCGAGCGCGAGCGGCGGCGCGCTGAACGCCGTCGCCGCGGAGAGCAGCTTCTGGGCGCGGCCGTCGCGCAGGTTGCGCACGATCTCGCGGATCACGCCGCGTACCTCTCGGCGTCGGCGCGCTTCAGCTCCAGGCCGTGGCCGGGCCGTGAGCGGTCCGGGCGGAGCTCGCCGTCCTCAGGCTCGAGCGCGCCGTCGAAGAGCATCCGCTCGATCCGGACGTGGTCGTGGAAGTACTCGAG
>DASUZD010000163.1:0-14535 GCA_036377055.1 Gaiellaceae bacterium | reverse complement strand
AGCCGGACGCCGAGCTCCGCGAGCTCCTCCCAGGTTGTCTCCGGCTCGAACCGCCGGTGCTCCTCGCCGACGTAGCCGAACCGCGCGACGAGGGGGAAGCCGCGCTCCTCCCACTCCGCCTCCGCCGCTCGCACGTCGGGGACCTCGAAGTGGACGTGGTAGAGGAGCACGTGTCAGCCGTCGAGCTCGTCCGGAACGAGCGTGACCTCGAGCTCGCTTCCTCCCCGTTCGACGGTGAGCCGCACGTCAGCCCCGATCAGCTCGCCGACCATCAGGCGCTGGAGTTCGTCGACGCTCTCGATCGGCTGCCCGTCGAGCGCCACGATCAGATCCTCGGGCCGCAGGCCCGAACGCTCGGCCGGCGACGACTCGACGACGCTCACGATCTCGACGCCGTCGCGCCGCCCGACCCGTGCCGCCACGCGGGGCGGGAGCGGGCGCGGGCCGAGCGCCAGCCCGAGGTAGGCGCGGCGGAAGCGGCCCTCGCTCATCAGCGCGGCGACGATCTTGCGCGTGGCCGCGTTGATCGGGACCGCTAGGCCGAGACCGACGCCGGCGACGGCCGTGTTGATGCCGACCACGCGGGCGGACCCATCCGCGAGCGCGCCGCCCGAGTTGCCCGGGTTCAGCGCGGCGTCGGTCTGGATGACGTTGTCGACGATGCGGACGTTCGCGCCTGACCGCGTCGGCAGCGAGCGGCCGAGGGCAGAGACGACGCCGGCGGTGACCGAGCCGGCGAAGCCGTTCGGGTTGCCGATCGCGACCACGAGCTGGCCGACGCGCAGCCGCTCCGCGTGCCCGAGCTGGGCCGGCACGAGGTCGTGCGTCTCGGTCCGGAGAACGGCGAGGTCGCTCAGTGCATCTGCGCCCACGACGGAGAAGTCGACCTCGCGCCCGTCGACGAACGACGCGCGGCCGCGGCCGTCGCCCTGCGCGACCACGTGCGCCGACGTGACCATGAACCCGTCGGGCGTGATCACGACCGCGCTGCCGCCGCCGTCGAGACGCCGCCCGCCGCGGACGCGGCGCGAGACGCGGAGGTTCGCGACCGACGGCGCGAGCCGTTCGACGACCGCGATGACGGCGCGCGAGTAGGCGTCGAGCGGATCCTCGTCGGGCTCGCCAGGCCCGGAGGTGGAGGCGGCGTACGTGAGGCCCATCTCGGCCAAGGTAGCTCCGTGTGCGCAGCCTGTGTCGATTTGCGCCCCGCCCGTTCGTCGTCATGCTGAACCCGACCGAAGGAGGCACGTCATGCAGTACATGCTCCTGATTTACGACGACGAGCAGCTCTGGGCGAACATGGACGAGGGCGAGCGTGGCCGGATCTTCCAGGCGTACGGTGCGTACACCGAGGACATGCGCCAGAAGGGCGCGTACGTCGCGGGCGACGCGCTTCAGCCGACCTCGACCGCGACAACGGTCCGCGAGCGAAACGGCGACCGCCTCGTCACCGACGGACCCTTCGCCGAGACGAAGGAGCAGCTCGGCGGCTACTACCTGATCGAGGTCGACTCGCTCGACGACGCGCTCGACTGGGCGGCCAGGATCCCGTCCGCGAAGCTGGGCTCGATCGAGGTCCGGCCCGTGATGAACGTCTCGGGAGGCGGCGAATAGACGAGCTCACGCGCGTCTTCCGCGAGGAGCGCGGCCGCGTCCTGGCCACCCTGGCCGGCATCCTCGGCGACCTCGAGCTCGCCGAGGACGCCCTTCAGGACGCTGTCGCGACGGCGCTCGAGCGATGGCCGCGCGACGGCACGCCGCGCAATCCGGCCGGCTGGCTCGTCGCGACGGCTCGGAACCGCGCGATCGACCGGATCCGGCGCGACCGGGTGCTGGCGCAGAAGACGGAGCTGCTCGCGCGCCTGCGCGAGGTACCGGGCGAGGAGGACGACGTGGACGACTGGACGATTCCGGACGAGCGGCTCGAGCTGATCTTCGCGTGCTGCCACCCGGCGCTCGCGGTCGAGGCGCAGGTCGCGCTCACGCTCAGGATGCTCGGGGGTCTCGAGACCGCCGAGATCGCGCGCGCCTTCCTGGTCCCGGAGGCGACCATGGCGCAGCGGCTCGTGCGTGCGAAGCGGAAGATCCGGGCGGCCGGAATCCCGTTCCGCGTGCCGCCCGACGCCGCGCTCCCCGACCGCGTCCGCGCCGTCCTCGCGGTGGTCTACCTGATCTTCAACGAGGGCTACGGGCCGCCCGTGCGCGGCGAGCTCTGCGACGAGGCGATCCGGCTCGGGCGCATTCTCGCGGTGCTCATGCCCGACGAGCCGGAGGCGCACGGCCTCCTCGCGCTGATGCTGCTCCAGGACTCTCGCCGCGCCGCGCGCGACGGCACCGAGCTCGTGCTGCTCGAGGAGCAGGACCGCTCGCTCTGGGACGAGGCGAAGATCGACGAGGGGCGTCGCGTCCTCGACCAAGCGTTCGCGCGGCGGAGCACCGGGCCGTACCAGGTTCAGGCCGCGATCGCGTCGCTCCACGCGGAGCCGGAGAAGGACTGGCGCCAGATCGCCTGCCTCTACGGCGTGCTCGCCGCGCTCCAGCCGTCGCCGGTCGTCGAGCTCAACCGCGCCGTCGCGGTCGCGTTCGCGGACGGGCTCGAGCGTGGGCTGGAGCTGCTCGACGAGATCGACGGCCTCGGCGGCTACCACCTCTTCCACTCGGCTCGTGCGGATCTGCTGCGCCGCCTCCGTCGCCTCGACGAGGCCGCGGCCGCCTACCGGGCCGCGCTCGAGCTCGCCGAGGAGCCGGTCGAGCGGCGGTTCCTCGAACGGCGGCTCGCGGAGGTGGCAGACTCGGCGCGTGTCTGACGTTGAGAGCGCGCGCGACGGCGCCGTCCAGACGATCACGCTCAACCGTCCGGACGTGCTGAACGCCTTCAACGCGGCGATGCACCGGTCGCTTCAGGCCGCGCTGAAGGAGGCCGCGCGAGACGCCGAGGTGCGTGCCGTGGTCGTGACCGGAGCAGGGCGTGGCTTCTGCGTCGGCCAGGACCTGACGGAGTTCCGCGAGGCGCCGGGCGACATCGGCGACCGGCTACGCAGCGGCTACCACGGGACGATCCTCGCGATCCGCTCGCTCGAGAAGCCGGTGCTCGCCGCGGTGAACGGGCCTGCGGCCGGCGCCGGGCTCTCGCTCGCGCTCGCGTGCGACCTCCGCATTGCTGCCGATTCGGCCAGCTTCGTGCCTGCGTTCATCAACATCGGCCTCGTCCCCGACTCGGGCGGGACGTTCCTCGTGCGCCGGCTGCTCGGTTACGCGCGCGCCTTCGAGTGGCTGACGACAGGGAGGAAGCTGACGGCGGAGGAGGCGCAGGCCTGGGGGCTCGTTTCGGAGGTGGTCGAGGCAGACTGGCTCGCGGCGCGTGCCGCGGAGCTGGCGGGCGAGCTCGCCGCGATGCCGACGCGCGCGATCGGGATGACGAAGCGCCTGCTCGACGCGGCCGAGACGTCGACGCTCGAGGAGCAGCTCGAGCTCGAAGCCCAGCTCCAGACGGCGGCCACGAAGACGGACGACTTCCGCGAAGGCGTCGCCGCGTTCCTCGAGAAGCGCCCGCCTCGCTTCAGCGGCCGCTAGGTGGCGCCGCACACGCCGCAGTGGGGCGTGCCGACACGGCGCGGGCCCACGCACCTGGTGCACGCGGCGACGACCGAGCGCCCGCAGCCCTCGCAGTGGTTGTTCTCGCCCACGGGAAACCCGCAGAACGGACACTCGTGCTTCCGTACGCGGCGGGCGGGGACGCGCTTCGCGAGGTAGCGCTGGAGACCGGCGAAGGCGAGCAGCGTCAGCACGATCCCGGCGATCGAGAGCAGGTACGGGCCGCTCTTCCCGACGTCGATGTAGTCGGTCGTATAGTCGCTCGCCATCACGAGCGCTTGGACGGTCGCGGCGCCTACCGCTGCGAAGCCGACGAGCAGGTAGCGCGAGTGCCGCCGCCGCAGGCGGTCGAGGAGCGCGAACGACCCGACCAGCGAGAGCAGGACGTAGAGAAGCCGCTCCAGAAAGGCGTTTCGGCGCGCGTGCGTGTTGTGATGCTCGGCCCGCGCAGAGACCGCACGCGAAGCGCTTTCGGCGGCGGGCGCCGACTGCGTAGCTCTGACACGTGCGTCGGAGAGCGAGCCCTGGTCGCTCTCGAGCCTCGCCTCGGAGCTGCGGTACGCGCGCGCGAGCTCCGCCGCCGGCTGGTGCGCCTCGAGCGCCGTCCGGTACGCCTCGCGATCGTGCTCGAGGAGCGCCTCGTCCGTCTGCACCGTGCCCTCGAGCCGGTACACCTCCCCCTGATCCTGGTTGTGGCGATCGATGGCCGCCTGCTCGGCCGGGGTCGGGGTCGCCGGCACGTACCGATCCTGCTGCTGCCCGAGCCGGTGGTAGATCCAGATGCCGCCGATCAGGAGGAACACCGCGAGCACCCACGCGAGGAACTTTTCGGTGCGGGTGGTCTGGATCTCCTCGAGCTCGACACGCGCGCTCACCGTCATGGCGTGACCTCCTCCATAGCAACTGTGCTATGTCGAGCATAGCGAAGCTGCTATGCGTTGTCGACGCCTCGGGCGAGTGAGAGCATCCGCCGTTCACGTCAACCGAAGGGAGCCTCCGTGGCCGGACTCGAGATCAAGAACGTGACTTCGCCGGACGAAACGCGGCAGTTCGTCGACAAGGGACACGCCGACGTCCTCGAGCTCGACGGGAAGCCCGTCCTTTACGGCACCTTCGAGCCGGGCTGGCGCTGGTCCGAGCACGTGAAGCCGATCGCCGGCACCGACGGCTGCCAGGCGACGCACTTCATGTACTGCATCTCGGGCCGCATGGGCGTCCGCATGTCCGACGGATCCGAAGGCGAGCTCGGCCCAGGCGACGTGGTGACGATCGCACCCGGGCACGACGCGTGGGTGGTCGGTGACGAGCCGTGCGTGACGGTCGACTTCGGCGGCTACGGCTCGTACGCCAAGCGCTAGGGCGAGTCAGCCGCGTGCGCAGACGCGCAGACCGAGGTCGCGCGCGAGGCCGTTCGCGGTCTTGTTCGCGCGTCGGCCGCGCGCGAGCGCGGCCTGGATCCCGGCTTTGTCGCTCTTCTTGGCCGCGGCGCTGAGGGCCTCGACCGCCTTCGCGACGAGCTCGTTCTGCGCGAGCCAGGCCTTCGCCGTCTGCTCCTCGCTCTTCGGCGGCTTCAGGTCGCGAAGCTCGTCATTCCCCTTGCGCGTGAGCGCGACCGCCTTGTCCGCGAACGGGCCTATGTCGCCGAGAGACGTCGGCGTTCCGAGCGCCTCGACCTTGCGGTTGTACTTGGCGCAGATCGCGTCGGCCTGCTTCGCGTAGTCCTCCTTGGAGAGGCCGCCGCCTCCACCGCCGCAGCCGGCAACGAGGGCGAGGACGACCGCCGCAGCCGCGGCGGGACGCGTCACGACGCGAGCCGCTCCCGGATCTCTTCCGGCTCCGGGAACCGTCCCTCGCGCTGCTTCGAGAAGAGCAGCCGGCCGTCGGCGATCACGTCGAACTGGCTGTGCTCGCCCTCGCGAGCGTCGGCGTCGTGCCCGTCGCCTTCAAGCTCGGCCGCGAGACTCGCGGCCCGTCGGTCGTAGCCCCCTCAGACGGGGCAGTAGAGGATCTCGACGCGCGCCATGCGCGGACTCTAGCTGCGGCCGTTCAGGCGTCACCGGCCGGCTCTGAGAAACGGGCGCGCGCAGGCGGTGTCGCCGCGCGGTTCGCCTCCGCCGCCTTCGCCTTCGTCAGCACCTCGGCGGCATAGGCCTGCGCGTCTGCACGCGTCTCGATCTGGTTGAACTTCGCGATTGCCGCCTGCTCCTCGGCCGGGTCGCCGCGCGAGAGCTCGAGATCGGTCTTGAGCATGATCGCGAGGAAGCCGTGCACGTTGCCAGATTCGGGCAAAGGGTGCTGGCCCGTGTCCGTCTCAGGGGCGCTCGGGATGGCCTCCTCGGCGGCGACGGGCGCGCTGGCGAGGGTGGTGGGACAGTCCGTCCGCGGCGAGGGAAGGGAGAGCAAGCCGTCGACGGAGCTCGCGGTGCCGTCGCGGTTCGTCAGCGGCGACAGGCCGTAGAGCTTCTCGACCGTCGCGAGCACAGACGCGTGGTCGTAGGTCGTGTGGTCGACGTAGCCCTTCTGGACCAGCGGCGAGACGACGATCCCGGGAACGCGGACGCCGTAGTGGTCGAAGAGGAAGCCGTTCATGTTGATCGTCAGGTCCTGGGGGCTCCCGTCGTTGGGGGTCGGCGCGCGCCCGGGCTTACCCGAGTCGTAGAAGCCGCCGTGCTCGTCGTAGGTGACGATCAGCAGGCTCCGGTACCAGAGCGGCGAGTTGCGGATCGCCTCGTACGTCGCCTTGATGAGCGCCTCGCCGCGAGCGACGCCGTCCATCGGATGCTGCGACGAGCCGCCGGTGTACGAGCCGCTGTAGACGTCCCCGTAGTTCGGCTCGATGAACGTGTACGTGTACGGATACGGCCCCTGGAGATCGGACGCGAACCCGGCGAACGCGTTGGTGTTCACGAGGTAGGTGATGCCCTTCAGCGCGGCGACTTGAGGGACACCGCCGAGGATGTCTCCGGTCTCGTCGACGTAGATCCGCCACTGAAGCCCTGCTTTGCTCAGCTCGTCGTAGATCGAGGAGCCGCTCGGATACGTGAACCCGAACCCCGGCGTTTCCCATTTCGTGATCGTTCCGGACGAGGGGCTGTCCGCCCAGCCGGCGGACGAGGCGCCGTGGACGAAGAAGCGGTTCGGCCACGTCGGCCCCGGAATCGACGAGAACCACTGGTCGCAGAGCGCGAACTCCGTCGCCAGCTCGTAGCTCACCGGGAGCTGCGTCTGGGTGTCGAAGCACTCCATGATGTCCTCGTACTCGGACTCGGTGGGAAGGCGCGGGTTACCCGGGTCCACGATTTCCGACCTCGTGGTCGCGTAGTTCGAGACGAAGCCGGAGTTCGTGATCGACGTGGGGTACGGCGTCCACTGCGTGTGGGCGTTCTTGTTGCCGCAGAGCTGCTCGACGACGTCGAGGAACTCGTGGCCGGGATCGGTCGGCATGCTCGACGGCGCCGGTGACGCGACCGGATACGTCTTGTTGTTGTACGTGTTCGAGTCGCTCGGTGTCGCGTGCTGGATGCCCGGGATGCCGGAGAACGCGAAGAGGTTGTCGAACGAGTGGTTCTCGAGCATCAGCACGAAGACGTGACCGACCTTCGCCCACGGGCCGACGCGCTCCATCGTCGCCTGGCAGCCGCCCGAAGGGAGGTTGATCGCGAAATTGGCGGTGCTGACGCTGAGCGGGAGGTTCTTGCTCGCGTCCGCGGCTTGGAGCTGGCACTCCTTCCAGTTCGTGAGCGACGCGAAGCCTTCGCTCTGGTAGACGCCCGGCGTCGAGCCGTCCTGGACGGCGAGCTCGATCGCCCAGTAGTCGAGGATCATCGCGTAGTCGAGGCCGACGCGAAACGGCACCGTGAGCGGGCCGACCTGTGCGCCTGGGGCGGCGATCCAGCTCGCGCTCTGCGTGCCGTCGGAGGAGTTGTTGTGGTAGAGCGTGATCGTGGCGTGCCCGTCAGTCGCGTTCGTCACGTACGCCTGAGCCGTCTGCCGCGCGACCAGGTTCATCGGCGTCGAACAGCCACCGGAGGGCAGGTTGATCGAGAAGGTCGAGGCGTTGACCGTAAACGCGAGGTTCTTTCCGGCGTCCGGGGTCTGGAGCTGGCATTCCTTCCAGTCGCTGTACTGGAAGACGCCGCTGCTCTCGTAAACGCCGGGCGTCGAGCCGCCCGTCACCGCGATCTCGCAGGCCCAGTAGTCGAGGATGCCCCACGTGCCCCAT
Organism: Gaiellaceae bacterium; assembly: GCA_036377055.1. Lineage (GTDB taxonomy): Bacteria > Actinomycetota > Thermoleophilia > Gaiellales > Gaiellaceae > DASUZD01. Next base: position 6,719 of record DASUZD010000163.1, on the reverse strand, counting down.
CCGGTCTTGAAATAGACGACAAGCGGACCCACCTGCTGGCCGGGATCGGCGTGCCAGGTGCCGCTCTGCGTGCCGTTCGAGGAGTTGTTGTGGTAGAGCGTGATGGTCGCGTGACCATCGGTCGTGTTCGTGATGAACACTTGAGCGGACTGCTGTGTGGCCACGACGGCTCCTTGGTTGCGTCTTCCGGCCGCAGTACCGGCTTCGAACGCTCCGGAGGAGACGTCTCCGCCAGGCGACCTCCCGCAGGCGACCCTAGACCTGCGGCGAGATCAAGTCAACGCGACGGGTGTCTCCGTGCCGCGCGATTCGCTGACGCTAGGGTCGGCGGGTGAAGCACGCGCGCAAGGAGCTGTGGTTCGAGGTTCCCGAGCGGCGCGCCTACCTCAACATCACGCCGCAGGTCGAGGAGTTCGTCGCCGGGAGCGGGATCGCAAACGACCTCTGCCTCGCGAACCCGATGCACATCACGGCCGCGGTCTACGTGAACGACGACGAGCGCGGCCTGATCCGCGACTTCGACGACTGGCTCGAGCGCCTCGCCCCGCACGAGCCCGTCTCGAGTACCGGCACAACAACGGCGAGGACAACGCCGACGCGCACCTGAAGCGGCAGTTGATGGCGCACCAGGTGGTGCTCGCGATCACCGACGGCCACCTCGACCTAGGGCCGTGGGAGCAGGTCTTCTACGCGGAGTTCGACGGCCGGCGCCGGAAACGCGTCCTGCTCAAGGCGATCGGCGACTAGATCGTCTTGAACTGTTCGAACGGCTGGCGGCAGGTTTCGCAGTAGCGGAGGGACCGGCACGGGGTCGGGCCGAAGATGTTTTCCAACCTCGTTTCGGTCGAGCCGCAGTACGGGCAGCGGAAGGCCTTCGACTGGAGCTGGACGAGCTTCGGCGCGGCTTCCTCGCTCGGGGCCGGCGGTGCGAACCTGATAGCTGCGGCGGTTCAGCGTGCCGCGCCTTCGAACGCGAGCGCCTACGCCTCCTCCAGCCGCGCGGTGAGCTCGTCGTCCCGCTCGTTCAGCGACATTCGCTGCGTCTCGCGGATTCAGGCCGCTGACCATCGAGCGAGCGCACCAGTGGATCGAGGTGCCCCAGGCGCCGCTCCGGTTTAGCGCGCGAAGCGCGTCTTTGGCTGCTGCGCGTTGCTCATGCCGTAGACGAGGAGCAGCTCGAAGTCGTCAGCGCCGGCGGCGGCAATCGGCGGAAAGGTGAAGCGCTCGTCGAACGGTCCGGCGTCGAAGAACCCGGTCCCAGCGGCTGCAGTTACACGCACTGCGCTGAACTCGCTGTCGGCCAGCTCGCTCGCCGGGATCGTTCCGCTGAAGGCGTGCTCCCCCGGCGAATCGGGCGTCTTTCCGAGGTAGGCGCACCTCAGCAAGACTTGTTCTGCGTTTTCTTCCACGTTTCCCGACCGCTCTAGTTCCATCTCGAGCTTCCCAACCTTCGGCGCGATGTAGGTCGCCTCGAAGCCGACGTAGGTCATCGCACCGCTCAAGCGACGGACGCCCACCACATTCTCGACGAGCCGAAGCACCATCTGCGAAAGGCGATCGAGCGCGGAGCTGACCGTCGCGTTCGCCTCGACGGTGCCCGGCAGGAGCACCGGATTGTGGCTCTTTGCATGGAATGTCGAGCATCGCAGCGCCTCGTATTGTTCGCGGAGGAACGCGTCGACGGGATCGGCGGCGCTCGTTTTCGTGACGTAGTTCGTCATTTCGAGGTCGCCGCGGCGCACAAGTTCGCGCAGCGCCCACGCGAGCCACCGCCGCTCGCCTCCAGGACCGCCCGAGACGCATTCGCTGAGGATGGCCTCGAGCGCGAGAAACGCATTGCGATACGCGTCGAACACGTCGTCGGAAACCTGCGCGTATCGGAAGAAGCGGAGAGCTGGCGTCCAGGCCGGATTCGGCTCAGGCTCCGGACGACGCACCTTGCCGTCGGGGCCGCGCACCTGAACCGCGATGGGGCCCACGGTGATCTTCACTTCGCGCGTCACGACTGGCCGAATCGTCACGCGCCTTTGATCGTCGCGCCACCACTGGACGACCTCGTCATGGCCTCGCTCGAGTGTCCCGACGCCTGCACCCCTATACGCCTGGACGTCCAGTGCCTGCTGCGCCGCTTCATGCGCCCGGACGAATCCAGAGGTCCCGTCGGTGGCGCCGCTCAGGAAGACGAAGACGAGGCGCTGCTGTGGATGGATCTCGGCGACGGCGTCAGCAAGCTCGACGTTCGCCCGTTGCAGTTCGTCGCCGGAGATGCGGAAAGCGGCGCCGGCCCAAAATGCCGGCTCACCGATCCTGAAGTCGATTCCTGAAACCGTCGCGATCGTGCACCTTCACATCGTCGTAGGTGGAAACACGAAGCGCACACCGCTGTCCGCAGCGAGGCTCGAAGCAAGGTACTCGCGCAGGGAGCTCGACTGTGCTCCCCATAACGTCCAAGGCCAAAAACGGTCGTCGAGTAGGCGCGTGAAAGCCTCGCCGTTAGATCGTCTTGAACTGCTCGAACGGTTGGCGGCAGCTCGTGCAGTAGTGCAGCGACCTGCACGGCGTCGGGCCGAAGATGTTCTCCAGCTTTGTCTCCGTTGAGCCGCAGTACGGGCAGCGGAAGGCCTTCGACTGGAGTTGGACGAGCTTCGGCGCGGTCGCCTCGCGTGGGGCCGGTGGGGCGAAGCCCGCGGCGCGTAGCTTCCCGCGGCCTTCCGGCGTGATGCGATCGGTCGTCCATGAGTCGTCCCGTACGACCTCGATCTCCGGGTTCGCGCCGAGCTCGGTGAGCCGAGTCGCCATCGCGTCGCGCATGACATCGAGCGCCGGGCAGCCGAGGAACGTCGGCGTGAACTCCACCCGTACCCGTTCGCCCTCGACCTTGACCGCGCGTACGACTCCGAGGTCAACGAGCGAGACGACCGGGATCTCCGGGTCCGGGATCTCGGCGAGCGCCGCCCAGACGTCGGCTTCGGTCAGTCGAAGTCGGCTGGCCATTCCGGGTGCTCGCGGAGCTCGAAGAGCCGCTCGATCTGCTCGGGGGTGACGCGCGCCACCGAGAGCTCGGGGAGGTCGCCGTGCGCGAAGAACTCGGCCGCACTCGTCTCGCTGCCGAGCTGCGCGCGCTCGTCGCCCGCGAGCTCGCAGAGGAAGAACGCCTTCCAGGTGTGCCAGACGTGCGGCCGCTCGCCGTCGCTGCTTCGGTCGTGCCCGTGGCGGCTGCGGTCGTAGAGCGCGAGGAGACGGACGGCACGCGTCCGGTAGCCCGACTCCTCCAGCACCTCGCGCTCGACGGCGCTGCTCGGGCTCTCACCGACATCGGCCCAGCCGCCCGGGAGCGTCCAGCGGCCGCCGTCGGCGAGCTCGCTGACGAGGAGGATCCGGTCGTCGCGGAAGACGGCGCCGCGCACGTCGAGCTTCGGCGTCGCGTGGCCCTGCTCGGCCGCGAAGACCGTGTCGAACGCGGCCGCGCCGTTCGGGCCGGCGGCCAGCATCTCTGCCGCGATGCGCCGCACCTCGGCGTAGCGATCGCGGTCGTACTGCGTCGGCTCCCCGTACGCAAGCCCCGTCTGCGCGATCGCCTGGAGCCGGCGCGCCCATTCGACGACCTCGGTCACCACTTCGTTCCAGCCGGCGCCGAGCGGCGCACGCTCGTCATCTCGTCCCACAGCTCGCGGAGCTCCTCCGTGTGCTGGCCGCGCGTCACGGGCTCCACCTCGGGAAGCTCGAAGCCGAGCCGCTCCCGGACCCGTTCGACCCAGACAGGCCGCAGCTCCTCGTCGAGCACGCCGAGCGCATAGGGCCAGAGCTCCTCGACCGCCTCGCGCAGACGCGAACGGCCTTCCTCGGTCGCGAGCATGCGGTCGATCCACATCTCCGCGTGCATGAGGTGGTACGCCTCCTCGCGCTCGATCTTCGCCGCGAGGCCGGCGACCTCCGGGTCGTCGCTCGCGCGCAGCGCCTCGATCCGGACGGCGTCGGCGGTCTCGTAGAGGTAGTGGCGCGCGATCGTCCGCGCCCACTCGAGGCGGCGGAGCTCGACGAGCGGCGCCGAGAGGTACTCCTCGGGCTGCCGGTCGAAGGCGAGCTCGTCGGCGGTGGTCCCGAGCTCCCGCGCCGCGAGCTCGTAAAGGGCCCGCGCGTGCCCGATCTCGTTCTGCGAGATCGACGAGAAGGCGACGTCCTCCTCCAGGCTCGGTGCGATGCCCGTCCACTCCGAGTCGCGCCAGCCGAGAACGAGCTCGTCGTCAGCGATCTGCAGTAGCCGTCTTGCTCGCTCGTTCACGTGCCTCGGCCAGCTTCGCCTTCAGCGGGTAGCCGTCGACGCGGTGGTAGTTGCGCTCCAGCTCATCGACGAACTCGTCGATCTCGTGGATCGACTCGCGCGGGACGACCCAGAGCGCGACCGACTCGCCGCGCCGGCCGTACTGCTCCCGCGCGTAGACCTCTGCGAACGCCGCGTCCGGCGCCGGCAGCGAGCCCGCATGCTGGAACGGCTGGCCCTTGCGCTCCTGCCGGAACACCTCGTAGATCAAGCTGCCTCCGCGAGCACGACGTTCCGCACCCATGCCGCCTGCTCCCGTGCACGGCGGCGCAGGTCGAGCCTGTCGGCCGTCTTCGGGCCGTGGCCGGTGACGACATGCCGCAGCTCGTCCCAGTCGGGCTCCGTGTACTCCCAGACGCCGTCGTCCCGCTTGCGCAGCTTCGGGTCGGGCACCTCGAGGCCGAGCTCCCAGATCTGCGGCACGTAGCCGTCGAGGAAGCCCTGGCGCGCCTCCTCGTTCCCCTGGCTCTTGATCCGCCAGACGAACATCGGGTCCTTCTCGCGCGCGATCGGGTTGCCGTGGAACTGCATCAGCGGTCCCCACCAGCGCGTGAGCGCCTCCTGGACGAGCTCGCGCTGCTCGTCGGTGCCGTTCATCATCGTGAGCACGACGTCGCGGCCGTGGAGGATGTGGAACGACTCCTCCCAGCAGATCTTCTTCATGATCCGCGCGTACGGCGCGTACGAGCACTTGAGGAGCGCCTTCTGGCTGATGATCGCCGCCGCGTCGACCAGCCACGCGATCACGCCCACGTCGCCCCACGTACGGGTCGGGTAATGGAAGACGTTGTGGAACTTCGCCTTGCCCGAGACGAGGTCGTCGAGACACGCCTCGCGCGGCTTCCCGAGATCCTCGACGACGCGGTAGATCAGCTGCGCATGCCCGACCTCGTCCTGCACCTTCGCGGTCAGCGCAAGCTTCCGCTGGAGGGTCGGCGCGCGCAGGATCCACTCGCGCTCGGGCAGGACGCCCATCAGCTCCGAGTTGCCGTGCATCTCGATGAACTTGATCAGCTTGGCCCGGTAGTCGTCCGGCATCCAGTCGCCGGTCTCGACCTGCCCGCCGGACTGCACGTACTCGAGGAACTCGTCTTCGCGCTGGATCATCCGCTGGCCTCCCAACCAAACGATCGTTAGCCTCTAGTCTAGCCCGGTGGCGACGATCCAGAACATCACTTTTGCGTGCGAGGAGCCCGTGCGGCTGGCGGAGTTCTGGGAGGCGGCGCTGGGGTACGGTCGTCCCGAGTTTCCGGAGGAGTTCATGCGCGAGATCCACGCCGCGATCGCACGCGGTGAGCTCGATCCGACCGCGTGGGCGATGCTCGTCCCGCCCGACGGGCACGGGCCGCGGCTGCTCTTCCAGCGCAGGCCGAAGACGCCGACCGACTCGATCCCGATCCACCTCGACCTCCACGCCGAGGATCGCGCGGCCGAGGTCGAGCGGCTGGTCGGGCTCGGCGCGACGGTCGTCGAGACGAAGTCGAACCGGGTCGCGTCGGTCGAGGAGACGTGGACGGTGATGAGGGACCCGGAAGGGAACGGGTTCTGCGTCCAGTGAGCTCGCCGCGGCGATCGGAGCTGGCCCGGCAGGCGGCGCGCCTGTTCGCCGAGAAGGGCTACCACGGAACCTCGATCGGCGACCTCGCCGAGGCGATGGGCGTGCAGAAGGGCTCGCTCTACGCGCACATCGAGTCCAAGCAGGACCTGCTCTACGAGACGATGCGCGACGGCGCTGCGGCCTTTCACGCCGCGCTCGACGCGATTCCGGACGAGCTGCCGGCGAGCGAGAAGATCCGGCTCGCGCTGCGCGGGCACCTCCGCGTCGTTGCCGAGCAGCTCGACGTCGCGACGGTCTTCGTCCGCGAGTGGCGCTACCTCCAGGGCGAGCGGCGCGACGAGATCGTGGCCGAGCGGCGCCGCTACGAGGAGCGCTTCCGCGCGCTCTTCCGCGAAGGGCGAGAGCTCGGCGAGCTGCGGACCGACCTCGACGAGTCGAGCGCCGCCCTGCTCGCGCTCTCGGCGGCGAACTGGGCGTACACGTGGCTCCAGCCGGGCCGTCCGACCGACGAGCTCGCGGACCGCTTCTACGCGCTCCTCATCGACGGTATCCGCGGCTACGCGACGCCGGGGTAGGGACCGGCTCGCGCCGCCGGCACGTACCACCGGCGTGTTTGCCGACGCACCACCGCCGAAGCCGATCGTCGTCCACGCCGCGAAGTTCGCCTACCGGCCGCGCGGTTGGCGCTTCGCCGATGACGACTTCGGCGTCCTGACACGGCGCGGCGCCGACGTCGGGAGCAACGCCTTCAGCTTCAAGCCGTACCGGTTCGGCTGGGCGCTGCGGATTCCGCCGAACGGCATTGCGGTCACCGTCCACCTGATCAGGCGGTCGGCTGAC
>DASUZD010000162.1:0-2244 GCA_036377055.1 Gaiellaceae bacterium | reverse complement strand
ACTCCGAGCTCCCGGAGCGCCTCGGGACGAAGCCGGTCCGTAGCGAGCTCGTCTACATGCTCGTCAAGCTCGACAAGGAGTACACCGAGGCGAAGCCGAGCGAGCGCTGGGAGGACGTCTACGCGCGCGAGCTGCTGATCTCATTCGGCTCACAGGGCGCCGGATAACAGAGCGCTAGCCGTGCGAGGGACTCCAGTACGAGTAGACGCGTCCCGGCCGGCCAGTCGGGGGTCTGACCCCGGTTCTGCGCGAAACGCGCGCGCCTGATCCACAGCGCAGCGACAAGATCACCGTTCCTGGCCCGATTGCCACCGGTGGGCGAGATACGGGGTCTGACCCCGGTTGCGCACGCAGCGCGCGCGAACATCACACACGCCGACCGTCCCCGGCGGGCGGGCCCGGTTCAGCGGGTCAGCGTGACCTTCGTGAGGCCGAGCGGGCGATCGACGTCGATCCCGCGCAGCGTTGCGAGCCGCACGGCGGCGACCTGGCCCGGGATCACGGTCAGGAGCGGGCTCAGCCACTCCGGCGGCGCGCCGACGAGCGGGAGCGCGGTATCCGCCGCAGCGAGAACCTCGCGGTCGTCGCTGATCGCGATCGCCTCCGGGCCTCGCTCGCGCCCCTTCGCGATCGTGTCGACCATGCTTTCGAGCGCGCGCCCGGAGGGCGCGACGAAGATCACCGGGCGGCCGCGCTTGAGCGCCGCGATCGGGCCGTGCAGGAGATCCGGCGGCGACCACGGCTCGAACGGGATCCCGGACAGCTCGCGGACCTTCAACGCGATCTCGAACGCGGTCCCGTAGTTGATGCCGCGGGCGACGACGCTGCCGCTCTCCACGTCGCTGTACGCGTCGAGCCGCTCGGCCTGCGCCAGCGACGACTCGACCTGCTCGCGGACGAGCGCCGACATGGCCCTCAGCTCGCGCACGCGCTCGTCGTCCCGGGTGAACGCAGCCGAGAGGAGAGCGACCGCGGCGAGCGAGTTCAGGTAGGTCTTCGTCGCCGCGACGGCGCGCTCTTCGCCAGCGTGCAGGCACAGCGTCCACTCGGCCGCCTGCGCGAGGGGTGACGACGGATCGTTCGTGATCGCGAGCGTCGGCCGTCCTTGCCTTCGCGCCTCGGTCAGCACCGCGACGACGTCCGGGGAGACTCCGGACTGCGAGATCGCGATCGCGAGCGCGCCGTCGAGCCGCGGCGCCGTGTCGTAGAGCGTGTAGACGGACGGCGTCGCGAACGCCGTCGGGAGCTGGTTCGCCATCGCGAAGAGGTACTGCGCGTAGCGGGCGGCGTTCCCAGAGCTGCCGCGGGACGCGATCAGCAGGTACCGAACGTCGTCCCGGACGAGCTCGTCCCGCAGCGCCACGGCGTGCGCCTCCTCGGCGGCGATCAGCCGCTCGAGCGCGTCCGGCTGCTCGCGCAGCTCGTCCTCAACCCACGACATCGGCCGGCTCCTGGAGGGCCTGCCGCACCGCGCCTCCTGCCGCCGCGAGCCGTGCCCGCGCGGCCTCCGCGTCGATTCCCGCCGCGAGCGAGACGATCGCGACCTTGACCTCGCCGTCCGCGGCCGCGAGTGCCGCGTCCACGTCGGCCTCCGAGGAGCCCGTCGCGAGCGCGACCGCGCGTCGCGCCCGCGCGCGGAGCTTCTCGTTCGAGGCCTGTACGTCGACCATCAGGTTCCCGAACGTCTTCCCGAGCCGGACCATCGCGATCGTCGAGATCGTGTTCAGGACGAGCTTCTGCGCCGTGCCCGCCTTCATCCGCGTGGAGCCGGCGATCACCTCAGGCCCGACCTCGACGGCGATCTCGTGGTCGGCGACGGAGCCGAGCTCGCAGCCTCGGACGCACGCGACGCTCACGGTCAGCGCGCCGGCCTCCCGCGCACGCCGGACCGCGCCGAGCGTGTAGGGCGTCCGCCCGCTCGCGCTGATCGCGACGACCGCGTCGGCCGGGCCGACCCCAGCCGCGTCCACGTCGGCCGCGCCCGCGTCGGCGTCGTCCTCCGCAGCCTCCTGTGCGACGGCTGCGGCCTCGGCGCCTCCCGCGAGCAGCGCGACGATCTGGCCGGGCGCCGCCGAGAAGGTCGGCCCGCACTCCGCGGCGTCGAGCGCGGCGAGCCGTCCCGACGTTCCCGCGCCGACGTAGATCAGTCGGCCGCCTGCGCTTAGCCGCTCGCCGATCGCATCGATCGCGGCCGCGAGCTCCGGCGCGGCGGCGCCGACGGCCGAGGCAACCGTCGCGTCCTCG
>DASUZD010000161.1:0-5695 GCA_036377055.1 Gaiellaceae bacterium | reverse complement strand
AGGTCCTGCGCTTCTGGCTGGACCTCGGCATGGACGGCTTCCGGCTCGACGCGGTGCCGTACCTCTACGAGCGCGAGGGGACCAACGGCGAGAACCTGCCGGAGACGCACGACTACCTCAAGCGCGTGCGCACGGAGATCGAGGCGAAGTACCCCGACCGCGTGCTCCTCGCGGAGGCCAACCAGTGGCCGGCGGACGTCGTCGAGTACTTCGGCGACGGCGACGAGTGCCAGATGGCGTTCCACTTCCCGGTCATGCCGCGCATGTTCATGGCGCTGCGGCGGGAGACCGCGGTGCCGATCTACGAGATCCTGCGCAACACCCCGGCGATCCCCGACAACTGCCAGTGGGGCCTGTTCCTGCGCAACCACGACGAGCTGACGCTCGAGATGGTCACCGACGAGGAGCGGGACTACATGTACGCGGAGTACGCCAAGGACCCGCGCATGAAGCTCAACGTCGGGATCCGCCGGCGGCTCGCGCCGCTGCTCGAGGGCGGTCGCGACGAGATCGAGCTGATGCACGCGATCCTCTTCTCGCTCCCAGGTGCACCCGTTCTCTATTACGGGGATGAGATCGGGATGGGCGACAACGTCTACCTCGGCGACCGCGACGGCGTGCGGACGCCGATGCAGTGGACGGGCGACCGCAACGGCGGCTTCTCGCGCGCCGACTTCGCGCGGCTCTACCTGCCGCCGCTGATGGACCCGGTCTGGGGCTACCAGGCGACGAACGTCGAGGCGGAGCTGCGCACGCCGACCTCGTTCCTGCGCTGGCTGCACCGCTTCATCGCGCTGCGCAAGCAGCACCCGGTGTTCGGCCTCGGCAGCTACGAGGCGCTCGAGCCCGAGAACCCGCGCATCTTCGCGCACATCCGGAAGTGGCAGGACGACGTCGTCCTCTGCGTCCACAACGTGGCGCGCTCGGCGCAGGCAGTCGAGCTCGACCTGCACGAGTACGAGGGTCGGATCCCGGTCGAGATGTTCGGCCAGTCGCAGTTCCCGCGCATCGGCGAGCTTCCGTATCTGCTGACCCTCGCGCCTCGGGGATACTTCTGGTTCCAGCTGAGGGGGGCGGAGTGACCGAGCTCGTACGGCTCGTGGATCAGATCGACGAGGAGGGGCTCGTCGAGTACGTGACTGGGCGGCGCTGGTTCGGCGCGAAGTCGCGCGAGGTGGTCGGCGCGCGCGTGCTCGAGGCGACGGCGGCGCGGTCGGACACGCCCGGACTCGTGCTCGCGCTCGTCGAGATCCGCTTCCTCCCAGGGACGCACGAGATCTACCAGGTGCCGTTCGGCCTGCGGCCGCAGGGCGAGTGGCGAGACGACGGCACGATCGGCGACGTCGACGGCTGGACGGCGTACGACGCGATGGAGGACCCGGAGCTCGCGCGGGAGCTCGTCCGCCTGATCGGCTCGGGCGAGACGCTCGCGAGCGACGACGCGCTGCTCGAGTTCCGCACCGTCGACTCGCCCCCGGACGCGTCGCATGCCGAAGCGCGGCCGATGGGGGTCGAGCAGTCGAACACGTCGGTCGTGTTCGACGAGCGGCTCGTCCTGAAGCTCTACCGCCGGCTCGAGGCCGGAATCAACCCGGAGCTCGAGCTGCTCCGCTTCCTGACCGAGCGGGGGTTCTCGGGGATCGCCGCGCTCGAGGGCTGGGCGGCGCACTCCGGGCGGCTGATGGACGCGACGCTCGCGATCCTCCAGAACTTCATACCCGGCCAGGGCGACGGGTGGACGCTCGCGTTCAGCTCGCTGGAATCAGGCGATCCCGCCGACTTCCTCTCGCGCCTCCGCTCGCTCGGCGAGGTAACCGGCTCGATGCACACGGTTCTCGGCTCGGAGGCGGCCGAGCCGAGCTTCTCCCCGGAGGAGCCGAGCGCCGAGACGCTCAGCCTGCTCACGGCGACCATCGACGAGGAGATCGAGCAGGTCTTCGCGAACCTGCCCGAGCTGCCGGAGCTCGAGCCGATCGCCGGCCGCGGCGAGGACGTTCGCGAGCACCTTCGCGCGCGGTCGCAGATCGGCGGGGTCGGCCGCGTCATCCGGCACCACGGCGACTACCACCTCGGCCAGGTGCTGTGGACGCGCGAGGGCTGGATCGTGATCGACTTCGAGGGCGAGCCGGCGCGCTCGCTGCCCGAGCGCCGGCGCAAGCGCTCGCCGCTCCGTGACGTCGCCGGGATGCTGCGCTCGTTCGCATACGTCGCCTCGGCGGCCGAGATCGCCGGTGGGTCGCCGCCGCCGGAAGGCTGGGAGCAGGAGGCGCGGACGGAGTTCCTGGCCGGCTACCGCGGGGCGATCGAGCCGACGCTCGTTCCGGCCGGGGAAAGCTTCGACCGCCTGCTCGCGATCTTCGAGCTCGAGAAGGCCGTCTACGAGCTGAGGTACGAGCTCGACAACCGCCCCAACTGGGTGCCGATTCCGGTCGCCGGGATCGTGCGGTTGCTGGAGAGCGCTTTTTGATGTCGCGCTTGGGCGAATTGGACCTGTACCTCGTGGGTGCCGGCCGGCACGAGGAGCTGTACGCGAAGCTCGGTGCGCACGTCGTCGAGGGCGGCGTCGCGTTCGCCGTCTGGGCGCCGAACGCGGAGGCCGTGAGCGTGGTCGGCGACTTCAACGGCTGGGACGCCACCGCGCATCCGCTGCGCTCGGTGGGCGAGTCGGGGATCTGGGAGGCGTTCGTCGAGGGCGCGCAGCCCGGCGAGCGCTACAAGTACGAGCTGCGCTCGAAGACAGGCGAGGTGCTCCAGAAGGCCGATCCGTACGCGTTCGCGACCGAGGTGCCGCCGAGGACGGCGTCTGTGGTCTTCGAGTCGCACCACGAGTGGAGCGACGCCGGCTGGCTGGAGCAGCGGCGCGCGAGCGAGCCGCACGCGCTGCCGATGTCGATCTACGAGGTCCACCTCGGCTCGTGGCGCCTGAACCCGCTCGAGGGGAACCGTCCGCTGACGTACCTCGAGCTCGCGGACGAGCTCGCCGCCTACGTGAACGACCTCGGCTTCACGCACGTCGAGCTGCTGCCCGTGATGGAGCACCCGTTCTCGGGCTCGTGGGGCTATCAGGTGACCGGCTACTTCGCGCCCACGTCGCGCTTCGGCTCGCCGGACGACTTCCGCGCCTTCGTCGACCGGCTGCACAACCACGGGATCGGCGTGATCCTCGACTGGGTGCCGGCGCACTTCCCGCGCGACGAGTTCGCGCTCGCCCGCTTCGACGGCACCGCGCTCTACGAGCACCTCGACCCGCGTCGCGGAGCGCACCCCGACTGGGGCACGCTTGTCTTCAACCTCGGCCGGCACGAGGTGCGGAACTTCCTGCTCGCGAACGCGCTCTTCTGGCTCCGGGAGTTCCACGCCGACGGGATCCGCGTGGACGCGGTCGCCTCGATGCTCTACCTCGACTACTCGCGGCGCGAGGGCGAGTGGGTGCCGAACGCGTTCGGCGGCAACGAAGACCTCGAGGCGGTCTCGTTCCTGAAGGAGCTGAACGAGGTGGTCTACGGCCGCGAGGCCGGAGTCGTGTCCGCGGCAGAGGAGTCGACGGCGTGGCCGGGTGTCTCGCGGCCGACCTACCTCGGTGGGCTCGGCTTCGGGTTCAAGTGGAACATGGGCTGGATGCACGACACGCTGGACTACTTCCAGCGCGACCCCGTCTACCGGCGCTTCCACCACCACCAGCTGACGTTCTCGCTCATGTACGCGTTCTCCGAGAACTTCATCCTCCCGCTCTCCCACGACGAGGTCGTGCACGGAAAGGGCTCGCTCTACTCGAAGATGCCCGGCGACCGTTGGCAGAAGCTCGCGAACGTGCGCGCGCTGCTCGCCTACATGTGGGCGCACCCCGGCAAGAAGCTCCTCTTCATGGGCGGCGAGCTCGCCCAGGAGCAGGAGTGGAGCCACGACCGCTCGCTCGACTGGCACCTGCTCGAGCAGGCCGACCACGCGGGCGTGCAGCAGCTCGTCCGCGAGCTGAACCGCGTCTACCGCGAGCAGTCCGCGCTCTGGGAGCACGACCACGACCCGAAGGGCTTCCGCTGGCTGGAGGCGAACGACGCCGCGAACAACGTGCTGGCGTTTGCGCGCTACGCGAAGGACGGCTCGTGCGCGCTCGTCTGCGCGTGCAACCTCTCACCGGTTCCCCGCGAGGGCTACCGGCTCGGGCTGCCGCAGGGCGGGCGCTGGCGCGAGGCGCTGAACACCGACTCCACGTACTACGGCGGCTCGGACGTCGGCAACCTCGGCGGCGTCGAGTCGGAGGCTGTCCCGTGGCACGAGCAGCCGTTCTCGGCCGAGGTGACGCTGCCGCCGCTCGGCGTCGTCTGGCTGGTGCCCGACTAGGCGGGCTAAAGCGGGAACGGCACGAGCCGCGATTCGACCCAATCCCTCGCAATTGCCCCTTGGCTGGTGCAAGAGTAACGTCGTGTCGACCGTCGAGACCGCCACCGACTACGGGATCAAGGAGTACCTTCCCGTCCCGAAGGGGCAGCGTCGTGGCCTAGCGCTCGCGTTCTCGGGCGGCGGCTATCGCGCGTCGATCTTCCACCTCGGCGCGCTGCGGCGCCTGAACGAGCTCGGCGTCCTCACGCGCGCGAACACGATCACGTCCGCGTCGGGCGGAAGCGTCACGACGGCCCAGCTCGCCCGCCACCGGATCGAGCATCCGGAGCCGTGGGCGGAGCAGCGGCCGATCGCCGACTTCGAGGGCGAGATCGCGGAACCGCTGCGGGAGTTCGCGCGCCGCGACATCCGCACGCTGACTGTCCTGAAGCGGTTCTTGCCGTGGAACTGGACGCGGCCCGGCGTCTCGATCGAGGCGCTTGCGGAGCGCCTCGAGGACGGTCCGGCCGGAAAGCATGAGCTCAGCGAGCTTGGCGCGGACCCCGCGTTCGTGTTCTGCGCGACGGAGCTTCGGTTCCGGGCGCAGTGGCTCTTCGACACCGGCCACGGCCGGGCGGGCAACGAGGTGGCGGGCTTCGCGCCGTTGTCGAGCCACTGGACGGTCGCTCGCGCCGCCGCGGCCTCCGCGTGTTTCCCGTTCGCGTTCGCGCCGATGAGCGTGCCGGCCGAGGCACGGCCGCCCGGCACGTACCGCGGCGCGGACCGTGACAGCCTCGTCGCGAAGCTCCAGCTCGTCGACGGAGGGCTCGTCGACAACGGCGCCCTCGAGCCGGTCTGGCGCGACCACGAGGCGGTCCTCGTCTCCGACGCGTCGCCCACCTTCAAGTTCGCGCCGACGGTGTTCGGCCCGGCATGGAACGTGCTTCGGTACGTCGTCACGGTGCTCGAACAGTCGGTCGAGGTGCGCAAGCGCTGGCTGATCTCGAGCTTCCTGCGCCGAGACCTGGAGGGCGCCTACTGGGGAATCGCGAGTCGCCCGGGCTCGTACGACACCGACGCGGAGGTGGAGTTCTACTCCGACTCCTTCATCGCCGACGTGATCTCCCAGATCCGGATCGACTTCGACGCCTTCTCCGACGCCGAGATCTTCGTGCTCGAGAACCACGGCTACGCCCTCGCCGAGATCGCGATGCGGCGCCACGCGCGCCGCCTCGTCGCCGGCGCCTGGCCGCCGGCGCAGGTGCCGCATCGGGATTGGATGGACGAGGAGCGCGCCGGAAGGGCCTTGCGCGAGAGCGCGAGGACGGAGCTCTTCGGCCACTTCCGCTGAGGGCGTGGGCGGCCGAACGGCGCT
>DASUZD010000160.1:0-13156 GCA_036377055.1 Gaiellaceae bacterium | reverse complement strand
AGCGCGGCGAGCCGTCCCGACGTTCCCGCGCCGACGTAGATCAGTCGGCCGCCTGCGCTTAGCCGCTCGCCGATCGCATCGATCGCGGCCGCGAGCTCCGGCGCGGCGGCGCCGACGGCCGAGGCAACCGTCGCGTCCTCGGCGTTGATCAGGCGCACGAGCTCGAGCGTCGGCCGCAGGTCGAGGTCGCCGAGGTCGACGCGTGCGTGCTCGGTCGCCGAGCCGCGGCCGGTCAGCGCTCGGGTGACCGCTTCCCAGACGAGCGGCGAGTCCAGCGTCGCGAGGTGCGTCATGTGCCCGCACGCCTCGTAGCCCCACGTCCAGAGATCGTCGATCCCCGCCGACCGCGCCGACTCGATCGCCGCCTCGAGGTCTGGCACGTCCTCGCGGGTCAGGCCGAAGCTCGGCACCCAGAGCTGCGCACGGACTCCGTGCTGCGCCGCGGTGTGGCTGACGAGCCGCGCGAAGCGGCCGACGAAGTCCGCGGGCTCCTCGTCGAAGTTCTTCCAGTACGGGTCGGTCGCGAGAGTGTCGAGGCCGGGGAGCGATGCGACAGCGTCCCAGTCGGAGACGCCGTGCGAGCCCTCGACGAGCGGGAGCAGGCAGATCGTGCTGCGGCCGCCGTGCCCACCGACGTGCGCGAGCATGTCGCGCAGGAAGTCGACCAAGGACGCCTCGCGAAACGACAGGACCTCTGCGGTCAGCTCGGCCGGCATCGGCTCCCCGTGCCGCTCCTCGAAGAGCCGCCGACAGACGTCGCAGCGGCACGCCCAGCGCGCGGGGTCGTCGACGACGCCGACGTGCTCCGGCACCGTCCAATGCGGCTCGTCCCAGAAGACGTGGTCCGCCCCGGCCTCGATTGCCGCGTCGGCCCACGCGCGACAGAACGCGCGGTAGCTCTCGTTGTTGAGGCACCCGGTCGCGACGCGACGCCCGTCGTCGAGCTCCTGGCACGCCTCGGGGCGCATCGTCACGAAGCGGCTCTCGGCCTCGCCGCCGAAGGTGCGCCCGAGGCCCCACGGCGCCATCTGCACCTCGAGGCCGAGGTCGTGCGAGGCCCGGACGATGTCCGCCATCGTCCCGCGGTAGTACGCGAGGTCGTTCTCCGAGAAGGTGTGCAGCACGTCCGTGTAGCCGCGCTCCGCGATGTCTTCGAGATCGCGCCTGACGTGGCGAAGGATGCGGACGCCGAAGTACGAGCAGCCGGCGCGGGCCGTCATGCTCCGGCGCCGGGCGCGCCCGCGGCGAAGTCGACGGCGACGGCCTGGAGCTCGCGGCCCCGCCGGTGCGAGAGCTCCGCGACGAGCCGGTAGCGGTCCCCGCGGTAGACGGAGCGGACGAACTCGACCGTCCGCCCGTCGGCGGCTTGGCTCGTGCGCTCGAAGAGGAACGCCGGCGAATGGAGCGGCACGCCGAGGACGGCCGACTCCTCCTCGTCGGTGACGGTCGGCTCGATCGTCTGGATCCCGGAGACGATCACGACGCCGTAGCGCTGCTCGAGCAGCTCGTAGAAGGAGCCGTCCTCGAGCAGCTCGCGCGTCAGGCCCGGGACGAACGGCTGCGGCACGTGCAGCGTCTCGATCGCCATCGTCTCGTCGTCCGCGAGCCGCAGGCGCTGGATGCGGACGACCTTCGTCGCCGGCGAGACGTTGAGGGCGCGGCCGAGATCGGCGCCGGCGTGGATCTCCTGGAGCTGGAGCGTCCTCGAGCCGGGGACCATGCCCCGGCGGCGCATGTCCTCGCTGAACGAGGTGAGGGTGAGCTGCTGCGCGATCTTCGGGTGGCTGACGAACGTCCCGCTTCCGTGCCTGCGGACGAGGTAGCCGTCGCGCACGAGGTCCTCGACGGCGGCGCGAAGCGTGAGGCGCGAGACGCCGAGGTCGGTCGAGAGCCGGCGCTCGGACGGGATCGCCTCGCCCACGTCGAGCCCCTCGATCATCTCGAGCACTCGCTGTCGCGCCTGTTCCTGCTTGCTCACGTGAGCTATCGAAGCATAGGTGCGACGAATGGTCAAGACCACTGTGCGTCGACTAGGTATCGAGATTGTGAAGATTCAGCCCTTGACACGAGAACTGGTCTATGCCAATCTCTCGCCCGTGGTCGGTGGTCTAGTCCAATTGGCGGCTCGGCCGACGGCGTGCGATCCTCGCCGACCACGCATGAGCGCCGCACGCGCGACCGGCTCGGGCGCCGGCTCCCACGGAGAGTGGATATGAGACTACGTCTGATTGCGGCGGCGATCTTCGCCGTCGTGCTGGCGGTGGCGGCGTCGTCCGCCGCGGCCAGCACGTCCTCGCGGGATACGCGCGCCGCCGCCGACAAGATCACGGTCTGGCTCCAGAACGACGCCGAGTCCGGCTGGCCGGAGATCGTCGCGGCGGCGACGAAGGAGTTCCAGGCCAAGCATCCCGGAGTGGACGTCGACGTGCAGTACCAGACCTGGGGCACGCACCTGACGAAGTTCGACGCTGCGCTTGCCGGGGGCGACGCCCCCGACGTCATCGAGATGGGGAACACCGAGATGACGAAGTACATGGCGGCCGGCGCGTTCCGCCAGCTCACCCGCACGAACTACCCGAACGCGAAGACGTGGCTCCAGGGCCTCGCGGCCTCGTGCACGTACAACGGAAAGACCTACGGCGTGCCCTACTACGCAGGCTCGCGTGCGGTCATCTACCGCAAGGACATGTACCGGAAGGCAGGGATCAAGAAGCTGCCGACCAGCCTGGCCGAGTTCAACGCGGACGGGAAGAAGCTGATGAAGCGGTTCGGCAAGGACCGGAACTTCTCGGCCTTGTACTTCCCCGGCAAGTACTGGTACGCCTCGATGTCGTTCGTCTACGACTATGGCGGCAAGATCGCCGTCCAGAGCGGCGGGAAGTGGAAGGGCGCTCTGAACTCCCCGCAGGCGCTCGCAGGCCTGAACGCGCTGAAGGCCACGGTGAAGGCCCAGTCGCGCGCGAACAAGACCGGTGACGAGGCCAATCCGCAGCAGGCGCTCGTCTTCGCCAAGGGCAAGGTCGCGTCGTTCATCGGCAACGGCTGGGAGTGGCCGTACGCGCTCGACACCAAGCTCGGGAACCCGGCGCTCGCGCCGGCGATGGGCGCCTACCCGATGCCGAGCCACACGCCTGGCAAGTACATGCCGAGCTTCCTCGAGGGCTCCGACCTGGCGATTCCGATCACGAGCAAGAACGTCTCGCTCGCGGCCGACTGGATCAAGGCGTTCACGTCGACCGGCCAGCAAAGGGCGCTCGCGACGCAGGGCAAGGTGATCCCGAACACGACGACGCTAGCGGCGATCAACGCGTCGAACCCGCAGCTGGCTCCGTTCGCGAAGGCGGCGAAGTTCAGCTGGTTCGTGCCGACCACCCCGAACTGGGCGAACGTCGAGAACGCCGACGTCCTCCAGAACATGCTCGTCTCGATCTTCACGGGCCGCGCCAGCGTGCAGAAGGCTGCGAACTCCGCCAGCAGCCAGATCACGCGCATCCTCAACTCGGGCTCGTGAGGTTGCGGCCGGGAAGCAGAGAGCTCGCCCCCGTGAGTGCTCGCTTCCCGGCGGCGACTACGGCGACCGCCGCCGCGATATCCCTCCGATCGCGGCGGCGGCGCCCGGCCTGGCACCGTCGGGCGCTTCGCCTAAGCGCGCCGTACTCGCTGCTCGTGCCGACGGCGCTCGTGATCGGGGGCGTGCTCGGCTATCCGCTCTACTTCATGGTGAAGGTCTCGTTCCAGAGGTACGGCCTCCCGGAGATCCTGAGCCACAAAGGCCACTACATCGGGACGGCCAACTACGCGCGGATCCTTCACGACTCGCAGTTCTGGACGGTGCTCGGCCGGACGGTGCTGTTCACGGCCGTGAACGTCGTCCTCACGCTCGTGCTCGGAACCGCGATCGCCCTCCTGCTCGTCCGACTCGGCCGGTTCATGCGCATCCTGCTCACCACCGGCCTCGTCCTCGTCTGGGCGACGCCGGTCGTCGTCGCGGTCAGTCTGTGGCGCTTCATGGTCGACTTCGAGTTCGGCGTTGCGAACTGGACGCTGACGAAGCTCCACTTCGGGAACTTCCTCCACCACGACTGGTTCGCGAACCCGTGGACCGGCTTCGCCGTCATCACGACGCTGATCGTCTGGGGCGCGATCCCGTTCGTAACGATCACCCTCTATGCAGGGCTCTCGCAGGTGCCGCAGGAGCTGATCGAGGCCGCGGAGATCGACGGCGCGACCTCGTTCGGCGTCTTCCGCGAGATCACGCTGCCCCTGCTCAAGCCGATCTTCGTCATCCTGGCGAGCCTGTCGATCATCTGGGACTTCCAGGTCTTCAACCAGATCTGGATCATGCTCGACGAGCGGCCGTCCAGCGACTACTTCCTGATGAGCATCTACTCGTTCGTCGAGTCGTTCCGGATCAGCGCGTACGGCCTCGGCTCGGCGATCGCGATCGCGATGGTGCTGTTCATGTTCGGCGTCACCTTCGTGTACATCCGCCAGATGGTGAGGATCGGGAGCGTGCAATGAGGATCCGGCGCCGCACCCTCGGCCGAATCGGCACGAACCTGCTCGCCCTGCTCGTCTTCGCTGTGATGCTCTTCCCGATCTACTGGATGGTGTCGACGGCGTTCAAGCCCGGCCGCGACACCCTCGCCTACACGCCGCAATGGTTCCCGCGGCACCCGACGCTGTCGAACTTCCACGACGCTATCCACCGGGCCTATTTCTGGAGCGACGTCAAGAACTCGCTGATCATCGTCGGCACCGTCGTCCTGCTCTCGCTTGCGCTCGCCTTCCTCGCCGCGCTCGCGCTGGCGAAGTTCAACTTCTATGGGCGCAAGGCGTTCATCGTGCTGATCATCGGCGTGCAGATGGTGCCGCTGAACGCGCTCGTGATCCCGCTCTACCTCCTCTTGAGCCGCGCACACCAGGTGAACAAGCTGAGCGGCGTCATCGTGATCTACCTGGTCTTCGTGCTCCCGTTCACGGTCTGGACGCTGCGCGGCTTCATGCTCGGCGTCCCGCGCGAGCTGGAGGAGGCTGCGATGGTCGACGGGACGACACGGTTCGGCGCGTTCGTGCGGGTCCTCCTGCCGCTCGTCGCGCCGGGGCTCGTCGCGACGTCGATCTTCGCGTTCATCCAGGCGTGGAACGAGTTCCTGGTCGCGTACGTGTTCCTCCAGAGCTCCGACAAGCAGACGCTGACCGTTTGGCTCGCGAAGTTCACGACGCTGCGCGGCACCGAGTGGGGCCCGCTGATGGCCGGCGCGACGCTGACGGCTCTGCCGGTGGTCGCGTTCTTCCTGCTCGTGCAGAAGCGCGTGGCCTTCGGTCTGACGGCCGGAGCGGTGAGGGGCTAGCCGTGGCGTCGATCCACTTCGACAAGGTGAGCAAGGTCTACGGCGACGGGACCCTGGCCGTCCAGGAGCTCGACCTCGAGATCGCCGAGGGCGAGTTCGTCGTACTCGTCGGGCCCTCCGGGTGCGGGAAGACGACAGCGCTCCGCATGGTCGCGGGACTGGAGGAGATCTCGGACGGCGAGATCCGGATCGGCGACCGCGTCGTCAACGACCTCGCGCCGCGCGAGCGCGACGTGGCGATGGTCTTCCAGAGCTACGCGCTCTACCCGCACATGAGCGTTCGCCAGAACATCGCGTTCGGCCTGCGGATGCGGAAGGTCACGAAGGCCGACCAGCACCGGCGCGTCGAAGAGATCGCGAAGATCCTCGGCCTGACAGAGCACCTCGACCGCCGGCCGGCGCAGCTCTCGGGCGGCCAGCGCCAGCGCGTCGCGATGGGGCGGGCGATCGTGCGCGAGCCGCGTGCTTTCCTGATGGACGAGCCGCTGTCGAACCTCGACGCGAAGCTCCGCGTCCAGATGCGCGCCGAGATCGCACGGATCCAGCGGCGGCTCAAGGTGACGACGCTCTACGTCACCCACGATCAGGTCGAGGCGATGACGATGGCCGACCGCGTCGCCGTCATGCGCCGCGGCATCCTCCAGCAGACCGACGCGCCCCAGCGCGTGTACGAATCGCCCGCGAACCTGTTCGTCGCGAGCTTCGTCGGCTCGCCGCCGATGAACCTGCTCGAGGCGCGGCTCGAGCGCTCGCCGAGCGGTCTCCTCTGCCGGCTCGGCCGCTCGGAGCTCGAGGTGGGTCTCCGGCCGGAGCTCGAGCGGTTCGTCGGCCGGACGATCGGCCTCGGGGTCAGGCCCGAGCACGTCCGCGAGGTGAACGGCGACGACGGCGACCGGCGCCTACAGGGCGAGGTCCTGCTCGTCGAGGCGCTCGGCGCCGAGCTGCTCGTCCACGTGGCCGTCAACGCCCAGCCGCTCCTGGTCGAGGACGTGCTCGAAGGCGCCGGCGACGACGAGGCCGCGCTGCCCACGGCCGCGACCACCGAGGGAGAGACGACCATCCTCGCCCGCTTCGACGCCGAGTCCCGGATTCGCGAGGGCGATCGCGTCGAGCTCGCGTTCGACGCGCGCAGGCTCCACTTCTTCGACCTGGAGACCGGCCGGAGCATCCGTCCCATCGGAGCGCCGGTCCCCGCCGGCGTGGCCGGCTGAGGCCGTGCGGCTCGGCGTCGAGGCGGCGCTCGTCCGCGGGGAGCTTCTTCCCGGCGACGTCGAGCTGACCGACGGGCGGATCAGCGGTGTCGGGCTGAACCACCGCGTGCCCGGGCGCGGCGTCGCGGCGCCCGGCTTCGTCGACCTCCAGGTGAACGGCTTCGGCGGCGTCGACTTCCTCTCAGCGGACGGCGACGGCTACCGGCGCGCGGCCTCCGCGCTCGCCCGCACCGGCGTGACGGCCTTCCAGCCGACCTTCATCACCGCGCCGGAGGACGAGCTCGAGGCGGCGCTGCGCCAGCTGCCGCGCGACGAGGGAACGCCGCGGATCCTCGGCGCGCACCTCGAGGGTCCGTTCATCGCGGCCGACCGGCTCGGGACGCACCCGTCGGAGTCGCGCCGCGATCCCGACGCGGGCCTGCTCGAGCGCCTGCTCGCCGCCGGCCGCGTCGCCCACGTCACGCTCGCCCCCGAGCTGCCCGGCGCGCTGGAGCTCGTCGACCTGCTGCGGAGTCGCGGCGTAACCGTCGCCTTCGGCCACTCGAGCGCGACCGCGGACGAGGCGCGCCGCGGCTTCGATCGCGGAGCGCGCACCGTCACGCACCTCTTCAACGCGATGCGCCCGTTCGAGCCCCGGGAGCCGGGCCTCGCCGGCGCGGCGCTCGTCTGCCCCCAGGTGCTCGTCCAGGTGATCCTCGACGGCGTCCACCTCGCCGACGACACCGCCCGACTCGTGTGGCAGGCCGCGCCGGGGCGGGTCGCGCTCGTGAGCGACGCGATCGCGGGCGCGGGGATCGGCGACGGCCGGTATCGGATCGGAGGCGTCCCCGTCGAGGTCCGAGACGGGATCGCGCGACGCGACGACGGCGTGCTCGCCGGCTCGACGGTGACGATGATCGGCGCAGTCCGGAACCTGGTCGAGCTCGGGGCTCCGCTCGCAGCTGCGCTCGCGGCCGCGAGCGAGGTGCCTGCGCGGATCGCCGGGCGCGAGGACCTGGGCGCGCTGGAACCGGGCGCGGCCGCGGACGTGGTCGTGCTCGACGACCGCCTCGAGGTCGAGCGCGTGCTCGTCGCCGGAACCGACGTAGCGGACTAGCCTCGCGGCGGTCGCAGCGCTAGGGTTGACTGCGGGTCATGCCGCCGATCGTCTCGACCTCGATCCGCGTCGACAAGGAGCGGCGGACGGTCGAGCTGGACGACGGACGCCAGGTCCGTCTGGACCCCGAGGACCCACGTTCGGAGGGCTACGCGAGCATCCTCGAAGGGCTGAGCGAGCTTGGCCGCCCGGTTTATCTGGAGCTCGATCCACAAACGTCGGCAATCCAGCTCCTGCTCATCCCGCACGTCGCGCGCGTGGCGACGATCACGCCGACGGACGAAGGGCTCAGCGTCGAGATCGATCCGTCGCACGCTCGGCACGTCCTGCCGCGCGGTGCGGCCAACTTCGAGGATCTCGAGCGGGGGCTGCGCGAGGCGGCGAGCAGCCGCGACCCGATCATCCTGACGGAGACCGACTCGCACGAGATCATCGACGTCCGGCCCTATCGGCCAAGTCCGGAGGGGCCGCCGCTCCCTTTACCTGAGCGGAAGCTTCCGCGGCCGAGGCCATGGCCGTGGCCGTGGATCGAGTGGTTCCTGTGGTGGCTCTGCTGGCCCTGGTGGTGGTGGTTCCGCTGCACCTCGCAGGCACAGGCGCAGCAGGCGTTCGCCGCCATGAGCGCGACGACGTGCGACCCGACGACGGTCCCGCCGCTCTGTATTCCGTTCATGTTCCCCGACAACGGGTGCTGGGCGCGAGCGCACGAAATGTGCCGGCTGATGATCAACATGGGTCTGTCCCCGCGGAAGGTGTGGATCAGCGGCACGCTCCACGCGGCGACGCGGAACAACCCGCAATGCTTCGTCAACTGGGCCTGGCATGTCGCGCCGACGCTCTGCGTACGCGGCCCGCGCTTCTTCCAGACCCAGCGGATGGTGATCGACCCGTCGCTCATGACCGGCCCCGCGACGGAAGCGGCATGGAAGGGCGTGCAAGGCGACCCGTCGGCGACGCTTACGCATACGGCCGCCTCCGACTACTACTGGGGCTCGACCGACCCGACGTACACGCAGACGAACGCCGATCTCGCCACCTATCGGCTCGCGCTGAAGAACCGCTCGCTCCAGGTCGGACCGCCGCCCTACGCGAACTGCCCGTAGCATCACCGGCGCGATGACTCGCGAAGAGGCCGAGCGGCTGCTCGGCGCGCCGTGATCCGCGACGAGTGGAGCTTCGATCCGGCGGTGCTCGCGACCGCCGCGGTTGCGCTCGTGCTGTACGCACAAGCGTGGCTGCGACTGAGGCGGCGCGGGCGATCGGCCCATCCGCTCCTGTTCGCCGCGGGGGTCGCCGCGGGCGCCTTGGCGGTCGTCTCGCCACTCGACGCGATCGCGGAGGACCAGCTCCTCTCGGCGCACATGGCGCAGCACCTGCTGATCGGCGACGGCGCGGCGCTGCTGATCGTGCTCGGGTTGCGCGGGCCCGTGTCGTTCTTCCTGCTTCCGCCGCCAGTGCTCCGGCTAGCAATGCGAAGCCGGACGCTCAGACGCGTCGGCGCGGCTCTGCTCCGGCCGGAGGTCGCGTTCACCGCGTGGGCCGGGAGCCTCGCCGCGTGGCACGTCCCGCAGGCGTACGACGCGGCGCTCGCGCACCCGGCGCTCCACGCGCTCGAGCACGCGAGCCTCTTCCTCGGCGGGCTCCTGCTCTGGATGCAGATCGTCGACCCAGCTCGCCGCGCCCACCTGAGCCCCGGCCGCCGAGCCGCGTTCGGCGCGCTCGCGCTGCTCGCCTCAATGGCGCTCTCGGAAACGCTCCTCTCGACTACGCCGCTCTACGACCACTACGCAGGAGTCGACCGCCCCTTCGGCCTCACCTGGGCGAGCGACCAGCGAGTCGCCGCACTGGTGATGACGGCCGAGCAGCTCGCGACCCTCGGCGCGGCGGTCGGGATCCTGCTCCGAAGCCACGTCTTCCGACTGGAGGCCGAGACGTTATAGTTCACCTCTAGGTGAACAATCAGGCGCAGCTCGATCGCAGCTTCCTCGCACTCGCGCACCCCGTTCGCCGTGCGATCCTCGAGCGCCTCGCGGCTGGTCCCGCGACCGTCGGCGAGGCGACGCGACGGCTCGCGGTCTCGAAGCCCGCGGTGACCAAGCACCTGAAGGTGCTGGAGGAGGTCGGCGTCGTCACCCGCACCGTCGAGGGGCGCCAGCATCGCCTGCGACTTCAGGCGGGGCCGCTCGAGGACGCCTCTCGCTGGCTCGAGACGCACCGCGCGCTGTGGGAGTCGAAGTTCGACGCGATCGAGCGGCACCTGGCAGAGGAAGGGAGATCCGATGGCGATTCGTAACGAGGAAGGCGTCGTCCTGCGGCTCTCGCGCCGCTTCGACGCGCCGCGCGAGCGTGTCTTCGACGCGTGGACGAACCCCGAGCTGCTGCGGCGCTGGTGGGCGGCGCAGCCTCACTGGGAAGGCGCCGAGGCGGACATCGACCTACGCCCGGGCGGCAGCTACCGGCTGGCGATGCGCGACACCGACAGCGGCATGGTCCACGCCGTCGTCGGCGAGTACGCCGAGGTTCGGCCGCCCGAGCGGCTCGCCTACACCTGGACGTGGGAGTCGAACCCGGCCGAGATGGCCGGTAGCGCGGGCAGCCTCGTCGAGGTCGACTTCGTCGAGAGCGACGGCGGCACGGAGGTCCAGGTCACGCACAGCGGCTTCGCGAGCCAGGAGATCGCCGGGATGCACGAGCACGGCTGGAACGGCTGCCTGGACAACCTGGAGCGGCGGGTGCTCAGCGACTAGGTCGTTGCGACGGCCGCGGACTCGGCCGCGGGCTCCCGCGTCCGGTAGTCGCGCACGTCGCGTACGAGCATCACCGCGAGCGTCGTGACGACGATCCAGCCAGCGCCGATCCAGAGCAGCCTGGACATGCCGACGACGTCCGCGATCGGGCCGGCGACGGCGTAGCCCGCCGGGAGGAAGACCATCGCGCCGAGCCAGTTGTACGCGCTGACGCGCGAGAGCTTGCTCGGCGCGATCCGCTGCTGCACGCCGGTCTCGAAGACGACCGTGCCGAACGAGAACGCGAAGCCTGCGAGCACAGCGGCCGTCCCGATTGCGACCGCCGGCGCGCGCTCTGCGAGCAGGACGCTCTGGATGCCCGTGCCGGCGAACAGCCCGCAGAGCAAGACCCACGGGCGGTTCGGGCGGAAGCGCAACGCCACCAGCCCGCCCGCGAGCGCGCCGATCCCTTCCCCGGTCACGATCACCGCCCACGCGCCTGCGCCGCCGAGCGACGCCCGCGCGATGTAGGGCCCGAGCACGAAGAACGGCGCGTACGTGACGAGGAAGTAGAGCGAGATCCACAGCGTCAGCACCCAGACCCACGTGTGCTCCGTGAAGGCGTGCCAGCCCTCCCGGAGCTCGCGCACGAAGTTCGGCGCCGCCGCCGAACGCCCGCGCACCGGCAGGCGGAGCCGCGTCAGGAGGAGCGCGCTCGTCCCGTACGTCGCCGCGTCGAGCAGCAGCGCCTCGCCCGCTCCGATCGTCGCAACGACCGCTCCGCCCGCAGCGGCGCCGAGCGGGAACGCGACGTAGCGGGCGATCGACATGAACCCATTCGCCTGCTGGAGGAGTCGCGTAGGAACCGTCTGCGGGACGAGGCCGGTGGAGGCAGGCGAGTAGAAGGCGGTCGCGGCGCCGCCGACCGCTTGCAGCGCGATCAGGAACCAGACGTCCATGCTCCCGGCGACGAGCAGCGCGCCCATCGTGGCGCGCACGCAGAAGTTGGCCGTGTCCGAGGCGACCATGACCTGGCGGCGCGGCAGCCGGTCGGCCACGATCCCGCCGACCAGCAGCGTCGAGATCTGGGCCAGCGTCCACGCGGCGAACGAGAGCCCGACGTACGTGGCCGACCCGGTCAGGCCCAGGACGGCGAACGCGACCGCGATCGGCGCGAGGTTCGTGCCGACGAACGACGCCGTCCGCGCGGCGAAGAGAAGCCGGAAGTTCCGCTCACGCAGGACCTCCGGCACGCGCGACGTGCCGCTAGCGGCGTTCGTCCGCGAGCACCTTGTAGCGATCCACGGAGACCCGCCTTCCGGCCCACTCCCTGTACAGGTCGGCCAGTTGCCGCGGCATCTCCTCGTCGAACGTCGACTCCGCGGCCTCCGCGTTCTCCTCCGAGTCGAAAAGCGTGATCGACAGGAACGTTCCGTTCGGCGCCAGCAGGTCGAGGCTCCCCCGGTAGCCGGACAGGTTCTCGACGAGCGGGCGGATGATCGCCGCCGCCGAGTCCGCCGACCGCTCGGCCGCCTGTACGTTCACGCCTTCGAAGCTCGCAACACGAGCGATCACGGCGCCTCCTTCGGCTAGAAAGTCGCGCGAGTCTATCCCGCCGCGCGAGCGCGATCGATCGCGGCGGCGGCCGTGATCAGGCCGATGTGGCTGAACGCCTGCGGGAAGTTGCCGAGCTGCTCGCCCGTCGCGGTGTCGATCTCCTCCGCGAGCAGGCCGAGGTCGTTCGCGTAGCCGACGAGCTGGTCGAAGAGCGCCTCGGCGCGGTCGACCTCGCCCGCCTCGGCGAGCGCCGACACGAGCCAGAACGAACAGATCACGAACGTGCCCTCCTCGCCCGTCAGCCCGTCCGCGTTCAGGCCCTCCTGGTTCCGGTAGCGGAGCACGAGCCCGTCCTCGGTCAAGCCGGAGGCGATTGCGTCGATCGTCGAGCGCATCCGTTCGTCCGTGCCGGGAAGGAAGCCGACGAGCGGCATCAGGAGCGCGGCCGCGTCCAGCTCGTCCGACTCGAACGACTGCGCGTAGGCGCCGCGCGCCTCGCTCCAGCCGCGCTCGAGGATCGCCTCGCGGATACGGTCGCGCTCGGCGGCCCACTCCTCGGCCTTGGCGGACTCGCCCAGCTGCGGGGCAAGCGCCACCGCGCGGTCGAGAGCGACCCAGCAGAGCACCTTCGACGAGAGATGGTGGCGCGGCTCGCCGCGCATCTCCCACATGCCGGAGTCGGTCTCCTTCCAGCGCCGGGCGGCGGTGTCGGCCAGGTCGGCGACGAACTGCTGGATCTCGGGGTGGAGCTCGCCGAGCTCCTCCTGGTAAAGCCAGAGCGAGTTCAAGAGCTCGCCGTAGACGTCGAGCTGGACCTGATCCCAGGCGCCGTTGCCGACGCGCACCGGCGCCGAGTCGCGCCAGCCGCGCAGGTGCGGCAGCTCGCGCTCCGAGAGGTCGTGCTCGCCGCCGATGCCGTACATGATCTGGAGCGAGCCCTCGCCGGCGCGGCCGCCCGCCGAGCTGGTCATGAAGGAGACGAACTCCTCCGCCTCGTCGGAGCAGGTGCCGATGTAGAGCGCCTCAAGCGTGAGGCTCGAGTCGCGGATCCACGCGAAGCGGTAGTCCCAGTTGCGCTCGCCGCCGACGGTCTCGGGCAGCGACGTCGTGGCCGCCGCGACGATCGCGCCGGTCGGCCGGTAGGTGAGGCCCTTCAGCACGCGCGAGGAGAGCTTCACGAGCTCCTTGTGCGGGCCTTCGTAGATGTCGTGC
>DASUZD010000159.1:0-2247 GCA_036377055.1 Gaiellaceae bacterium | reverse complement strand
GGCGAGCTGCTCGGCCGCCTCGACCGGGTCGCGCGGCAGCCCTAGCGCGCGCGGCATCACGCTCGTCCCGCCGCCGGGGATGCACCCGAGCGGCGGCGGCGCGGCGTCGAGCCCGTTCAGCGCCTCGTTGAAGCCGCCGTCGCCGGAGTAGACGAACAGCGCGTCGGCGTGCTCGGCCGCCTCGCGCGCGAGCTCGGTTGCGTGGCCAGGCCGCTCCGTCATGAAGGTCGTCACGGCGGCGCTTCGCCCGAGCGCGCGCTCGACCAGCGCGATCCGGTGCTCATCGACCGCCGTGGCGAAGGGATTGACGATCAGGACGGCGTGACGAGGGCTCAACGGATCGTCACGCCGCCGCTCGAGAGCGGCCCGCCCTTCCGGTAGCTGCCAGCGAGCGCGATCGAGAACGTGTCGTGCCGGCGCCCCTTGCCGCCGTCGGCGATCGTCGCGACGTAGGTCGACGCGCTCGCGCCGAGGGTGCCGGTCCCCGAGATCTGCGCGCGCCTCCGCGTGATCATCCGCACCTTCAGGATCTTCGTCGACGCGAAGCGCACGCCGGCGCCGGCGTCCGCGTAGGTGAGCGAGCCGGTCTTCTGCTGGAAGACGTCGACCTTGAAGCGGCCGCCGCGGATCGTCCCCGACCCGACGATGTGCCGCCCCTTCGTCGTAGTCCGGCCGATCCGCTCGGCGAGCTTGTAGTCGAACGGAGCAGTCGAATCGAGATCCGCTCCGCCCCCGAACGTGGCGCCGGTGACGCCGTAGAGGAGGTCGCCGTTGAAGTGGACTCCCGCGCCGAAGCCGCCCTCGAGAGGCACCTGCACGCTGACCGTGCGCCCGCTCACGGAGCCGGTCCCGGCCGCCGCGGCCGGATACGTGCAGCCGCTCTCGGTGCACGCCGCCGAGCCGCCGAAGAACTTGACCGGAGCGCCTGCCTCGGCGCCCAGGTAGAGGACGCGGTACGCCGGCTCGCCGTGCGTCCCCGTCGAGAGGACGCGGAAGCGCGCCAGCCACACCGTCCCGGTCGGGGCCTCGGCGGCCGCACCGGCGACGACGAACTGCGCCCTGAGCAGCGTCGGCTTGGGCTGGCTCAGCGCGACGGCCGTGAGGTCGGCAGCGGGCGGCGCCGCGTCACCGAACGCGTCGCCGACGGGATTTTTCGGCACCGGCTCGACGATCGCGCTCCCGAGGACGTTCGGCCCGCTGAGCTGCTGGGCCGCAACGACCTGACCCGAGTGCGTGGGGTCGGTCGTGTCCGGAAGGGCCACGACGAGGCCGCCGTGCTCGTTCACGCCGAGGCCGATGTACTCGCCGAGGCTCCGGTCGCCGGCGGCGATGCGCCCGAAGTGGATCGGCTTCTTCGTCACCTGCCGCTGCGTCAGCGCAGGCGAGCCCGTATCGGCCCTGGAGACCAGAGCCGCATATCCGTACCAGCGATAGTCGGTGGCGGCGACGGGATTGGTCGCGAACGCCGGCATCTGCTGTGGGCCGCGGGGCGAGTCCGCGCCGAGCCACGCGACCGCCAGAACGCCGCGCGCGCCGGCGACGGCGGCCGGCAGCGCGCTCGACCGGGCGGCGCCGGTGTTCACGCGAACGGGTCCGATCCAGCCGGTGCCGCCATTCGGCGAGGCGGCGTAGAACACGTCGTGGTCGGACGCGTCCGCCCAGACCGCGTAGAGCGTGCCTGCCTGGTCGACCGCCGCGGCCGGAAGCAGCGCCGCCACCGACCCGCCGCCGGGTGAACGCGGCGCGAGAAACGTCCGGAAGACGAGCCCCGAACGCTGGGCGAGCGGCACCGGCCCCGCGATCACGGCCACCTGGGACCCGGCGGCGCAGGGCAGATAGAGCGTCCGCCGAACGGGGTCGAAGAGGAGCGCGCCACACCGTCCGGTCGCGATCGCCCGCGTGCCGGCCGCGTCCGCGTACCCGAGCCCGGTCTGCGAGGAGAAGAGGAAGGCGCCGCCGTCGTGGTGCACGACGAGAAACTCCGTGTCGTCGGCGCTCGAGCCGCTTCCGCCCCGGTCGACCACCAGCGAAAGCCTGTCGTCGAGCGGGCCCGAGACGGCAAAGGCGTCGCTCTGCCAGCTCACGCCGCCGTCCCTCGACACGGCTGTGCCGACCGTCGCAGGCCCGATCACCGCCGCCGCGTAGACCACGCCGCCGTCCCCGACGGCTACGTCCACGTCCCCGGTCGGCGTGAGCGTGGTCCCGCCGAGCGCACGGAAGGTCTCGCCACCGTCGGTCGACCGCCGA
>DASUZD010000158.1:0-10862 GCA_036377055.1 Gaiellaceae bacterium | reverse complement strand
AGAGATCGCCGCGGCGGCGCTGTTCCTGGCAAGCGACGAGTCGTCCTACGTAACCGGCTCGACCTTCGTCGTCGACGGAGGCCTAACGGCCGCCTACGTCACGGCCGAATAAGACGCCCGGCTGTGTGACGTCGGCGCGTGCTCTGCGCGTAACCGGGGTCAGACCCCGAATCCCACCTGCGGATCCGGATCGCGCATAAGACCGCGATCCTGCCGCTGCGCTGTGGATCAGTCGCGCGCGTTTCGCTGAGAACCGGGGTCAGACCCCGACTGCCGGCCGGGACCTGTCTCCTCGTAGTCCGCTAAGACCTAACACCTCGGCAGTAGGTTAGGCCGGTGCAGGTCGTCGAGCTCTGCGTGTACGCGCTGCTCCTCGCGGCCGCGGGCCTGCTCGTTTGGCGACGGCCGGTGGTCGCGCTCTACCTCTTCGTCGTCGGGCTCGCGGTGCACAACGCGGCCATGGCGGCGCTCTACGGGGTCGGGGTTCGTGGGTCGACGCTCACTGCGATCGCGGCCTGGAAGGAGATTCTGCTCGCGGTCGCGCTCGTTCGCGTGGCGCTCGACGCTTGGCGCGCTCGCCGGCTGCCGTTTCGGCCCTCGCTCGCGGATGCGCTCGCGGTCGCGTTCGGCGCGCTCGTCCTGATCTACGCGCTGATCCCGCAGTCGTCGCTCGGCGGCGAGGCCGGTCGCCACGCCGTTGCGCTCGCGCTTCGGCACGACCTCGTCCCGGTCGGCGCTTACTTCCTCGGGCGCTCGCTCCGGCTGGACTTCCGGGAGCTCAAACGGCTCGCGTGGACGCTTCTCGGCACAGCCGCGATCGTCGCAGCCGGCGGATTGATCGAGGTCTACGCGGTTCCGATCGGGTGGTGGCGCGGGAACGGCGTGATCGACTACTTCCACCGCCATCTCGGCTACGACTACCACGGGACCGGCCGTAGGCTCGAGCCCGGCGACGGCGTCTACGGGCTGCCCGAGAACTTCATCTACAACGTCGGCGGCGACAAGCCGTTCATCCGGCGGCTCGTGTCGAGCTTCTTGAGCCCGCTCGCGAGCGGTTACCTCTTCGTCGTGGCGTTGCTCGTCGCCGACGCGCTTCGCCGCCGCGCCGCCAAGGCCGTCCTCGGCGCCGTGGCGTTCGCGGGACTGCTCTGGACGTTCTCGCGGTCGTCACTCGTCGCGCTGGCGGCGGGCCTCGTCGTGCTGGCACTCCTCAGGCGCCGACTGCTCGAGCTCGGCGTGGCCGTCGTGGTGGTCGCCGTCGCCGTCGCCTGGGCGCACGTCTTCCCCAAGGTCGGCCCGACCGGCCGGTTCACGAAGGTCGACATCGCCTACCAGCACCGGATCGCGAGCGGCCCGACCTCGTTCACCGCGGTGAGCCCGAACGAGCCGTCGCTCCGCGAGCACTGGCGGAGCCTGAAGGACGGTGTCCGCACCATGACGCACCACCCGCAGGGATACGGGCTCGGCAACGTCGGCCAGACCGCCTCCCGCACGAACACCGCGCTGAAGGCGGGCGAGTCCAACTACACGGAGCTGGGCGTCGAGCTCGGCGTCGCCGGTGCGCTTCTCTGGCTCGCATGGAACTTCGCGCTGCTGGCGCGCCTCACGCGAGGCGGCTTCGACGACCGCTGGCGCGCGTGCGTCTCCGCAGCCTTCGCCGCGATCCTCGCCCTCGCGGTCCAGACCGACGTGATCGGCGATCCGTGGGTCGCCTACTGCGTCTGGGCGCTCGCCGGCGCGGCCTCGACCCTCCGCCCGTTCCACCAGACCGCGAGCGCATAGAGCGCCACCGTCCCGAGCACGATCACGCCCCACGCCACACTCAGCGACGGGCGCAGCACGCCAGGGATCCGCCAGCTCGTCCAGCCTCGCTTCCAGACCTGCTCACCCCAGAAGTCGTTCGCGAGGTTTGCTGTCCCGTAGCAGGCCATCAGCGCGAGGTACGCGCCGAGCGCTGAACGGAGCCACCCTCGCCGAACGGACGGCGCCACCCGTGAGATCAGCACCGCGCTGACGAGCAGCAGCACGCCATCCATGCCGTGGTGGTGGCCGTGGTGCACGGCCGGCGGAGCGGCAGTCGTGGGGAGGTGCTTGCCGGTCTCGAACAACCAGCCCAACAGTGGCACGCCGTCGAGGAAGAAGCCGAGCTCAGCGGCGATCCACGGAAGGCCGAACGCAATCGCAGCCGCAGCGACGACCACACGCGCGCGATCGCCGCTCTGCCCCTCCGCCCACCGCGGCCGGCCCACCCTCAGCAGTGAGAGCACGAGCGCGATGAGCACTCCAACTCCGGCCAGCGCGTTCGCCGGCTTCGCGTCGAGATTCGCCTGGTCGACGACGCCGGGCCAGAAGACGCCCGCGCACAGCACGACACCCACGAGGGCCACGACCGCCTCCGCGCGCCGGTCGGCGACGACAGCGAGCACGGCGATCGCCACGAGCGCCGTCGAGTAGTTCGAGAAGACGAGCACGCGGCTCAGCCCGCCCGCGAGCCCGCTGTGCGAGACGTGGTAGAGCTCGCGCGCCGGCATCCGCGAGTACGTGACGAGGATCGCGACGGCGTCGAGGACGAACAGGAGCCAGACGAGCCAGATCTCGAGCGGCAGCGGCGCGCCTTCAGGCACGCCGGGACGGCGGTCGCTCAGGCCGCGACCGCGGGATCCGCGGATTCGGCTACGCCCTGAGCGCGTGGCGTCGCCACTCGCTGCGCGCGGCCACGCCGGCCGCGGCCGCGACCGCGAGCAGCGCTGCGACGATCAGCCACTCGACGGACCCGTCGTGGTTGTCCGGGCTCACCCGGACGATCGCCTCGAGCCAGTCGCGCCAGACGAGCGTCAGCACGCACAGGAAGCCGCTGAGCGCCGCCGTTCCCGCCTCGGCCCAGAACCGGATTCGCGGTGTCATCTTCACTGCCCTCCCTCCTCCACGACGACCTGCGGGGCATCCTGCGTGAAGCCAGGAGCGGCGCCTGCGGACGTGCCGGTGCCGCCGCCCGACCCGACGCTGGGCGCCGCGCTCGGAGCGGACGCCCCCGGGATCATCCCCTGCGGGATGCGCGCCTGTCCAGCGTTGGACGCGCCGGTGGCGGCTGCGGTCGCTGCGACCTCCGGCGGCGGAGCGGCGCCCGTCGCCGCCTCTGGCGTCGCGCCGGCTCCCGAGGACGTCGAGACCGCCCCGGCCTCGGCGCCGTCGATCTTGATCGAGATCTCCATCTGAGCCTCCTTTCGCTACGCGAGGACGGCGAAGCGCCCCTCGAAGGTGACGTCGATCGCGGCGAGATTCGTCACCGTGATCCAGTAGGTGACCGACGTGTCGCTGGCGCGCTCGACGGTGACCTTCCAGCCGAGCTCGGGCGAGCCGATCCGCGGCGTGACCGGCATCATGTACCAGACGACGTGCCAGGACGCCGGCCAGCCCCAGGTGAACCAGTCATGGCTTTGTCCCGCGGTGATCGTCCCGGTCCACTGCACGCCTGTCCACATCGTGGGTCTCCTTTCTCGATCAGTAGCGGCTGAGGATGCAGAAGCGGCCGTCGAAGTTCACGTTCGCGCCCGAGACGTTCTGGACCGTGATCCAGTAGGTCACGTATTCCGCGCTGGCGCGTTCCATCTGGACGTTCCACGTGACCGCCGGCACGCCGACCTGCGGCGTCGTCGGCATGATCGTCCAGAAGACGTGCCACGTCGCGGGCCAGCCCCACGTGAACCAGAGCTGGGTTTGGTTCGGGCTCAGGGTCCCCGACCACTGGCGACCGCAGATCGGCTGCGTGATCCAGCCGTCGACCGGGATCTGCCAGACCCCGCGGTTCCGCGTCCCGGCGCGTAGGACGCGCGCGTGCGGGTGGAAGACGAGGTCGCCGACCCACGCGTTCGGCAGGCTTGCGGCGAAGGGCGCCCAGCTGGCGCCTGCGTTCGTCGTCTCGTAGACGCCGAGCGCCGCGCCGACCCAGGCGCGGTTGCCGTTCCACGGGTCGACCTCGATCGCGTTGATCGCCACGTTCGGGAGCCCGGCCGTGCAGTCCGTCCACGTCGTGCCCGCGTCGTCGGACCGGTACACGCGTCCGGTCCCGGCGATCCAGAGCTGGCCGTACGTCACCCAGATCCGGGAGGCGTTGTTCGGGTCGACCACGATGTCGCTGACCGCCGCTGCACGCGGCGTCGTCAGCGCCGTCAGCGCTCCCCACGACGCCCCATCCCACGTAGTGCGGAGGATGCGGCCGTCGAACAGGCCGACGTAGACGACGTCGGCGGTCGGAACGTAGAGCGCGGCCGCAGTGCCGTTGCTCGGGAAGGCGACCCTCGTCCACGCGCCTCCGCTATTGCGGGACACGTAGAGCGCAGCGCCGCCGATCGCGATCGTGTCCCCGTTCGTCGAGCTGCACTCGAACGGCGGGTAGAACGGCTGGGCCTCGCCGGGTGGGAGCGGCGGAAAGATGTTGGCCCAAGGCGGGTCGCCGCTCGACGTCGAGACCTGCGGGCTCATCCCGAAGAAGGTGTGGAACACGGTCGAGGGCGTCGTCCGGTTCACGCCGCAGTCGCCGCCGTCGCCGTCCGCGACGTGGTCCCAGACCTGCGAGCCCGTCCAGCGCTCGGTGCCGTTGTCCTGCGTCCCGCCGATCAGCCACCGCGACGAGCCGTAGTTCTGGGCGATGTACTCGAACTCGGTGATCACGAGCCCGTTGTTGCAGTGCTGCCACGTGATCCCGCGGTCGGGCGACCGGAAGAGCCCGCCGTCGTTCCCGACGTAGATCGTGTTCGCGTTGCCCGGCTCGAAAGCGATCGCGTGCGAGTCGGGGTGGATCGAGTCGCCAGACGGCTTCGACGCGATGTCCCGCCACGTCCACGTCGTGCCCGCGAGGTCTCCGCGGTGGACGCTGATCGCGCCGCAGTAGACCTGGTTCGCATTGTCGGGCGAGACGCCGACGAACCAGTCGTACCAGGACTGGTTCGTGTTGACGCCCGGCACGGTTGGCTGGAGCGTCCAGTTCCCGCCGGCGCGGCGCCACAGGTACGGCGTGGCCGGGTTCTGGCCCGCGGCCCACGCGTACGCGACCGTCGGGTCGGACGGCGCGATCGCGACCGCGATCCGGTTGAAGCCGTTGGCGGGCGCGCCCGGAAGGGCGACGGTGTTCCAGTTGTTGCCGCGGTTCATCGAACGCCAGAGGCCGTCCGCGCAGGCGGCGAGGACCTCGGCGCCCCCGCCGCCGGGCGGTGTGATCTGGATCGAGTACGTCCGCACCGCGCGGCGCTGCGTCCACGTGACTCCGCCGTCGCTCGAGACGTAGAGGCCGCCCGTCGTCGCTGCGTACAGGCGGGTCCCGTCCGAGGGATCGACGGCCAGGTCGTAGAAGCCCTGTCCGACGAACGGCGCGGTGCAGAGCGTCGACCAGCTCGCGCCTCCGTCGCTCGAGCGGAGGATGCCCGCGCCGAGGAAGAACCACCAGTTGCCTTCGCCGAGGCCGCAGTAGACGGTGCGCGGGTTCGTGCGGTCGAAGGCGATCGCGCCGACGGTGAGCGTCGCGGCGTAGTCCGTGCGAGGCGCCCAGCTCCCGCCGCGGTCGAAGCTCTCCCAGACGCCGCCGTTCGCCGCGCCGGCGAGGACGTGCGCCGGATTCGACGGGTCGACCGCGATCGCCGCGATTCGGCCCGACACGTTCACGCGGCTCGCGCCGTACGTCTGCCCGTTCGGGATCGTCCACGGCCCGAGCGACTGCCACTGCGGCCCCGTCGGCGTGGGCGGCCCGAGCTGCTCCGCCGCGTCGAGATGCGCCTGCGCGAGGTCCTCGGCGCTGGTCGCGACTGCACCCTCGTCCGCGCTCTTCCGCGCCTTCGCGCCGGACGAGGAGCCTCCTCCGCCCCCGTCCGCGAGCGCAGCCGGAGGTAGCGCGGCGTACGCCTCCAGTCGCGCCCGATACTCGTCCCGCGACTCGGGTCCGACCGCGAGGTCGATCGCTTCCGCCGCGGCGTCCGCATATCCAATGCTCCCCAGGAGCTCCAGCAGGCGGAGGAGCGGCTTGCCGCCCTCGGGCCGCGGCGGCGGCTCTCCCTCCGGCTCGACCGTCGTGACTTGCTCGCCCGCGAACTGTGCCTCGATCGCGGCGTCGTCCGGCCCACGCGGCATGGCGGCTCCTTCCTCTAGTACGCCGGGACGGTCTGCGTCACTGCGTCACTCTGCGTCCCCCTCCTTGGGGGGCTCCTCGGCCTCCTCGTCTTCCCGCGGCTTCTCGGGCGGCTCCGAAGGGCTCTCGGGCGGCACTTCGCCGAACTGGCGCCGCAGCTCCTCGCGAAGATGCTCGTCCGGCGGCCCGAATC
This sequence comes from Gaiellaceae bacterium, assembly GCA_036377055.1. Classification (GTDB taxonomy): domain Bacteria; phylum Actinomycetota; class Thermoleophilia; order Gaiellales; family Gaiellaceae; genus DASUZD01. The sequence goes on along the minus strand of DASUZD010000158.1, from coordinate 4,551 downwards.
CCTCGCCGCCGTTACCGCCCCGAGTCAAGCTGCCCTCCCCGAGCCTCTGGCTACGAATGCTCTACCGCAGCGAGCGTCCCACACGGGCTAACCCGAGTCAAGCCTTCAGAGCCCGACGATGTCGTCGACGCGGACAGGAACGCGCGAGAGGGGTTGCCCGGTCGCAGCGCGGAGCGCCGAGACGATCGCCGCGGTCGAGACGACGGTCGGCGGCTCGCCGACGCCCTTCGCGCCGTAGGGCGCGTCCGGCTCGGGGTCTTCCACGAGCTCGGAGTCCACCGGGGGCATGTCCAGCGTGGTCGGGATGAGGTAGTCGGTGAAGCTCGCGTTCGTGATCAGGCCGTCGCGCGTCTGGATCTCCTCCATCAGCGCGAGCCCGAGCCCCTGCGCGGCGCCGCCCTCGATCTGGCCCTCGACGGCCTGCGGGTTCAGCGCGCGGCCGACGTCCTGAGCGGTCCCGATCCAGACGACGCGCGTCAGCCCCAGGTCGACGTCGACCTCGGCGACGACGCGCATCGCGGCGCATGCGTAGGCGACGTGGGCGCGCTCGCCGGTGATCTGGCCGGTCTCCGGATCGAGCGGCGTCGTCCTCGGGTGGCGGTAGATCCGCTCCACGTCGACCTCGCCGCCGCCGCGCCGCTCGCGCTCCTCGAGCGCCGCCCGGCACGCCGTCCGCACCGCGCCGGCGGCCATCCACGTCATCCTCGACGCGGACGCGGAGCCCGCCGAGCCGACCTCCGCCGTCGTGCCGGGCGCGAGGGCGACGTCGTCGGTGCCGAGCTCCTCGCGCGCGACCTGGAGGATGACGCCGTTCACGCCCTGCCCGACCTCGGCGGCGGCGCAGTGGACCTCGGCGGCGCCGTTCTCGAGCAGCCGGACGCGCGCCGTGCAGAAGTCGTCGAAGCCCTCCGAGTAGCAAAGGTTCTTGAACCCGACCGCGAAGCCGACTCCGCGCTGCACGCCTTGTCCGCGCGTCGTGTTGCCGGAGCCACCCGGGAGCCTGAGCGGGTCGCGCGGCAGCTCCTCCGGCTCGGGCACCGGCAGCGCGGCTGCACGGCGGATCACGTCGGCGACCGGCAGCGTGCCGGTGATGCGCTGGCCCGTCGGCAGCGTGTCGCCCGGCTTCAGCGCGTTCAGGAGGCGGAGCTCGATCGGGTCGATCCCGAGCTCGGCGGCGAGCCTGTCCATCTGCGCCTCGTGCGCGAAGCACACCTGGACGGCGCCGAAGCCGCGCATCGCGCCGCACGGCGGGTTGTTCGTGTACACGCACGTGCAGTCGACGAGCGCGTTCTCCACCGAGTACGGGCCGCAGGCAAACGAGGCCGCATTCGACGTGACGGCCGTGGAGCTCGAGGCGTAGGCGCCGCCGTCGAGCAGGATCCGCATCCGGATGCAGACGAGCTTCCCCTCGCGCGTCGCCCGGTGCTCGGCCCAGATCTTCGCGGGGTGGCGGTGGACGTGGCCGAAGAACGACTCCTCGCGCGAGTAGACGATCTTCACCGGCCGGTTCGTGTGCAGGGCGAGGAGCGCGCCGTGGATCTGCATCGAGAGGTCCTCGCGCCCGCCGAACGCGCCGCCCACGCCGGCGAGGTGGATCCGCACGCGCTCCGGCTCGAGCCCTAGGCACGGAGCGATCTGGTCGCGGTCGACGTGCAGCCACTGCGTCGCGACGTAGATGTCGACGCCGCCCTCGCCGTCGGGGACGGCCAGCCCCGACTCCGGCCCGAGGAAGGCCTGGTCCTGAATCCCGACCTCGTAGACGCCTGAGACGGAGACCTCTCCCTCGGTGTCCGGGTCGCCGTGGCGGATCACGAGCGAGCGGACGACGTTCGGGCGCGGGTCGTCGCGGTAGCCGTGGCCGGCGGTCGGCCGGTCGGGGTGCAGCGGCTCCTGCTCGGTCGCGCGCTCTGGATCGACCACCGGCTCGAGCGGCTCGTACTCGACGCGCACCTTCGCGGCCGCCCGGCGCGCCTGCTCCGGATGCTCGGCCGCGACGAGCGCGACCGGCTCGCCGAAGTAGCGCACGCGGTCGCTCGCCAGCACCGGCTGGTCGGGAAACTCGAGGCCGTACCTCGGCGCGCCAGGGACGTCCTCGTGCCTGAGGACGGCGTGCACGCCGGGCATGCCGACCGCCTCGCTCACGTCGATCGCGGCGATGCGCGCATGCGCGTGCGGGCTGCGGACGGTGTGACCCCAGAGCATCCCCGCCGCGTTGAGGTCGCTCGAGTAGGCGAACTCGCCCGCAACCTTCGGGATCGCGTCGGCCCGGGCGACGGTCTCGCCGATCCTGCCGAGCTGGAGCTTCTCGACCGGAGCCGTCATCTGCCTCCGCCCACGCGGTCGAGCAGCTCGTCGATCCGCTCGCGGAGCACTTCGTACGCGTCGCGATAGGCATCGGGGCCGCGGCCGATCGGGTCCGGGACGTCGAAGAGCGGGACGACCTCGTCAACCGCCGCCTTGTGCTCCGCCCGCAAACGGCGCGCGCGGTGGGTCGTGAGATCGATGCCGTGCCGCCTCGCCGCGGCGACGGCGTCGCGCGGGCACCGATCGCCCTCGAGCGCGATCTCGCCGGCGCTCTCGAACTCGACGTCCAGCCCTCGCTCGCTCGCAAGGCGTCGCGCGAGCGCCTCCGCGAACGGGCTCCGACAGATGTTCCCGGCGCAGACGAACAGGATCTTCATCGCCCCGCCGCGATGCGGACGGCGTCGAAGATCTTCGCGTAGCCCGTGCAGCGGCAGAGGTTGCCGGAGAGCGCTTCGCGGAGCTCGTCGTCGTTCGGGTCGGGGTTCCGCGCGAGCAGGTCGGCCGCGGCGACGACGAAGCCCGGTGTGCAAAAGCCGCACTGGACCGCGCCCGCATCGACGAATGCCTGCTGCACACGGTGCAGCTCGCCGTCTTGCGCCAGCCCCTCGACGGTCTGCACCTCGTGCCCGTCGGCCTGTGCCGCGAGGACGAGGCAGGCGCAGACGAGGCTGCCGTCGAGGAGGACCGAGCACGAGCCGCACTCGCCCTGCTCGCACGCGTTCTTCGAGCCGGGGAAGCCGAGGCGCTCGCGGAGCACGAAGAGCAGGCTCTCGCCCTCCCAGACGTCGGCCTCGTGCGCGTCGCCGTTGACGGTGAGCGAGATCCTCACGCGGCGAGGCACCGGTCGAGGGCGCGCAGCGTGAGGACGCGGAGCGCATGGCGGCGGTAGGCGGCCGTGCCCCGCACGTCGTCGATCGGGCTCGCGGCGGCGGCGACGCGCTCGGGCAGGTCGTTCCGGTCGGGGAGCGGCGCCGAGACGAGCCCGGGGACAGGCCCCGCCGACCCGAACGACGCCCGAATCTCGTCCCCGTCCACCGCCAGCGCGAGCGAGACGACCGAGATCACCATCGCGTTCCGCGGACCGATCTTCATGAACGTCTCGCGGCCGTCGCCTGGCCGCACCGCGACGGCGAGGATCAGCTCGTCGGCGGCGAGCGCGCTCCGCTTCGGGCCGACGAGGAACTCCGTCAGCGGCAGCTCTCGGGTGCCTCGGACGCTCGCGAGCTCGACGATCCCGTCGCGGACGAGCAGCGGCGGCAGCGCGTCGCCCGCCGGCGAGGCCGTCCCGAGGTTGCCGCCGATCGTGCCGCGGTTCCGGATCTGCGGGCCGCCCACGGTGCGCGACGCCTCGGCGAGCGCGGGCAGCGCCTCGGCGAGCTCGGACTCCATCGCCTCCGCGTAGGTAAGCCCCGCGCCGAGCCGGATCGTCCCGTTCCTGCGCGACCAACCGCGGAGCTCGGCCACTTCGTTGAGGTTCAGAAGCGCCTCCGGCCGCTGCCGGTCGAAGTTGAGCTCGACCATCACGTCGGTGCCTCCCTGGATCGGGAGGCAGTCGGGTCGCTCGGCCTTCAGGCGGAGCGCTTCGGCGAGCGTGCGGGGGCTGAGCACGTCCAACGGTTGCAAAGCGTACTGCGCTGCCGAGAGGATCTCCTTCGATGGCCGTCGATCTCGCCCGACGCTTGGCTGTCGCCCGCGGCGACGAGCCCGCCGATCTCGTCGTGCGCGGCGGCCGCGTCCTCTCGGTCTTCACGCGCGAGTGGCTCGAGGCCGACGTCGCGATCGCGGACGGCTGGATCGCCGGCCTCGGCGACTACGACGGCCGCGAAGTGCTCGACGCGTCCGGCCGCTTCGTCGTGCCCGGGTTCGTCGACTCGCACATGCACCTCGAATCGACGAAGCTCCTCCCCGACGAGTTCGCGCGCCTCGTCCTCCCGCTCGGCACGACCGCGGTCGTGCTCGATCCGCACGAGCTCGCCAACGTGCTCGGGACGGACGGCGTCCACTGGCTCCTCGACGCGTGCGACGGCCTGCCGCTCGACTACTTCTTCATGGCGTCGTCGTGCATCCCGGCCTCCCAGTTCGAGTCGCCGCGCAGGCCGCTCCGCGCGGGCGACCTCGAGAGCCTGCTGCGCCGGCGACGGGTGCTCGGGCTCGCCGAGATGATGAACTTCCCGGGCGTCATCGGCGGCGACCCGACCGAGTTAGCGAAGCTCGAGATCCCGGAACCGGACGCCGAGCACGTCGACG
>DASUZD010000157.1:0-14210 GCA_036377055.1 Gaiellaceae bacterium | reverse complement strand
GATCACCATCGCGTTCCTCGGACCGATCTTCATGAACGTCTCGCGGCCGTCGCCTGGCCGGACGGCCACGGCGATGATCAGCTCGTCGGCGGCGAGCGCGCTCCGCTTCGGGCCGACGAGGAACTCCGTCAGCGGCAGCTCGCGGGCGCCCCGGACGCTCGCGAGCTCGACGATCCCGTCCCGGACGAGGAGCGGCGGCAGCGCGTCGCCGGCCGGCGAGGCCGTCCCGAGGTTGCCGCCGATCGTGCCGCGGTTCCGGATCTGCGGTCCCCCGACGGTGCGCGACGCCTCGGCGAGCGCCGGCAGCGCCTCGGCGAGCTCGGGCTCCATCGCCTCCGCATACGTGAGGCCTGCGCCGAGCCGAATCGTCCCGTTCTCGCGCGTCCAACCGCGCAGCTCCGCCACGTCGTTGAGGTTCAGAAGCGCCTCCGGCCGGCGCCGGTCGAAGTTGAGCTCGACCATCACGTCGGTGCCTCCCTGGATCGGAAGGCAGTCGGGACGCTCGGCCTTCAGGCGGAGCGCTTCGGCGAGCGTGCGGGGGCTGAGCACGTCCAACGGTTGCAAAGCGTACTGCGCTGCCGAGAGGATCTCCTTCATGGCCGTCGATCTCGCCCGACGCTTGGCTGTCGCCCGCGGCGACGAGCCCGCCGATCTCGTCGTGCGCGGCGGCCGGGTCCTCTCGGTGTTCACGCGCGAGTGGCTCGAGGCCGACGTCGCGATCGCCGACGGCTGGATCGCCGGCCTCGGCGACTACGAGGGGCGCGAGGTGCTCGACGCGTCCGGCCGCTTCGTCGTGCCCGGGTTCGTCGACTCGCACATGCACCTCGAGTCGACGAAGCTGCTCCCCGACGAGTTCGCCCGCCTCGTCCTGCCGCTCGGCACGACAGCGGTCGTCCTCGACCCGCACGAGCTCGCCAACGTGCTCGGGACGGACGGCGTCCACTGGCTGCTCGACGCGTGCGACGGCCTGCCGCTCGACTACTTCTTCATGGCGTCGTCGTGCATCCCGGCCTCGCAGTTCGAGTCGCCGCGCAGGCCGCTCCGCGCTGGCGACCTCGAGAGCCTGCTGCGCCGGCGCCGCGTGCTCGGGCTCGCCGAGATGATGAACTTCCCCGGCGTCATCGGCGGCGACGCGACCGAGCTCGAGAAGCTCGCGCTCGCGCGCGGCGTCCAGGTCGACGGCCACGCACCCGGCGTGCTCGGGAAGGCGCTGAACGCGTACGCGGCGGCCGGGATCCGCTCCGATCACGAGGCGCTGACGGTCGAGGAGGGCCGCGAGCGGCTGCGCGCCGGCATGTGGCTCCTGATTCGCGAGGCGTCGATGGCGCGGAACCTGCACGCGCTCCTCCCGCTGGTCGAGGAGTTCGGGACGAGCCAGATCGCGTTCTGCACCGACGATCGCGATCCCGAGGACATCGCCGAGAACGGGCACATCAACGGCATGGTGCGCGAGGCGGTCGCGGCCGGGATCGCTCCCGAGGACGCGGTCGTGCTCGCGACGCACAACCCGGCGACGTGGCACCGGCTCTGGCACCTCGGCGCGGTCGCGCCCGGCCACCAGGCCGACTTGCTCGTCCTGCCGGACCTCGAACGCTTCGAGCCCGAGGTCACGCTCAAGCTCGGGAGGCCCGTCACGGAGATTCCCCATCCGGACGTGCCCGAGTGGGTCAAGCACTCCGTGCGCGTTCAGCCGCTGACGGAGACCGACTTTCGGATTCAGTGGAACGGCGGGAAGGCGCGCGTGATCGGGCTCGTAGCCGACCAGGTCGTGACGGAGCACTTGACGGACGAGCCGACGGTTGCCGGCGACGAGGCGGTCGCGGACCCGACCCGCGACCTGGCGAAGATCGCGGTGATCGAGCGCCACCTCGGCACCGGTCGCGTCGGGCTCGGCTTCGTCCGCGGTTCGGGCCTCCAGCGCGGCGCGCTCGCCTCGACCGTCGCCCACGACGCGCACAACATCGTCGTGGTCGGCGTCCACGACAGCGACATGGTGCGCGCGGTGCGGCGGCTCGCCGAGCTCGGCGGCGGGATCGCGGTCGTCGAGCGCGGCGTCGTTCGAGCCGAGCTGCCGCTTCCGGTCGCCGGGCTGCTCGCCGACGCGCCACTCGCGGAGGTGATCGAGAAGAGCCTGGCCTGCAACGACGCCGCGCGCGAGCTCGGCTGGTCGGGCGCGACGCCGTTCCTGACGTTGTCCTTCCTGGCGCTGTCCGTGATCCCGAGCCTGAAGATCACCGACCGCGGACTCGTGGACGTCGACCGCTTCGAGCTCGTCCCCCTGAGCGCCGAATGACGATCTCGACGCACGTCCTCGACACGGAGCGCGGCCGGCCCGCGGCGGGCGTGCGCGTCGAGCTCTACCGAGGCGACGAGCTCGTCGGCTCCGGCGAGACTGACGACGACGGCCGCATCCGCGAGCTCGCCGAGGGCGAGCCCGGCGCATACCGCCTGGTTTTTCACCCGCCCTCGCCGTTCTTCCGCCGCGTCGAGCTCGAGCTCGAGCTCGGCGACGGCCACTACCACGTCCCGCTGCTTCTCTCCTCCTACGCGTGCGCGACCTACCGCGGCAGCTGACCGTAGAGGAGCTGACGGAGCTCTTCAGCGCGCGGACGCGGCTCGTCGAGCTGCTCGCCGAGCGCGAGGATCCGCTCGGCGCTGCTCGCGACGTGATCGCTGAGCTGCCCGAGGAGGACAGGGTCGCCGCGCTCGCCGCTCACCCGCGGATCGGCGAGCCGTCGCCCGAGCAGCGCGGGGAGGACCCGGCGATCCTGGCCGAGCTTTCGTACCTGAACCAGGTCTACGAGGAGAAGTACGGCTTCCGCTTCGTCGTCTTCGTGAACCGACGGTCGCGAGCCGAGCTGCTCCCAGTGCTCCAGGAGCGGCTGCAACGGACACGCGAGGAGGAGCTCGAGACGGGACTCGAGGAGCTCGTCCGGATCGCAGAGGACCGCTGGCGGCGCGGATGAGCTTCCTCGCCGTCGACCCGTACGTCTGGGACTGGGGCGACCTGCTCTTCCGCTGGCTGCACGCCGTCGCGGCGATCGTCTGGATCGGCACCTCGTTCTACTTCGTCGCGCTCGACAACCACCTCGAGCCGCCGCGCGACCCGCGCGACGCCGACCGCGGCATCGGCGGCGAGACGTGGGAGATCCACGGCGGCGGCTTCTACCGGATCGAGAAGTTCCGGGTCGCGCCGCGCACGCTGCCCGAGCCGCTGCACTGGTTCAAGTGGGAGGCGTACACGACCTGGCTCTCGGGCTTCGCGCTCCTCGTCGTCCTCTACTACGTCCACGCGTCGTCGTACCTCGTCGACCCGAGCGTCGCTGATCTCGCCAGCTGGGAGGCGATCCTCGTTAGCGCGGGCGGGCTCGTGCTCGCGTGGCTCGTCTACGACGTTTTGTGCCGGCTGCTCGGCGGCGACGAGCGCGTGCTCGCGGCCGCCGTCTTCGGGTTCGTGGTGCTGTCCGCGTGGGTCATGTCCCAACTGCTCGCGCCGCGAGCTGCGTTTCTCGAGGTGGGCGCGATGATCGGGACGATGATGGTCGGCAACGTCTTCTTCGTGATCATCCCGGCGCACTGGGAGCTTGTCCGGGCGAAGCAGGCCGGCCGCGTGCCCGATCCGCGCTGGAACCTGCGCGGCAAGCAGCGCTCCGTGCACAACAACTACCTGACGCTGCCGGTCGTCTTCGCGATGCTCTCGAACCACTTCACGTTCGTCTACGAGCACGCGCACGCCTGGATCGCGCTCGTCGCGATCATGGCCATCGGCGGCCTCGTGCGGCACTTCTTCAACCTCCGGCACGCGGGCCGCACGGCGCTGTGGGTGCCGCCGGTGGCTCTGGCCGGACTGGCCGGTGTGGCGGTCCTCGTCCGACCTGCGAGCGCGCCGTCCGTCAGCGGCCCGCCGGCCTCGTTCGCACAGGCGAACACCGTCATCCGAGCGCGCTGCGTGCCGTGCCACTCCGCTCAGCCGACGCAGCCGGGATTCGCTTCGGCGCCGAAGGGCGTTCGGCTCGACACGCGCACGGAGATCGAGGCGCAGGCGAGCGCGATCGAGCGGCAGGCGGTCGTGCTCAAGGCGATGCCGCTCGGGAACGTCACGCACATGACGCAGGCCGAGCGCGACCTGCTGGCCCGCTGGTTACGCTCCCGCTAGTGCTCGAGATCACCGCGGCCGGGATGCGCTTCATCGCGCGCTTCGAGGATGAGCTCGCGCCGGCTACGGTCGCCGCGTTCCGCGCGATCCTGCCGTTCGACGACCGGATCATCCACTGCCGCTGGAGCGGCGAGTCGAACTGGATCCCGTGGGGCGATCGCGACCTCGGCATCGGCCCCGAGAACGCGACCTCGTATCCGCACCCGGGCGAGCTCGCGCTCTATCCCGGCGGCGTCAGCGAGACCGAGCTCCTCTTCCCGTACGGCTATTGCAACTTCGCGAGCAAGGCCGGCCAGCTGGCGGCGAACCACTTCGCGACCCTCGTGGAGGGCGTCGAGCAGCTACGAGAGCTCGGCCGCCGCACGCTTTGGGAGGGCGCGCAGCCGATTTCGTTCCGCGAAGTTACTTAATCGTTACGTGTTCCGCCCATAGGGCGGTCTACGCTGACCTTCGTTGCTGAAGTTCATCGAGCGATCGTGGCACCGGGTTGCGGCAGCGACCGCGTTAGTCGGCGCCGCCGTCCTCGCTTCGCTCGTGACGGTACCTCCCGACCTGGCGAAGACAGCGTGGCAGACAGAGTGGATCGCGCGCGTCGGCATCGGTCTCGGCTCCTTCTTCATCGCGATCGCCGTGATCGGCACGATACATTGGGTGATCGTCAAGGGTGTGCCGCCGTCTCAGGTCGGTCTGCAACCGTTTAGCGTTGGGTATGCGGGTTCTGACGGCGCCGACGTGCGAGATCGGCTCCAACGACTCGAATCCGTCGATCAGCGGCTCGGCCGAGAGCTCGCGAACGTGGCGAATCTCTTAAGCTTTGTGGTCAGTCGGCTGGGGACGCTGGAAAGAAGGACATACGTGCTCGAGGAGGCTCTTCGAGCGGGAGGCGCGTCTGGTGATGCCTGAGCGCACTGAGGATGTGGACCTTTCCATGGAGGCTGCTCGGCTGATCCGGGAGATCAACGAAGGGTCGCAATTCATCGAAAGCCGCTGGGACATGTTCGAGCTCGATGCGGCACGAGCCCGCTATCACGCGGTTAGGCAAGGAGTTCGGTCGCTTGCCTGGATCTCTGCTGCACTTGCATCGGCGGGCCTGATCGGCGTCGTCGCAGTCGCGCATGCGATTGCTCATGAAAACGGCGGGCTGCCGGTGTCCGTGGCCATCGCGGTACCCACGACGATTGCTCTTATCGCGGGTGCGATTGGAGCTGGGCTCAGGTCACGCAGTAGCCGCGCCGAGCTAACGACACTCGCATTGCGAGCCGCAGAGCTCGAGCGACGTCTCGAACCAAGCAGCACTGCGTAAAGCGAGCTCTAGCGCTCCTCGCGGACGTACGGCCGGCCGAGCGCCGCCGGCGCTCCGAGTCGGCGGCGCGCTACGGCCGACGAGACGAGCACGAGCACGACCACGGTCGCCGCGTACGGAATCGTCTGGATGAGGTCGCCCGAGATGTGGACGTTGTGGGCCTGGAGCGCGAACGGCAGCGCGGTCAGCGCGCCGAAGAAGTACGCGCCGACGAGGCAGAAGGTCGGGCGCCAGAACGCGAAGATGACGAGGGCGATCGCGATCCAGCCCGCGCCCTCGGTCAGCCCGTCGACCCACTGGGGCGTCAGCCAGAGGCTGAACGTCGCGCCTCCGATTCCCGCGAGCGCCCCGCCCGCGATCGTGTGCAGGTACCGGTAGCGGACGACGTCGATCCCCATCGCGTCCGCGGCGGCCGGCGACTCGCCCACCGCGCGCGCGTTCAGGCCGGCGCGCGTCCAGCGCAGATAGACCGCCACGAGCGCCACGAAGAGCCACGACGCGTAGACGAGGACCGACTGCCCGAAGAGGATCGGCCCGACGATCTTCAGGTTCTGAAGGCTGTTCGGGAGCGGCTCCGTGAACTGGTGCCGCGCGGGCGCGCCGGAAAGGTTCAGGTCGTTCCCGAGGTACGACGAGAGTCCGCCGGCGCCGGCGAAGATCGTCAGCGCGAGTCCCGAGACGATCTGGTTCGCGCGCAGCGTCACGACCAAGAACGCGTGAATCAAGGCCATCGCCGCGGCCGCGAGCGCGGCGACGCCGATTGCTGCGGCCAACACGAGCGTCGAGCCGATGTGGATCCGCTGCACCGTCCAGAACCCCATCACCGCGCCGACGAGCATCATCCCCTCGACGCCGAGGTTCAGGACACCCGTGCGCTCGGCGAGCACCTCGCCCAGCGCCGCGTAGAGGAGCGGCGTCCCGTAGCCGACGCCCGAGGAGATGACCAGCACGAGCAGGCTGTTGTTGGTCACGGCGACGGCTCCGGCTCCAGCGCGGCCGTCGGCGCCTTCGGCGCGCGCCGCTCGAAGCGCACCCGGTACCGCACGAAGATCTCCCCGCCGAGCGCGCAGAAGAGGATCAGCCCCTCCATCACGCCGACGAGGCCCGCGGGGAAGTCGGCGCTCTGGAGCGTGTAGCCCGCGTTCTGGAGCCCGCCGAGACCGAACGCCAACACGACGACGGCGAACGGGTTGTAGCGCCCGAGCGCCGCGATGACGATCCCGGCGTAGCCGTAGCCGGCCGCCGTCAGCCCGCGCGGGTCGAGCTGGTGCCGGAAATCGCCGTCCTGACTCGCGCCGCCGATGCCGGCCAACGCGCCGGAGAGGCACATCACCGCGAGGATCTTCCGCCGCGTCCGCATCCCGGCGTAGCGCGCGGCCCGCGAGGAGTCGCCGATCACCTGCACCTCGAAGCCGAAGCGCGTCCGCGCGTAGAGCCCCCAAACCGCGAACGCCAGACCGGCCGCGACGAGGAACCCGAGCGGCAGCGCGAGGCCGTGGACCGTCCAGCTCGGCCACGTCGCCGACGCGGGCAGCGTCTTCCCCTGCGGGAACACCTGCGCCTCGAACCCCTTCGTCTCGCGCAGGTACGAGTGCGTGTCGAAGATCAGGTACGTCAGGATCAGCCCGACGACGTAGTTGAGCATCAGCGACGTGATGATCTCGTTCGTCGCGAGGAAGGCTCGGAGGAAGCCCGGGATCGCCGCGACGAGCGCGCCGCCCGCGGCGCCGGCCAGCACCATCGCGCCGATCGCGACCGGCGACGGGCTGTGCGCGAGCAGGAGGCCGGCGGTTGCGCCCGTGATCGCGCCGCCGTAGAGCTGCCCCTCGCCGCCGATGTTGAAGAGGTTCATCCGGAACGCGACCGCGGCGCAGAGGCCGGTGAACGCGAGCGGCGTGGCCGAGACGACCGTCGCGCTGAGCGCGCCCTTCGCGGTGAAGGCGGCCTCGAAGAGGCGCCTGAACGACTTCACCGGCGCGTGGCCGGTGACGAGCAGGACGAGCCCGCCGAGCAGCGTCGCGAGCGCGATCGCCACCGCGGGCACGACGAACGAAAGCCAGCGCGGCTGCTCGAGCCGACGCTCGATCCGCATCAACGCGCTTCCTCGCCGCCCGCCATCAAGAGGCCGAGCTCCTCGACGTCCGCGCCCTCGGCGTCGCGCTCGCCTTCGACTCGGCCCTCGTACATGACCACGATCCGGTCGGCCAGCGCGAGGATCTCGTCCAGGTCCTCGCTGATCAGCAGGACGCCGACTCCCTCCGACGCGGCCTTCCTGAGATACGCGTGCACCGTCTCGATCGCGGAGATGTCGAGGCCGCGGGTCGGCGACGCGGCGACGACGATCCGCGGCTCGCTCGAGAACTCGCGCGCGAGGACGACCTTCTGGAGGTTCCCGCCGGACAGAAGCCTTGCCGGCACGTCGGGGCCAGGCGCGCGGACGTCGTACCGCCGCATCAGCCCCGCGGCGTGATCGCGGATCCGGGAGAGGAGGAGCAGCGGACCGCGCGAGGCCGGCGCGCGCCGGTAGGACTTGAGGACGACGTTCGACGCGATCGAGAGCGTCGGCGCGAGCCCCACGCCCAGCCGGTCCTCCGGCACGTACGCGATGCCTGCGCGGATCGCCTCGCGCGGGTCGCCCCCGCCGAGCGCACGACCCGCGACTCGCACGTCGCCGCTTCGGATCGGTCGGACGCCCGCGATCGCCTCGGCCAGCTCGCGTTGCCCGTTGCCTGCGACTCCGGCGACTGCGACGATCTCGCCCGCTCGCACCGAGAGCGTCACGTCGTGAAGCGCCGCGGTGCCGCGATCGCCGTCGGCCGAAACGCCGACAACCTCGAGCACGACCTGCGCGGGCTCGCGCTGTTCCCCGACCGGCCGCGCGATCTCGACCTCGCGCCCGACCATGAGCCGGGCGAGCGAGCGCGGCGTCGCGTCCGCGGCGTCGACGGTGCCGACCGACTTGCCACCGCGAAGCACGGTCACGCGGTCGGCGACCGCCTTCACCTCGTGGAGCTTGTGCGAGATGAAGATCACGGTCCGCCCGTCGGCGGCCATCGCGCGGATCGTCTCGAAGAGCGCATCGGCCTCCTGGGGCGTCAGCACCGCCGTCGGCTCGTCGAGGATCAGCACCTTGGCGTCCTGGTAGAGCGCCTTCAGGATCTCGACGCGCTGCTGCTCTCCGAGCGAGAGCTGCCAGATCCGCGCCCGTGGGTCGACGGCGAGGCCGTAGCGGCGCGACAGCTCGGTGACCCGCCGCTCGACGTCTCGCGGGCGCACGAGGAACGACCGGGTCGCGTCGCGATGATCGGCGAGGAGGACGTTCTCGGCGACCGTGAACGGCTCGACGAGCCGGAAGTGCTGGTGGACCATCGCGATTCCGGCGTCGAGCGCGTCGCGCGGCGCGTGCAGCTCGAGCGGCTCGCCGTAGAGGAGGATCTCGCCCTCGTCCGGCCGGTAGAGGCCCGTCAGGATGTTCGAGAGCGTGGTCTTGCCGGCGCCGTTCTCTCCGAGGAGCGCGTGCACCTCGCCGACCTCCGCCTCGAACTCCACGTGGTCGTTGGCGACGACGCCGGGGAAGCGCTTCGTGATCCCGCGGAGCGTCACGGCCGCCCGGTTGGGGGCGGCCGTGGCGTCCTTCTCTTCGATCTCTGGGCGCGTTTCTAGCCCTTCGGGCTCCCGATCACGCCCTTGACGAGCCAGTTCATCGCGTAGAGCTGCTGCACCGTCAGCCGCTGGCCCTTCTTGACCCGGAGCTTTCCCTTCTGGTCGTAGAGCGGGCCTGCGAACTCATAGAAGCTGCCGTTGATCAGCGCCTTCCGCTTCGCGCCGATCGCCGCCTTGGTCTTCGCCGTCACTTTCGGCCCGTATGACGCGAGCCCGACGAAGCCGTCCTTGAGGCTCCCGTAGTAGAACCCGCTCTTCCACGTGCCGTTCATCGCGGCCTTGACCCGGCGCGCGTAGTACGGCCCCCAGTGGTAGACCGCAGCCGTGAGCCACACGTGCGGCGCGTACTTCCGGGCGTCGGAGTCGTAGCCGACCCACGGGATCCCCTTCGTCTCCGCGTACTGGCCGGCCGAGGGGCTGTCGACGTTCTGGCCGAGCACGTCGGAGCCGGCCGCCACGAGGTTTTGCGCGGCCTTCTTCTCCTTGTCGGGCGAGTACCACGAGTTCGTCCAGATCAGCTTCACCTTCACGCCCGGGTGCGTTGCCTGCGCGCCGAGCGCGAACGCGTTCGCGTGCCGGATCACCTCGGGGATCGCGAACGGCACGACGTAGCCGATCGTGCCCTTCGTCGTCGAGGCGCCGGCGGCCATGCCGGAGAGGTAGATCGCGTCCTCGGCAGCGCCGAAGTACTCGGTCAGGTTCGTCGCGCGCGCGGTTCCGGTCGCCATCTCGAACTTGACGTCCGGGTACTTCTTTGCCGCCGCGACCATCGCCGGCTGGAAGCCGAACGACGTCGCGAAGATGATCTTGTTCCCATCCCGGACGAGGCTGTCGATCACCTGTGAGACCTGCGGCCCCTCGGGGATCTTCTCCTTGAAGGTCGTCTGGACCTTCGAGCCGAGCGTCTTCTGGACGTAGAGCCGGCCGACGTCATGGGCCTGTGACCAGCCGCCGTCGTTGCGTGGCCCGACGTAGATCCAGGCAGCCTTGAACGCCGCGGTCTGCTTCTTCGTCTTCGCCGCGCCGGTCGTGACGCCTAGTGCCAGCACGGCGGCGCCGACGCAGGCGAGGAACAACACCGCGAGGGCGTGCTTCCGATTCTTCATGTCCTCCTCTTCCTCCTCGGTGGGGCCGAAGCGACGACTATAGGACGCCGACTGCGGTCGCTCAAACCGCTGCGCCGACGGGCGCCTCGGCGCTCCAGGGGAAGTCGATCCAGCGGTCCGTTCGGCGCCAGACGTAGTCGCAATGGACGATCGACGCCGGCTTCTCGTAGAGCACCGCGGTGCGGACCTCGCCGACCTTGCCGGCGCAGAAGTCCTGGACGAGGGCGAGCGTGCGGCCCGTGTCGGCGACGTCGTCCGCGATCAGCACGCGCGCGTCGTCGAGGTCGACGAGCTCCGGGACAGGCGGCAGGATCATCGGCATCGGCAGCCGCTCGTCGACGCCCGTGTAGAACTCGACGTTCATCGTGAAGACGTTCTTCACGCCGAGCGCGTAGCCGAGCGCGCCGCCGACGAGCAGGCCGCCGCGCGCAATCGCGAGGACGAAGTCGGGCCGGTAGCCGTCGTCGAGCATCTGCGCCGCGAGCGCGCGTGCCGCCGAGCCGAGCTCGGACCAGTCCATCCGCTCGCGCACCGGCTCCACCGGGCGAGCCTAACGGCGCGAACCCTTCCGTTCCACTCCGCCGTTCTCCTTGAAACGAAAGGGGGTCGTCCATGGGTGATCGGACTCAGCGCATCAAGGGAAAGGCAAACGAAGTCGCCGGGAAGACCAAGGCCACCGCCGGCCACGAGACCGGAAGCGGCAAGACCGAAGCCAAGGGGGCCGCGCAGACGGCGAAGGGAAAGACGCAACAGGCGGTCGGCAAGGCGAAGAGCAAGGTCAAGAAGGCGACGCGGTAACCGCTTCATGAAGGCGACCGCGGCCGAGGCAGTCGCAGACCGGGCCGAAGGCCGGCGCCCGTCGCGTGTCCGCGCGCTGCTTGTGGCCGGGTTCGCGGCGCTCGCGACGGGCGTGCTCACGTACAAAGTTCTCCGCGCCTGAGACGAGGGATCGAGGGACACGGTCGAAACGCCGACGAGCGGAGCGAAAGGCATCTGTTGGCCCTTTCGACTCCTAGGAGGTAGGCGTTCGATGAGCATGACCGACTGGCTCGACCTCGTCCGGCTGCACTGGAAGAAGGACGAGGGCCAGACGATGGCCGAGTACGGCGTCGTCCTCGCCGTGATCACGATCGGAGCTGTCGCCGTCTTCACCGCTCTCTCCGGCGGCATCTCGGCCTCGCTCGGCAAGGTCACGAAGCTCCTGCCCTAGCGCGGAGCTCCGACGAAGCTGCGACGAGCCGCCCCTCGTCGCGGCTTCGTAGGGAAAGCCGTACCGCAAGAGGTCGGGCGGCCTCATTTCGGCAGCGCGCTCCGTCGGCCAGACTCGTCGCGTCGGAATGACCGCGACCACGAAGGAGACGACGTCCATGAGCCGCATCCGCCGCATGTGGCAGTTCATCGTCGACCGCCCGCTCGTCTGATTAGCTCACGCCCCCGGTGAAGAGCCGCAGGGCACGAAGGCGCATCCTCGAGCGGATCGCCGAGATCTACGAGGAGATGGGCGATCTCGCGGACGCCGAGCGCGCACGCCGCGACGCCGGCGACGCGGGTCTCTACTTGAACGAGCTCGCGATGCTCGGGGAGGAACGCGAGAGCGTCTTCCTGGCCAGGATCGAGGCCGTTCGCGCGAGCCTCGAGCGCGACGGGCGCTGGAGCGAGTCGGACGAGTGGCGAATCGGAACGGTCGGGACCGACGCGATCGAGGCGATCGACGATGGCTTTCGCGCCGTGACCGAGCACCACGGGACCTTCAGCGCCGACTTCGAGACGTTCGCCGAGGCGTACGAGGCGATGACGGTGCTGGGCGCGATCCAGAAGGATCTCTTCTACGCCGTCGGCTGGAGCTCGTGGGCGGGTTGGCACCGGCTGACGCCGGACGACCCGCCGCGGCCGCGGCGTGAGGACGATCAACGGCTCGAGTACCTGTATCGGCTCTCGCGCGAGGCACGCGCCGAGGCGGTCCCGGAGCTTGGCGAAGAGTTCGTCGTCGGGCGGCGCAGCTTCAAGCGCTCGACGCGGCCCTGGGGCGACGAGCACGCGGAAATCCCCGTCGTCGAGGTCGAGGTGCGAGAGCGGTCGCTCTCCATGCAGTGCGCGTCCCCGACGGTCGAGCGCGCGGCCGAGTTCGCGGGGATCCACGGGCGCCTTGTGGACGATCTCCGTGTGATCCTCGACTGGCGGTGGCTCTAGGCGGCCAGCCTCGCTAGCGCATTCAGTCCGCGGGTTGACGGAACTTCGGGTGCGTAAGCCCAGCTCCCGTCCCTGTCCGCACTGAATACGCTGAAAGCGTCACCCATCGGTTGTCAGCGTCGCGGACGTCGAGGTAGACGCCTTCGGCTTGAGGACGCCCGTTCCCGGCGTTGATGGGACGGACGATCTTCCAGACGTTGTTATCTCGATCGGCGAGGAAAGCCGAAGGATCGTTCACGACGACGACCGCCTCTGGCGCGAGCCGCCCGAGTGGCCGCGCGAACGAGACACTCAGGAGCTTGGCGTTCACCGTCGAGGCCGATTGCTTCAGCAGCGACACGATCTGATGTGAGCTTGCCCTCGTCGTGTCACCCCTGAAGGGCCGGTACATAGGACTAGAGCCGTCGTAGATTTTCCTGCCGTTGGCTCGGACGATCGTGAACGTTCGACCCCAGAGGCGCGGCAGGGCCTCCTCACGGCTTGCGTCGATAAACAAGCCTGCGACGACCAGGCCTTCCCAAAGGCCGCGGACGTAGTGATAGTCATCGGCGGCCGCGATATCGAAGTAAAGCCACGTCCGGCCCTGAGGTCCATTACCGTTGGGCGGATCTCCGATCTCGACCCGCGCGATATGAGATGACGGAATTCCCTTGAGGATCTTCCTGAGCAGCCGCATCTGCCTTTGCCGCACCGACAGCGCCGCCGTCGCGCTCACGTCTACCCGATCACTGCCGCTAAGCCGCCAGCCTCGCGAGCGCGCCCGCGAGCACATCGACGGCCAGCGCGACGTCCTCGTCGCTCGACAGCTCGTTCGGCGAGTGGCTGACGCCGCCGTTCAGGCTTCGCACGAAGAGCATCGCGCTCGCGACTCCCGCGGTCGCCAGGATGCCGGCGTCGTGGCCCGCGCCCGAGACGAGCTCGACGACTGGCAGCCCGCGCTGTTCCAGCTCGCGCCGTAGCGCGTCGCGCGGCTCCTCCGCCATCGCGGCCGGCGGCACCTCGTAGGTTGGCTTCAGCCGGAGATTGCGAACAAGGCGGTCGAGCCGCTCCCGGTCCGGCGCGCGGGCGTCGACCGACAGCCGGACGCGCGAGGGGATGACGTTCGCCGCGCCGGGCTCGACCGCCAGCTCGCCGACGGTCGCGACCGCGCCTTCGATCGCCTCGGCGGCTCGGCGAACCTCGAGCACGTAGTCGGCCGCGGCCCAGAGCGCGTCGTCGCGCACAGCCATCGGCGTCGTCCCCGCGTGGCCCGCCGCGCCCTCGAACACCATCTCGCCACGCACGATCCCGACGATGTCCGTCACGACGCCGAGCGGCACGTCCGCCCGCGCCAGTACCGGCCCTTGCTCGATGTGCACCTCGAGGTACGTGCCCGGAAGCGAGTCAGGCCGCTCACAACGCGCGCGGCTCCCGAAGCAACCTCGCTCCTCGTCGCGGAACGCGACCACCGCAAGGCCGCGACGCCGCGGGCCGATTCGCTCGACCGCCTCGAGCCCGGCGACGACCCCGAGCGCGCCGTCGAAGCGGCCGCCGTTCGGAACCGTGTCGAGATGGGATCCCGTCCAGGCGTCGCCGCCTGCCGGGTGGCGCCCGATCAGGTTGCCCGCATCGTCGACCGACACGTCCAGCCCGGCCTCCTCCATCCAGCCGCGCGCAAGTGCGTGCGCGCGGTCCTCCTCGGGCGAGTACCCGATCCGGTCGCCGATCGCGTAGAGCTCGTCCAGGCGCTCGATGACGCGCATGCGGCGAGATTACGTCTGGCCGGCGAGCGGCCGAAGGGCGACGAAGCTCG
>DASUZD010000156.1:0-2038 GCA_036377055.1 Gaiellaceae bacterium | reverse complement strand
GAGCGCCGTCGACTTGCCCGTACCGGACATGCCGGTTACGAGCACCCGCACTACGAGAGGCGGCGGCTGGCGAAGTCGCGCATCGCGGCCGCGTCGGCGAACGTGACGACTGCGCCCTCGGCGCCCGCGTCCAGCATCGCGTCGACGTTCTCCGGCGCGGTTCGCGCGATCACGCGCAGCTCCGGATGCTGCTCCTTCACGCGCTTGACGTGCTCGGCGTTCGAGCCGCGCGACGGGTGCCATGCGTCGCCGATCTCGAGGGCTCGCCGGATCGCGCGATCCGAGCTCCCGCCGACCCAGATCTCCGGCTGCGGGTTCGGGAGCGGCTCCGAGGTCGCGTCGTGGAACGACCAGATCGGGCCCTCGTAGTCCCGCTCGCCGCTCCAGATCGCGCGCATCACGCGGATCGCCTCGTCGCCACGCCGGCCTCGGCCGTCGAACGGAACGCCGAGGAAGTCGTACTCGTCCTGGTGCCAGCCCATGCCGACACCGAGGATCACGCGCCCGCGCGAGAGCTCCTGGAGCGTCGCGACCTCCTTCGCGAGGTGCATCGGGTGGTGCAGCGGAGCGAGCACGATCGAGGTGCCGAGCGCGACACGCGACGTGAACCCGGCGATCCACCCGAGCGTGACGAGCGGCGCGTAGACGCGGCCGTACGGGTCGACGCCGTCCGGGCCGACGATGATGTGCTCGGTCGCGAAGACGGAGTCGAAGCCGAGCTCCTCCGCGAGCTCGGCCGTCCTGCGGATCCCGTCCGGCGACGAGTCGCGGCCGAAGTTCGGCAGGATCACACCGAGGTGCACGACCCGAGACTAACGGCGGCGCGGGTGGCGAGCCTCGCGACCATCGACCCGGACGGGCGGCCTCACCTCGTCCCGATCGTGTTCGCGCTCGACGGCGACACGCTCTACTCGGCGGTCGACCGGAAGCCGAAGCGCTCGGCGACGCTCCGCCGGATCGAGAACGCCCGAGCCCGGCCCGACGTCACCGTCCTCGTCGACCGCTACGGCGACGACTGGGCCGAGCTCTGGTGGATCCGTCTCCGCGGCCGCGCGCGCGTCCTCGACGACGGGCCTGAGGCCGAGCGCGCGCTCGCTCTCCTCCGGGAGAAGTACCCGCAGTACCGCGACGAGCCGCCGGGCGTGCCGGTGCTCGCGGTCGACGTCACCGAGGTGCGCGAGTGGACTGCTTCACCCGGTACTCGATGAACGTGGCGAAGGGCGACTGGCGCACGCCGAGCTGCTCGAGGTCGAGCGGCGTCGTGAACCCCTCGAACAGCCGCTTGCCGTCGCCGAGGACGACCGGCGCGACGATGATCGTCAGCTCGTCGACGAGCCCCGCCTCGAGCGCCTGGCGGATGACGTCGGCGCCGCCCATGACGTGGACGTCCTTGTCCCCGGCAGCTTCAACGGCACGCTCGATCGCGTCCTCGACGCCGGCGACGAACGTGAAGCCGCCGCCCTCGGGCTCCTCCTCGGGCCGGTGCGTGACGATGAAGAGCGGCTGCCCCCACGGGTTTCGGCCACCCCAGTGGTCGGCCGCCTCGTAAGTCCAGCGACCGCTCACGACCGCGCCGACTCGTGAGATCGTCTCGTCGAGCCACGCCGCGTCCTCGCCAGTCGCCTCGCCCTTCGGGCCGTCGTCGTACGTCCACGGCCCGCCGAAGACCCAGTAGTGGAGCTGCTCGCCGCCTTCGCCGAGCCCGTTGCCGGGGCCGTCGTTCGGGCCGGCGACGTATCCGTCGAGCGACGTCGTGATCCCTGCCAGCACCTTCGTCATCTCAACTCACCTCCGCGTCGTCCAGTCGTCAGTGAAGACCGGCGCGGCGGGGAAGACTCATCGCGGCGTCCCGATCTCCAGTGCTCGCAGGCCGCGGAAGTCGATCCACGTGCGGGCATCGCCTCTGACGATCTTCACGAGGGCGTTGTCGCAGTGCGGGCAGCGCAGGACGATGCCGGCGCCTCGGAAGACGTGAATTGCGCCGATCGCCTCGGTCGCGCCGCACCCGCCGCACGTCCCGAGCGCGGTCGTCATCTCG
>DASUZD010000155.1:0-17427 GCA_036377055.1 Gaiellaceae bacterium | reverse complement strand
CCGCCGATCTGG
Organism: Gaiellaceae bacterium; assembly: GCA_036377055.1. Taxonomy (GTDB): domain Bacteria; phylum Actinomycetota; class Thermoleophilia; order Gaiellales; family Gaiellaceae; genus DASUZD01. The sequence continues at coordinate 17,415 of DASUZD010000155.1, read as the reverse complement.
GCGAGCGACTGGACCGACCCTAGTTGATCGTCAGAGGCAGGCTGTCGGTCCCGCCGGGGCCGGTGGCGGCGACGCCGTCGGCACGGACGGCGACGATCTTCGTGGGACCGAGCCCCGCCGCCAAGGTCGTAGGAACCTCGACGGTCAGATGGTCGGCGCCCAACGTCTCCTCCGCGGTCACGACCGTCGCGGGCTGCCCGCCCACCGTCACCCTCGGCGGCAGCGCGGTGCCGCCCGGGGCGACGTCGGCAGGGATGATCAGGTTTGCGCCCCAGATCTCGACCTGCGCAGCGGCGGCGCCCGCGGCCGGCTGCGTCACGGAGGTCGGCAGGACGCTGTTCAGCGTCGGCGCCGCCTGCTGAAGGAACAGCTTCTTCGCCGAGTAGCCGCCGGCGGAGACGAGGGCGAGGCCGGTCAGAACGTTCGGAAGATGCGGGAGCCCTTCGTCCAGGTGCCAGATGAACTGACCGAGGTAGAAGGCGAGCGTGATCGCGTTGAAGAGGACGTACTGGAAGTCGCCCAGGTCGGTGTTTCCTTCGTCGTCCGCGACGAGCTGGGTCAGGTTCTCATCCCCCACGCCGGCCGCCGGCTTGCCGACGCCGTTTCCCTGGGTGGTGGCGGTGTATTTGGCGGCGATCGCAGCTGCGTACGGGCCGCCGAGGAAGAGCCAGTACTCCTCGCGGAGGCCCGCGTCGACGAGCGTGTCGTAGCCGCCGCCCGAGCCGAGCCACTTCGCCACGATCAGCGCGATCAGCCCGTACGCGATCGCGTAGGTCCACGCGAACACGACCGTCTTGGACGTCGAGGTCCGGTTGTCCTTCCCGACGATCAGCGAGCGGAACAGCGACAGGGTCTTGGTCGTGCAGTTCCCGGCTGGAACGAGCGGGACGTCTGCCTGCGGAATGACGGAGCCCTTCTGCACCGTGTGCGACACGCCGTCCGCGGTTGTGTAGGTGACGGTCTGCGAGGCGACCGCGACCTTTCGGCGGATCGCGAGGAGCAACGCGGAGATCCCCAGTAGGACCGCAAGCGAGATGAGTTGCGCCCAGGTCGAATCTGTCATCCGCGTCCTCCGTTCGAGGGCGCCCGCCGGGGTCGAGCGTAATCCCGCGCTTTCCTTTTTGTCAAGCGGTTACCGCTCGTTGATCGCCACTCGCGCGGCTTCGCGGCGCCGCGGAGCTAGAAGCCACAACGGCGTTGAGTATCCTCGCGCCGGTGCTGGCGCCGATTCTCCTGGCTGCGGTAGTGGCGGCGACGCCGGCGGCGGCTAAGGACAAGACGCTCACGAGCTACTGCAGCCCAAGCGGCGACGTCTGCTATGGCATGTTCATCCACGCGGGCAGGGTCCAGCTGCGGATCACGACGGCCGCCCGCTACTTCAGGCGCTACACGCTGTGCGTCCAGTTCCTCCCGCCGGGTACGGGCGCTGAGCACGTGCGGCGCTGCGGCTCGTTCCCGGTGTTCCGGCAGGGCGGCTCGACGTGGGGCTCGTCCGTCGACTACGCGCGCCAGTACCCGGTCACGCTCCCCGGCAGGTATCGCGTCACCTGGAAGCAGGGCGGCACGCCGCTCGGGCCGCCCCTGTATTTCCACCTCCCTCTCCGGCGCTCATGAAGCCGCAGCAGGTTCTGCTTCCGGCGCCGCGCCCGCTCGCGTCGGACGAGCGCGCACTTCTCGACGCGCTGCTCGCCGGGCCACGCAGTCGCCCTGAGCTGATCGAGCAGGCGGCGACAGCACGCGTGATCGGCGAGTGCAGTTGCGGCTGTCCATCCGTCTGGTTGCGCGCCGACAACGACACACCTCCGCTGACGACGACCGCGAGCGAGAGCCCGACGGGCGATCCGAGCTACTACTCACTCACGGCCCACGGGCAGAACACCGACGGGCGCGAGGTGCAGGTCACCCTGCACGTCGCTCGCGGACGACTCGACGAGCTCGAGATCTGGGCCGGCGAGGAGGGCGAGACGACCCTCCCACCGACGGACGGGTTGCGCTATTCGACCGACTCGTAGGCGAGCGCCGACGCTACGAGCAGACGCAAGTCAGGTACCTGCCCTTGGCTGAATGGGCGTCGACGATCTCCTGAAATTCCCCGGCGAAGAGAGCATTCTTGAAGTCCTGCCAGGCGTCGCTCGCAGCTTTCTGCCCGTACTCGAGAGCGCATGTCGTCGTGATGAAGCGAAGCGTCCCGATCGGGACGTAGTCGTTCTCGATCGCCTGCGCCTGCTCGGCCTCTGCGACCGCGAGGTTCGTCCCACCGCGATCGAGACGTTCCCCAGCAGCCAACAGGTCCAGGAAGGGCCAATAAGGGAGGAACGGGACGGCGTCGTACTCGTTCTGGTAGCGCACCGAGAGTGGGCTCAGCCTCAGCGCGTCGTAGCTTGCGCGGAAGGTCGAATCGGCGACCAGCGGCGCCGCGAAGCAGCACACCTCCACGAGGAGTCTCTTGAAGTCTTGCCCTTTCAGGAGCGACGCGGCGAGGAAGCTCGCAGCCGCGCCTTTGCTGTGGCCGGTAACGATGATGCCCTTCTTCGACCCGAGATCCATGGTCTTCAGCGCCGCAACGACGCTCGGCCAGAGGTCGAGCACCGCGCTGGCGAATCCGGTTTCGACCTGCCCGAAGGCCCTCCCGTCGACCTTCCACGTCGTAGGCTCGACGAGCAGGTCGTGGAGCCAGTCGTCGATCCAGCGCCAGAAGTCGCCCTCGAAGGGCGGGAGCGTGCCCCGAAACACGAGGAAGACCCAGCCATCCACCGTCTCCGCGACGTAGCAAGCGTCAATCTGGTCGTTCCCGCCCGTGAAGACCTTCGGCGCGGTCCCCGGCTTGATGCCGATCTTGTTGTAACCCGGCGCCGATGGGTTGATGCTGTGGTCCTGGATGTAGTACGCGGCGAGGCTGGCGTTGATCAGCCGGCACTCGAGCGTCGGAGCGACCGATGCCACAGATGTGCATCATCCGTCCTCGGAGGTACTTCGGCCAACCGCCTGACGCACATCTTCGGGAGGCGGCCCTCGCGCCACCGGCAGCCCGTCAGGATCTTGCCCGAGCGGCTAGAACAGGAACTCCTCCGGCCATTGCATCCATCGGCCCCCGAACGACCCCGCCGGTGCGACTGCCCTCTGCGTCGACGGCACGTACAGCTACTCGGAGCACGCATCCGGGACGTGGTCGCACCACGGCGGCGTCGCGCGCTGGATCAATCATCCGTAGCTAAGGGCGTCGGGTGCGCAGCGCTGTCGGCCGCGGCCCGTAGCGTCTCCGTGTGCCACGGATCAGCGCCTTCTACGGCATCACGATATGGATGTACTGGAACGAAGGCGTCCATGCGCGGCCGCACTTCCACGCTCGCTACGCCGGTCAGGCGGCATCAGTCGACTTCTCCGGCGAGGTGATCGCTGGCTCGCTGCCCCGGCGTGCGCTCGCCCTCGTGGCGGAGTGGGCAGCCCTTCACGAGGACGAGCTGCTGGCGAACTGGGAGCACGCGCGGCGCGACGAGCCGCTCCAGGCGATCGATCCGCTTCCGTAACATGGCCCTCGTGGACGACCTAGTCGACATAACCGACGTGGAGGTGGTTGGCAGGTACCGGCTGCGCCTGTCCTTCGTCGATGGGACCGTTGGCGATGTCGACTTCAGCGCGCGTGAGTGGCGAGGCGTATTCGCGCCGCTCAAAGATCCCACCTACTTCGCGCGCGTCTTCGTCGACCCCGAAGCAGGAACGATTACCTGGCCGGGCGGGCTGGACATGGCACCGGAACCGCTGTACGACGAGGCGCGTCGCAACAAGGTGGACACGACCTCGGCGGCTCGCTAGGACATCGAACCGAGGGCCGCGCGCAGTCCGCGCGTTGCCAGAACGCCCCAAGAAGAAGAATCCCGCACACGCGGAGATTCGAGGTGAGCGGTACTGGGCTCGAACCAGTCGCCCCCCAGCTTGTCGAAGCTGGCTCTGTCCCAACTGAGCTACCCGCCCCGGCCGACATACGATGCTCGGTCCGGTATGCGTTCGAGAGGGGTCCATCGGCTGGCGCTCGTCGTGCTTCTCAGCGCGGCGCTCGCGGCCATCGTCGGCGGCTGCGCCTTCGACGGGCAGATCGTCGCTCGGGCGACCGGCGCCGGGCCCTTCGTCGTCGTTCAGTCGGTCGAGCCGGAGCAGACTCCGCACCGCGTTCAGAGCCTGACTCGGAAGAAGGGGCAGCGCGCCGGGATCGACTGCGACGCGACGATCCTCTACGACGTCCGCGAGGCGACGGGCACGGCCGTGCTGGCGCAGCTGTACCGCCTCAACCTGCGCACGAGGCGGCTGCCGCGCGGGGTCGCCTACAGCTTCGACTGCACCGGGCCGCTCGTGCTCGAGCTTCCGAACCAGGCGTCGAGCATCACTGCCACCGCGACGACCGGAGGCGCCCCCGCGACGGCGCTTGCCGTGCGGGCGCCGGTCACGTCGATTCCGCTCGCCTTCGGGAAGCGACTGCGGCCCGAGCCGGGGACGCAGTTGGCGCTCGTCGACTGGCCGCGCGAGCTGTCGAAGGGCGACTACCACGTCGAGATCTCGTTCACGGTGCCCGACGCTCGGCCGTTCCGCGAGCGCGCGCTGACCACGGCCTCGATCCGCTGCGGCCGGTCGAGCTACCTCCAGCCCGTCCTGCCGACCCTCATCGCGCGCGCCCCAGTTCAGGATCGATCCCGCGTCGGCATCGACGACGCTCGTCCTGCCGCGGATCGCCATCGGGATCAAGACCTTCGCTCAGGCGACGCGAACGCTCTCCTGCCGTCCGTGATCAGCCAGCGCGGACGCGCCAGACCTGGCCGCTCTCGAACGCGCTCGCCCACACGTCGCCGGCGCCCCCGGCGACCACGGCAGGCGCCGGCATCGGGATCGTCTCGATTCGCTTCCTCGTCCGGAGGGAGATTCGCGCCAGCGCGCTGCCTCGGTCGCACGGGACCCAGACGTCGCCGCCGACGACCTCCAGGTTCACCGGGCTTCCGCAGACCTTCACGGTCGTCGTCGCGCGGCGCCTTTTGACGTCGATCCGCGTCACCGTGTTCGAGGCGGTGTTCGAGACCCAGACGGCGCCCGGCGACGCGGCGACCCAGCTCGACGCGAGCTGCCTCGTCGGCACGCGCTGCCAGCGCAGGCGTCGAGCGTCGAGCCGGTAGACGGCCGTCCCGAGATCGTCGCCGATCCACAACCCGCCGCCCGAGAACGCGATCCCCGCCGGCTTGCCGCCGCCGGGGAAGCGCAGCGTCTTCGTGACGCGGTTCGTTCCCGGGTCGATCCGCTGCACCGTCCGGCCTTCGCGGTTCGTCACCCAGATCGAGCCGGCGCCGAACGCGAGGTCGTAGCTCACGTGGCCGACGGGGATGCGCGCGGCGACGGTGCCGGTCGCCGGGTCGACGCGGTCGACCTTCCCCGACTGCGTGATGACCCAGAGCGAGCCGAGCGCCTGGTGGAGCTCGCACGGAGTCGGGTCGAGCGGCGTCGAATCCAGAACCTTGTTCGTCGACGGGTCGATTCGGAGCAGCCTCGCTGCCTGCGCATCGGTAACCCAGATCGAGCCCGCAGCCTCAGCCACGCCGCAGGGCTGTCCGCCCGTCGGGATCTTCGCGACGATCTGGCTGTTCACGGCGAGCGCGGCCGCCGCGAATATCCAGGCCGCGATCACGCTTTCTTAGACGGTGTGGCCCCCGATCGGGTTAGGGAGCAGGAGCGACGGGTCGACGGCCTGGCCGTGCTCGCGCAGCTCGAAGTGGAGGTGCGTCCCGGTGCACCAGCCCGTGCAGCCGGCGGTGCCGAGCAGGTCGCCCGCGGCGACGATCTGGCCGGGCCGGACTCGCGCCCACGCCAGGTGTGCGTAGAGCGTCTCGAACGGCCCGCCGACGCCGATCACGACGACGTTTCCGTAGCCCTCGAAGCCCGCGGGCGCGCCGACGAGACGAACCCGGCCCGCCGCGGCCGCGCGAACGTCGAGCGAGCCGAGCGTTCCGATGTCGAGGCCGGGGTGCCACCGGCCCTCGGTCCAGCCGAACGGAGTCGTGACCGTGCCGCTCGCCGGCCAGCGGAGGTCGAGCTGCACCGGGTCGTCGACGCGCGCCGAAGCCGCCGGCGCCACCGCCAGCGCGAAAACGACCGCAACCAGGAGCCGCCGCATCGCGGCAGCCTAGGAGATCTGCGCTGAAAAAGCGCTTAACACAGCAGGGCGTAGACGCCGACGTCGTGTCGCAGGCTCGTGAGGACCATGTCTGCGAGGTGGGCTCCAACGACCGACTGATCGGGGCGCATCGATCCACCCACGAACTCGAGCGTGAGGTCTGCCCGCCTGGTCGTGAAGCCGACGTTCGCACCGCATGCCTGGCGAAGATGTTGGTGGAGCCGGCGTTCGGCGATAGCGCTCTGCATGCCGACGCGGAGGCCACGCGGGCCGACGTACTGCCGCGAGCTCGTCTCGAAGTCCGCGAGTCTGCCTGTGCGACGGTTGACGTAGAAGACGGTCTTGCAGAACGGCCCTTTGTACGCGGGCGTCAGGGCAAACCTCCAGCCGATGTCCGTCGGGCGACAGCTGTACCCAAGTGCGGTGTACGCGGCGTACTGGCTGGCGAAACGACTCCAGGGGACAGCGTCAGGCCGACCGGCGAAAGCGACGATCGACCGCGCCGTGCTCCGATCGAGCTGAAGCGGCCCGATTCGTCCGTCAATGGTGATCGAGACGTCGGCCTGCCGAGCAGCGCCTGCAGATGTGGCCGCCACGAGCAACAGCGCGAAAAGCCGGCACGCCGTACGAATCATGGTCGCATCATCATTCTGAACCGCCGCCGATGCCGGCTCCGCCGGCGTCGGCCACGCAGGCCGTCCGTTAGAGCCGAACCGACCGAAGTCGTCATGGCTCGCGCGGAGCGCGAGCCGGACTTCGGTCGGGAGTGGGCGGTACTGGGCTCGAACCAGTGACCCCCAGCTTGTCGAGCTGGTGCTCTCCCAACTGAGCTAACCGCCCCGGGTCGCGGGGATTGTAGCTACGGCGCTAGAAGATCTCGACGCACCAGGGCGCGCGGTCGCCGCGGAAGAGGTCGTCGGCGCGGGCGAGCGCGCCCGGTCGCAGCTCCTCGAGACGCGACGCGCGCGCGAGCTCGGTGAACGTGAAGCCGCCGAGGTAGACGGAGCCGAGGGCGGCGATCTCGAGGCGGAGGTGGGGATCGGCGTCGGTCCGTTCGGCACCGCCGCCGCCGACGCGCCAGCGCCCTTCGTTCCACGGGCAGAAGGCGTCGAGCACGTCGAGCACGACCTCGCCGTCGCCGCGGTACGAGCGCGCCGCGAGCGCGGCGCCGACGTCGACGAGCCGCACCCAGAGCGCATCGGTCACCATGAAACGCATCCGCCGCGGCTCGGCGAGCAGGAAGAAGAGCGGATGGTCGACGGGCAGCAGGCTCGCCTCGATCCGGCTCATCCAGTCGACGTCGAAGAGGAACCGCCAGATCTCCGCCGTCGCTGCCGGCGAGTCGCCGAGCGCCTCGATCACGTCCGTCTTGCCGACGGAGCTGAACTGCTCGAACGCGGGATGCAGGCGGTAGAGCGCGTACGCCTCCGCCTCGCCGCCGACCTCGACGACGGCGCGCGCCATCTCCCCACCGCCGCTCCGTCGCCACTCGGGGTCGGCGAGCGCGCGACGCTTCCACCACTCTCCCGTTCTCGCGAACATGCCCGGCGTCTCGCGCGCGACGCGCTCGTAGATCGGCGGAATGACGTCGAGCGCCTCGTCACGGTTGATCAGGCGGACGCGGCCGCGCGGCTCGAAGGCGTGCGCATACGCCGACCGGTCGCGCATCAGGTTGATGTCGCCCGCGAGCGAGGCCATGCCGTACCCGAACCGGCCGTAGATCGTCGACTCCGAGGCCCAGAGGTACGCGACGGGCTCGCCGCGCTCGTGTAGGTCGTCGAGCTGGGCGCGCATCAGCTCCCGCAGGACGCCGCGTCGGCGATGGCTCGGGAGCACGCCGACGACGGTTATGCCCCCGGCTCGGACGCGGCCGCCGGGGACGGTCAGCTCGAACGGGAAGGATCCCGCGCCGCCGACCGCGGCGCCGTCCTCGAACGCCGCGAACAGCCGTTCCGGCGTGAGAAGCGTCGAAAGGTTGTCGACGGATTGCTCGCTCGGCGCCTCGCCGAAGAAGTGGAAGATCGGACCGAGCCCGTGGACGACCTCCTCCGGCCGGCAGGGCCGGACCTCGACCGTCAAGCGATCTTCTCCAGCGGCGCGTAGTCGAGCATCAGGCGCCGCTCCGAGCCGTCGTTCGCGAAGCGGACGGTGACGACGCCGCCGCTCTCGATCCGCGTCACGACGCCTTCGCCGAGGGTGCCGTGGCGGACGGAATCGCCGGTCGAGAGGTCCGGGACGTCGGTGCGCGGCGTGACCACGGCGGGCGCGACGCTCGTCCACGAGGCCGCCCGGAGACGCTCGCGCTCGACACCCGCCGCAGGCAGCTCGTCGAGGAAGCGCGACGGCAGGTTGTAGTTGCGCATGCCGAAAAGCGAGCGCGAGGCAGCGTGCGTCAGCACGAGCCGCTCCTTCGCGCGTGTCATCCCGACGTACGCGAGCCGCCGCTCCTCCTCGACCCCCTGCTCCTCGATCGAGCGCGAGTGCGGGAAGATCCCCTCCTCCATCCCGATCATGAAGACGGCCCGGAACTCGAGCCCCTTCGCGTTGTGGATCGTCATCAGCGTGACGAGCGACGTCTCGCCGCGCATTGCGTCCTGGTCGGAGTAGAGCGAGATCTCCTGGAGGAAGCTCGAGAGGCTGGGCTCCTCGGCCGTCTCCTGGTACTCGCGCGCGACGCCGACGAGCTCCTGGAGGTTCTCGATCCGGCCCTGCGCCTCGATCGTCCGCTCGGCCTCCAGCCACTCGAGGTAGCCGCTGCGCTCGAGCGTGCGCTCGACCAGGTCCGGCACGTCGAGCTCGAGCGCGCCGGCCTGGAGCGAGAGGAGGAGGTCGCGGAGCTTTGTCACGGCGCGGAGCGAGGCGCCGGCTACGCCCGCGTCCTCGGCGTGCTCGAGCGCCTCCCACAGCGAGATGCCGTGCGTGTCGGCATATGTCTGGAGTCGCGCGAGGCTGGTGTCGCCGACGCCGCGGCGCGGCTTGTTCGCGATCCGCTGGAGGCTGACGGCGTCGTACGGGTTGTCGATGACCTGGAGGTACGCGATCAGGTCCTTGATCTCGGCGCGCTCGTAGAACTTCGGCCCGCCGACGACCTGGTACTCGATCTTCTGCCGGACGAGGATGTCCTCGAGGACGCGCGACTGCGCGTTCGTCCGGTAGACGACCGCGATCTCGTCGCCGTTCAGGCCCGCCTCGACGAGCGCGGCGATCTCGGCGGCGACGAACCGCGCCTCGGCGTGCTCGTCCTCGACCTCGACGGCGTGCACCGGCTCGCCCTGGCCGAGCTCCGACCAGAGCCGCTTCTCCTTCCGCTCGCGGTTGTTCTCGATCACCGCGTTCGCGGCGCCGAGGATCGCGTTCGTCGAGCGGTAGTTCTGCTCGAGCGCGATCGTGCGGGTCTTCGGGAAGTCGCGCTCGAACTCCATGATGTTGCGGATGTCCGCTCCGCGGAAGGCGTAGATCGAGTTGTGCGTGACGATGTCGTTCGCGACGAAGTTGTGCGTCCGCTCGACGTCGAGGTCGTAGACCGGCGCGTCGAGGTCGACCGCCTCGACGCTCTCGACGACGTCGAATTCTCCCGAGCCGGTCACGACCACCATCCCGGGCCTGACCGCCGAGGCGCGCATGAACGGGAGCGAGTTTCCCTTCGCCGACGGAGCGTCTTGGCCGCCGAGGCGGGCGGTGAACCGGACCGACACGTCGACGGCGTTCTCGATCCGCTCGACGACGTCGACCAGGCTGTCGAAGTCGGCATGAGCGCTTTCGAAGCGCCAGCCGCCCGAGCCGCGGTACGCCGGACGGGTGCGCAGGCCTGCGCGCTCGAGAGCTTGACAGCCGGCGTCGTCATAGCCGAAGAGCGCGATGCGGTGCATCGGGTTGCGGCCCCGAGCGTCGCCGCACAACGACACCGTGAGCCGACGACGGATCCGTGGGCCGCTCGTCGCGGTTGCTGCGCTGAAATGCGGCTGGTCGAACTCGAGCCCGTGCTGAGCCAGGAGAGCTCGTCCGCTCCCGTCGGTGTCGAGCCGCGCGAAGACCTCGTCGGCGAACGGCAGCGTCGGAAGCTGATACCGGAGCGAGAGCAGGGTCTCCGCAACGCGCGCTTCGGCGTCCGAGCCGTGGACAGAGACGACCCAGACAGCGTCGGCATGTTCCTGGTTCATCCGCATCGCCGAGCCCGGAACCGACCGGCGCTGGCCGCTGGTGTAGGTGCGCGACGTGCCGACGCGGAACCCGACGCCGCGCTTCCACATCACGTAGGTCATGTGGAGCTGCGGCGTCCTCCCGGCCCGAAAGCCCGCGAAGTGCGTGTGGTCGGAGGTCGAGACGATCCGCCGGCCCGAGCTCGTCGTGATCGCGATGCCGCGCCTCCGCTTCGACCGGTGGACACGGCTCACGCGCGCAGGCCCGAACCTGCCGCTGCCCAGGCAGGACAGCACCTCGTCGCCCCGACGGACGTGCTCGATCGGCTTCGTCGTTCCGTCCGCCATCGTCACGAGCGTCCCCGCCACGAGGCACTGATCAGGATCGCCGACGGCGCAAACGTTCATGTGCTTCTTGGACAGGAGCTGGAGCAGGACGTACTGCGCGTGGTTCGTGTCCTGGTACTCGTCGACGAGGATGTAGCGGAAGGCGTTCTGCCAGCGCTCGGCGGCCTCCGGGAAGTGCTGGAGGATCCGCACGGTCAGCATCAGCATGTCGTCGAAGTCGACGGCGTTCGACGCGAAGAGCCGCCGCTGGTAGAGGTCGTACACGTCCGCGACGGTCTGGTCGTAGAAGGACGCGACGCGACTCCGGTACTCGTCCGGGTCGACGAGCTGGTTCTTCGCGTTCGAGATCTGCGCGTGGATGCCGCGGGGGACGAAGCGCTTCGGGTCGCGCTCGAGCTCTTCGAGACATGCTTTGGTCAGGCGGATCTGATCCGCCTGGTCGTAGATCGTGAAGTTCGTGCGGTAGCCGAGGCGCGGCGCCTCGCGGCGGAGGATGCGGCCGCACGCGGCGTGGAAGGTGAGGATCCAGATCGCGCGGGCGACCGGGCCGAGCAGGTCTTCGAGGCGCGTGCGCATTTCGGCGGCGGCCTTGTTCGTGAACGTGATCGCGAGGATCTCCTGCGGCTTCGCGCCGATCGCGCCGATCAGGTGGGCGACGCGGTGCGTGAGGACGCGCGTCTTGCCCGACCCCGCGCCGGCAACGACGAGGAGCGGGCCCTCGGTGGCGAGGACCGCCTCCCGCTGCGCGGGATTCAGGTTCGCGAGGTACTGCTCGGGCGACGCGACAGGCATCGAGGCGATGCTAGCGACCCCTCCCCCGCGTCACCTTTCGGGCCGTGTCGCTTCGAGCCGGCGGGGACTGTCCCCGGTGTTCGGCCCGGCCGTGGCGGTCGGCGACAGCGGGGACTGTCCCCGGTGTTCGCCCCGGCCGTGGCGCTCGCCGACAGCGGGGACTGTCCCCGGCGGCTCGGCGGGGCGGCGATAGGCTCCGGCTCGTGGAGCTGGCGCTGATGATCGAGGGGCAGGAGGGCGTGACGTGGGAGCAGTGGCTCGCGCTCGCGCGGGCGTGCGAGGAGCACGGCGTCGGGACGATGTTCCGCTCCGACCACTACGTCTCGTTCACGGCGCCCGACCGCGCCGGCTCGCTCGACGCGTGGACGCAGATCGCCGCGCTCGCGACGCAGACAACCACGCTCCGGCTCGGGACGCTCGTCTCGCCGGCCACGTTCCGCCACCCGTCGGTGCTCGCCAAGGCAGTCGTCACCGCCGACCACGTCTCGCAAGGACGCGTCGAGCTCGGCCTCGGCGCCGGCTGGATGGTCCCGGAGCACGAGCAGTACGGGTTCCCGTTCCCGCCGACGAGCGAGCGGGTCGCGATGCTCGCCGAGCAGCTCGAGATCGTCGCGCGTTCCTGGACAGAGGACCGCCTCGACTTCGAGGGCCGGCACTACCGGCTCCGCGGCCTGACCGCGCTCCCGCGTCCCGTCCAGCAGCCTCGGCCGCCGCTGATCGTCGGGGGCTCGGGCAAGCCGGGGACGCTCCGCCCGGCGGTGCGCTGGGCCGACGAGTACAACACGACCTTCGCGACGACCGACGAGCTCCGCGAGCGCAAGCAGCGCCTCGCCGAAGTGCTCCGCGACGAGCAGCGCGACCCCCAGACGATGCGCTTCTCGCTGATGACCGGCCTCGTCGTCGGCGAGACGCGCGCCGAAGCGCTCGAGCGCGCCCGGGTCGTCTACGAACGCCAGCCGCGCGACGCAAGCTTCGACGACTGGGTGTCCCACTACTCGAAGGCGTCGCTCGTCGGTTCCGTCGACGAGGTCGGCGAGCGCCTCAAAGAGATCGAGGCGACGGGCGTCGACCGCGTCATGCTCCAGCACCTCGTGCACGAGGACCTGGAGCCGGTCAGGCTGATCGGCCGCGAGCTGGCGCGCTAGCGGCGCGTCGCCGCCTCGAGCGCCTCCTCGATCCACCCCACCGCCGCCTCGAGCTCGGCGGCGTCGCTCGACTTGACGACCACCTCGACCTCGCTCGTGCCGTCGGCGAAGCTCGGGTACGACCCCACGAGCACGCTCGGGAACCGCTCGCCGGCCTCGACGAGCACGCCGACGATTCGGCTCTCGCCGGTCGCGAAGCGCCGCCGCCACGAGCCGATCGGCCGCTCGCTGCGAAGCTCGTCCTCGAGGGTGAGGAACATCGCCTCCATCTCGGCCGGGAGACCCGGCATGACGTAGACGTTCTCGAGCACGAAGCCGGGCGCGCCGCCGAGCGGGTTCTCGAGCGGCCGGCTCCCGGCCGGGAGGTCGGCCCAGCGCGCCGCGTACTCGGGATCCCACGCGAAGCGCGCGCGCAGGCGATCGGCCAGATCCGGAATCGGCTCCCGGTCGACCTCGAACGCCGCGGCGATCGACTCGCGCGTGAGGTCGTCCGGCGTCCCGCCGAGCCCGCCGGTGACGAGCAGGTAGTCGGACCGCGGCGCGTAGTGGCGCACGAACTCGGCGATCACGTCGATCTCGTCCGGAAGCGCGGCCATCAGGTCGACCGAGACGCCGAGCGCCTCGAGCCGCCGCGCGAGCCAGGACGCGTTCGTGTTCGCGACGTCGCCGGAGACGAGCTCGTTCCCGATCGTGAGGATGGTCGCCGAGGCCATCCTCGGCGAGTATACGAGCGGCATGAGCGGCCTCCGGGAGCTGGAGGAGCGTCGGGTGCGCGAGCTCCGGCTGACGCCCGACCGCGCCCTGGCGAGCCTCGACGAGACCCACGACTTCGTCCGCGCGCGCGGCCTCCTCACGCGAACGCCGGACTCCGCTTTGCCGAGCTTCTTCGGCGCCTGCCACGAGGAGCCGTACCTCGCCGGCCGCGGCGGCTTCGCGGAGTGGCCGGCGACGAAGTACCCGTGGTACTTCGACCTCGCGAGGCGGCCGGACATCCACGAGCTGTGGATCCACAACGGCAAGTCGATGCTGCTGAGCGACGACACACGCGCCCTCGCCGACCCGATCCTCCGCGCCGAGCTCGCACGGGTGGAACGCGCGGATCCGGACTGGACGCGCGTGCTCGGCCACCTCGCGAACGCCGGCCCCTCAGCGAAGGAAGACCTGCACGTCGAGCTCGGGCTCAAGCCGAAGGAGGTGAAGCTCGTCCTCTCGCCGCTCCTCCGCGTCGGCGCCGTCGTGCGCCGCGGCGACGCGTACCTCCGCTACGACGACGCGTATCCGGAGCCGTCGCCGGACGGCGGGCTGGACGATCTCGTCGTCGCCGCGGTACGAGCGGCGGTCGTCGCGACCGAGCGGGAGATCGAGCGCAAGTGGTTCAGCTGGCGGTGGCTCTTCGAGCCAGGCTTCGTCGAGCGGCTCGTGGCGGACGGCCGGCTCGAGCGGCCGGAGCCCGGCTTCGTCACAGCTCCAGGGTCCGCGTAGCCGCGAAGCGCTCGAGAAAGCGCCGGTCGTGCGTGACGAGGAGGACCGTGCCGTCGAAACGGGCGAGAGCGCTTTCGAGCTCCTCGATCGCGGGGACGTCGAGGTGGTTCGTCGGCTCGTCGAGGACGAGGCAGTTCACGCCGCGTGCTGCGAGGAGCGCGAGCGTCGCGCGCGTGCGCTCGCCGGGCGAGAGCGACGCGCCCGCGCGGTGGACGTCGTCGGCGCCGAGGCCGAACTTCGCCAGCAGCGTCCGCGCGTCCTCGGGCGGAATCCGCGCCGCGTCGACGAACTCGGACAGGAGCGCGCCGCCGGCGAAGCGCGAGCGCTCCTGCTCGAGCTCGCCGAGGACGACGCCCGACCCGAGCGTCCGCCGGCCGGCGCTGAGCGGCAGCTCGCCGAGGAGCGCCCGGAGCAGCGTCGTCTTCCCGCTCCCGTTCGCCCCGAGGATCGCGAGCCGGTCGCGCCACCCGACGGCGAGGTCGATCGGCCCGAGCCGGAACGACCCGCGCTCGACCACTGCGCGTTCGAGCCTGGCGACGACGTCGCCGCTCCGTCTCTGCGAGCCCAGCTCGAGGTGCAGCTCCCACGCCTCGAACGGCTTCTCGACCCGCTCCAGCCGCTTGATCCGGCCGGCGTACGCCTTCCGGATGTCCTTCGTCTTCTTCTTCTTCCGCCCCTGCCCGTAGCCGCGCTCCTCCCACTGTTGCATCCGCCGCAGCTGCGTCTCGATCCGCTCGCGCTCGCCGACGTACACGTCGTACGCGTCGTAGTGGCGCCGGCGAGCGGCGGCCTGGGCCGCCTCGTACTCGCTCCAGCCGCCCCCGTACTCGACCGCGCGGCGCGAGCCCTCGTCGAGCTCGACGATCCTCGTCACCGTCCGGTCGAGGAAGCTGCGGTCGTGCGAGACGACGAGCACGGCGCCGCGGAGGTCGGCGACGAAGCGCTCGAGCAGCGCGAGCCCGGCGAAGTCGAGGTCGTTCGTCGGCTCGTCGAGCAGGAAGACGTCGAAGCGCGCGAGCAGGATCCCGGCGAGGGCGGCGCGTGCCGCCTCGCCGCCGGAGAGCGCGGCGAGCGGCTCGTCGAGCGGCTTCGCGGCGAGCCCGACCTCGGCGAGGACGGCTGCGGCCCGCGCGTCGAGGTCGTCGCCGCCGAGCGCGAGGAAGCGGTCGAGCGCGTCCGCATAGTCGGCCGCGAGGGACGGCTCGTCCGCGAGCCTTTGCGCGAGCGCGTCGAGCCTCGCCTCCGCCTCGGCCACGCCGGTCCGCCGCGCGAGGTACCCGCGCAGCGTCTCGTCGGGCCGCACGTCGTGCTCCTGCGGGAGGTAGCCGACGGCGAGGCTCGGCGGCGAGCGGCGGACGGCGCCGGTGTCCGGCTCCTCGAGCCCTGCGAGGATCCGAAGCAGCGTCGACTTGCCAATCCCGTTCGGCCCGACGAGGCCGACGCGGCTCTCCGGCGAGAGCGACAGGCTGACGCCGCCGAGCACAAGCTGAGGGCCGTGGTGCTTCGTGATCTCGATCGCGGCGAGGGCGCCGATCGGTCGACCTCCTGACGGGGACGGTGCGCGCGCGCGTGCCGAGGGCCGCGGCGGCGCAAGGACGTGGTCGGTCGCGTCAGTCCGTCATGGTCGGGCGCCGGAGCGCCGCCCGGAAGACTAGACCACGAGCGCTCGCCGGGCCGTACAACGCTTGTGGCTCAGAGCCACTAACTCCCGCGCGGGGCCCACCCGGCGGCTCGATTCGAGCCGAAGCGCCGGGCCAAACCCACCTTGTGGCTCTGAGCCACAACTCGTCTAGACCGGCCACTTCTCTCTCACCTCCGCAACGCGTTCGGCGACCTCGTACGCGTTCACGACGCGCCCGCGCCGAAGGTCACGCTCGATGTCGGACGCGAGCTTCAGGAGCGCTCGACGCCGCTCCCGCGCCGCGTCCTCACGCCTGCGTTTCTCGAGCAGCAGCCGCCGGAGGTGGACGTAGCTCGGGCGCGTCAACTCGAGCTCCCATGCCGCCTCCCCGATTCGGCGGCAGACTTCCGCGAGAGCCTCCTCGCGCGTGTCGAGCCGGCGAACCGCATCGACTATCCGCGAGTCGTACCGTGGCGCGGCCGCGACCATCCCCCGATGATCGCGACGAGCGGCGGCCAGGTTCGTACCAACTTCGTGCCGAGTCGTGGTTCGGGGGTTTGTGGCTCAGAGCCACAAGCGCAGTACGCCCCGCCTACCGCAGCGGAAACGGCTTTCCGGCCAGCGCGGGCAGCACCTGCGCCGTGACCCACACCGGGGTCGTGCCGCTGCGGGCGCTGTAGCGGTAGCTCCCGTCGGGACGCCGCATCCGCGCCAGGTAGCGGAACGCGTTCCGCGGCGGCTCCACGCCGGCGGCGAAGAACGCCTGGATCGCCCACGCGGTCGACTGCGAGTCCGAGCCGCGGCCGCGCGTCAGCTCGAAGCCGCCGTCGCGGCGCTGGAAGCGCCGGAGGAAACGCACCGCCCGCGTCACGACCGACCCCTTGACGCCGACGGCGCGCAATGCCTCGATCGCCGCGGCCGTGTCGTTCGAGTCGGGAGCGGCGCCTTTCGACCACGACCAGCCCCCGCCCTCGCTCTGCCGCGCCACGAGGTAGCGGACCGTCGCCGGCGGGACCGTCTCGCCCGCGGCCCGGAGCGCGATCACGCTCCAGATCGTCCCGTTCAGGAGCGGGCCGATCGTGCCGCTCGGGCGCTCCAGCGCCCGCAGGCGCGCGACCAGCCGGCTCGCGTCGCCGCCCGCCGCGACCTCGCCGAGGATGCCGAGCGCGAGGTCGCTCGCCGTGGCGAGCTCGTCCTCGTGCGCCGCCAGGTAGGCGCGGGTCGCAGCGTCCGGCGCCGTCCCGGCCGCCCGCAACCCGAGCACCGCCCACGCCGTCAGCGAGACGCTCGGCGCGCCGCCGCGCTCCGCGAAGCCCCCGCCGGACGACTGTCGCCCTTGCAGGTACGCGACCGAGCCGGCCGTCGGCGAGGCCAGAGGAGCCGCGAGCGCGAGCACGATCGCGGCGGTCTTCAGGCCCACACGACGTCCGTTCGCAGGCGCCGCCCGTAGCGCTCGAGCACGCGGCGCAGCTCGGCCCCCGCGACGAGCGCGAAGACGCCGTTCCCAGTCGCGTGCGCGACATCGAACCAGATCCCACGCGCGACGACGCCCAGGAAGGCTGCGAGCGTGTGCGGGTAGTAGCTCCACCACTCCTGCGCGTCGAGCAGCCAGTCGAACGCGAAGCCGAGGACGAAGCACACGGCCGCGAGCGCGAGCCGGCGGCGGAGGAGCGGCGCCAGCAGCGCGCCGATCGCGCCGCACGCGGCCCAGCCGAGCATCTGCCACGGCGTCCACGG
>DASUZD010000154.1:0-14844 GCA_036377055.1 Gaiellaceae bacterium | reverse complement strand
GCCCAGAGCGCGTCGTCGCGCACAGCCATCGGCGTCGTCCCAGCGTGACCCGCCGAGCCCTCGAACACCAGCTCGCCACGCACGATCCCGACGATGTCGGTCACGACTCCGAGCGGCACGCCGAAACCCGCCAGTACCGGCCCCTGCTCGATGTGCACCTCGAGGTACGTGCCTGGGAGCGACTCACGCTGCTCGCGCCGAGCACGGCTGCCGAAGCAGCCCCGCTCCTCGTCGCGGAAGGCCACGACCGCGAGTCCCCGACGCTGCGGCCCGATTCGCTCGATCGCCTCGAGCCCGGCGACGACGCCAAGCGCTCCGTCGAAGCGGCCGCCGTTCGGAACGGTGTCGAGGTGCGAGCCGACCCAGACCTCGGGCGGCTCGCCGCGGAGCCGACCCAGGAGGTTTCCGGCCGAGTCGACCTCCACCTCGAGGCCCGCCGCTTCCATCCAGCCCGCGGCGAGGTCGTGAGCCTCCTGCTCGGCCGGGGTATACCCGACGCGATTGGCGCCCTCGCCGCCGCCGATCGCGTAGAGCTCGTCGAGTCGCTCGAGGACGCGCACCGCCGGAACGCTACTGCCGACGGTGCACGTAGAGCCCGAAGTGGGTAGGAAGGCCGCGAGTTCGGTGACTGCGACTGCGACTGCGGATCCCGAGACGCCGCGCGCGTACGGCTACTGGGAGCTCGTCTGGCTGCGGCTCAGGCGCGACCGGATCGCGGTCACAAGCGTGATCGCGCTCGTCCTCGTGTTCCTGATCTGCTTCGCCGGCGAGCCGGTCGCCCAGCACTTCCTCGGCCACGGACCGAACGACATCTTTCCGATGGCCGTCGACATCAACCTGGTGCCGGCGCCCGGCTGGACGCGCGTGCCGGACACGCACGGCGTCGTCGCCGTGACCGCACACACACCGCAGACGCTGTTCGTCCTCGGCGCTGCGGACAACGTCGGCCACGACCTCTTCCTCCGCATCCTCGCGGGCGGCCGGACGACGCTCGAGATCGCGATCGGCGCCGCGACGCTCGCCGTGCTGCTCGGCGTGATCATCGGCGTGCTCGCCGGCTACTACGGCGGCTGGACGGACGCGGTCGTCACGCGGGCGACCGAGTTCGTCATGGGCTTCCCGATCCTGCTCTTCATCATCGCGATCGGCTTCACGATCAGCGACCGTCTCCAGCGGATCACGCTCGGCGGCCACCTCGCGCACGGCGTGATCTCGCTGGTCGTGATCATCGGCCTGTTCTCGTGGTTCTATCCGGCGCGCGTCGTCCGCGCCCAGGTGCTCCAGCTCCGCGAGAGCGAGTTCGTCGAGGCGGCGCGCATGATCGGCGCGAGCGACCTGCGGATCCTGCGCAAGCACCTGATGCCGCACGTCGTCGGCACGATCATCGTCTACGCGACGTTGATGATGGCGACCACCGTCTTCCTCGAGGCGGCGCTCTCGTACCTGAACGTCGGCGTCCAGCTCCCGGACGCGAGCTGGGGGAACCTCATCGCCCAGAGGTACGGCAACCTGCTCCACCCAGGCCCCGCCCTGCCCGAGGGAGGAGGCCCGCCGCCGGACTACAACGCGCTCTGGGCGACGCTCTTCCCGACGATCGGCATCTTCGTGAGCGTCCTCGGCTTCAACCTCCTCGGCGAGTCGATCCGGAACGCGCTCGACCCGCGGAGGAAGCTCTGATGCCGGCGTACATTGTCAGGCGGCTGCTCTCGGGCCTCCTGATGCTGTTCGCGATCACGCTCGTAACCTTCGCGACCTTCCGGCTGATCCCGCTGCCGCCCGGCTGCCTGCTCGTACCGTGCGGGCCGAACACGTTCACGAACGATGCGCAGATCAAGGCGGCCGAGCACAAGCTGGGCGCCGACCGGCCGGTGCCGGTCCAGTACGCGAAGTTCGTCTGGCGGATCGTGCGGCACGGCAGCTTCGGCAGGTCCTGGACGGGAGGCTCGATCGACACCTCGCTTCGCCAAGCGCTGCCGAAGACGGCCTCGGTTCTCGTCGGGGGCATCGTCGTCCTGCTCCTGCTCGCGATTCCGCTCGGCGCCCTGTCGGCCATCCACTCGGAGACGCTGATCGACCGTGCGGTGCTCGTCTTCGCGTTGTTCGGCATCGCGCTGCACCCGCTCCTGGTCGGCCTCGGCCTGACGAGGTTCTTCGCCGGCTACCTGCACGTCGCTCCCGAAGGCGAGTACTGCCATCTCGTCCCGGGGAAGGCGCCGCCGCTGCCGCCGAACACGCCGGCCGAGTTCGAGCCGCACTTCTGCAGCGGCCCGGCGGCCTGGGCGCACCACCTGATGCTCCCCTGGCTGACGTTCGCGCTCTTCTTTCTGCCGCTCTACACGCGCATGATCCGGGCGCGCTTCCTCGAGACGCTCGACTCGCAGTACGTGACGGCCGCTCGGGGGCGCGGCGTCTCCGAGCTCCGCCTGCTTCGCTCGCACGCCCTCCGCCCGGCGCTGCTGCCGCTCGTGACGATGGTCGGCCTCGACCTCGGCGGCGCGCTGATGGCGTGCATCTACATCGAGTCGATCTACTCGCTCGGCGGGATCGGCTCGCTGATGCTCGGCGCCCTCGCGACGCAGGCCGCGACGTACGACCTGCCGCTGATCGCGGCGCTCTTCTTCGTCATCGCCGCCTTCGCGATCCTCGTCACGTTCCTGGTCGACGTCGCGTACGCCTGGCTCGACCCGCGCGTCCGGATCGCGTAGAAGTCGCGCGTGGACCTGCCCGCGTGGACGAGCCTCGTCGAGACGGCGCGCTGGGCGCCGTCGCCGCACAACATCCAGCCGTGGCGCCTGCGCGTCATCGACGAGCGGCGCGCCGAGCTCCTCTGCGACGACCAACGGCTGCTGCCGGAGACGGATCCGAGCGGCCGCTTCACGATGGTCGGCCTCGGCATCTTCCTCGAGACGCTGGCGATCGCGGCGCGCGCCGAGGGCGCGGACGTCGAGGCCGACTACGCGCTCGCGCCGCTCGTCCCCGACTCCGGTCGCCTGCTCCCGTTCGCGGAGCTCGGGCTTGTGCCGTTCGAGGGCAGCGAGCCGCTTTCCCGCGACCTGATCGTGCGACGCCGGACCTCGCGTCTGCCGTACGACGGGCGGCCGGTCGAGCAGGAGACGCTCGCCGACCTCGAGCGCATCGCGACCGACTGGGGCCAGGTCGCGACGTTCGCCTCCGACCCCGAGCTCGTCGCGTTCATCGTCGACCTGAACCGCGAGACGCTCTTCTACGACCTGGCGGACGAAGTGTCGCGGGGCGAGGTCGGCCGGTGGCTTCGCTTCAGCGCTCGCTCGGCTGCCGAGACCGGCGACGGCTTCTCGCCGGCGGCGCTCGGCTTTCCCGGCTGGTTGCTCCGGCTGTTCTTCCACGCGCGCGGGGTGTTCGAGCTGCCGGTCGTGCGCACCGTCGTCCGGCGGCTGTACGGGCGAACCATGCGCGGCACGCGGACGATCGGCTGGCTCGAGGGGCCGTTCGAGACTCCCGAGGACTGGATCCGCTCCGGCCGGATGCTCGCGCGGCTCTGGCTGACGATGACCGCGCGCGACGTCTACCTGCACCCGTTCGGATCGATCTTCACGAACGAAGCCGCGAACCGCACGCTGCTGGAGCGGATCCCGACCGACCCCGCGCGCGGCAGGATGTGGCTCATCTTCCGGCTCGGCCGGAGCGAGGAACCGCCGCGAAGCCACAGGCTGCGAGCCGATGAGCTTGTCGTCGGCTGACCAGTTCCTGCGCCGGCGCGTGGTGTTCGCGCTGCTCGCCGCTGCGCGGCTCCTCCGGCGTGTGCTGACGACCTCGGAGCGCACCTACCGGCTGCTCTTCCTGCCCGGCCTCGAGGGCGTTCGCTGGCGCTTCGGCAAGTGGCGCGCGTGGCGCGTCTACGAGCGGGCGCGCCGAAACGTCCCGGCCTACCGAGAGTTCCTCGCGGAAGAGGGCGAGCCGCAGGTTCGCGCGCGCGGCCTCGACCCGGACCTGACCGCGATCCCGGTGACCGACAAGGACAACTACGTCCGCCGGTACTCCGTCGAGTGGCGCTGCGTCGGCGGGCGGATGCCGCCGCGCGGCGTCGTGATCGACGAGTCCTCCGGGACGAGCGGCGCGCCGAACAACTGGGTGCGCGGCCCGGCGGAGCGCGCCGAGGTGAAGCAGGCGCTCCAGGTCGCGATGCACCATCAACTCGGCCGCGAGCCGATCTTCGTCATCAACGCGTTCGCGCTCGGCCCGTGGGCGACCGGCATGAACGTCTCGATGAGCGTCGTCGACATCGCCGTCCTCAAATCGACGGGTCCGGACATCGACAAGATCGCGAACACGCTCCGCCTCTTCGGGCCGAGCTACCGCTACGTGATCGCGGGCTACCCGCCGTTCCTGAAAGCGCTCGTCGACAGCGCCGACGTCGAGTGGGAGCGCTACGAGCTGACCGCGATCTACGGCGGCGAGGGGATCACCGAGACGATGCGGGACTACCTCGGCCGCTTCTTCAAGCGCGTCTACGGCTCCTACGGCGCCTCCGACCTCGAGATCAACATCGCGGCCGAGAACGACTTCACAGTCGCGGTCCGCCGCCTGCTTGCCCAACGCGACGACCTGCTCGAGCTCGTCGGCCGCCCCGAGCACGGCGTCCTCCCGCTCGTCCTCCAGTACAACCCGATCGACTACTACGTCGAGACGATCGACACCGGCGAGCTCGTGGTCACGCTCTGCCGGCGCGAGAACACGGCGCCGAAGGTGCGGTACAACATCCGCGACCTCGGCCACGTCGTCCGGCTCCGGGAGCTCCGTCGAGCGCTCGCGGGCTGCGGCCTCGCGTTCGACGACCTGCCGCCGCACGCCGACCTTCCGCTCCTCTTCCTCTACGGCCGCGCCGACGACGCAGTGCCCTACTACGGCTGCAAAGTGACGCCGGCGAACGTAGAGGAGGCCGTCTACTCGGTGCCCGAGCTCGCAGGGCTCGTCCAGGCCTTCGCGCTCGTCCTGACCGAGGACGAGCGGGCCGAGAAGCGGCTCACGATCGCGCTCGAGCTGAACGAGGGCGCGCAGCCGCCAGCCGATGTCGAGGGCCTGCGCGACCGGGTCGTGGAGCGCCTCGGCGAGCTGAACCAGGACTTCCGCGAGGCGTCGAGGTTCATGCCGGCCGACGCGCGCCCGAAGCTCGATCTCCACCCGGCGGGGACGGGCCCGTTCGCAGGGCACGACATCCGGCTGAAGCGTCGCTACGTCATCGGGTCCTAGCGGTCGAAGTCCCAGCCGGCGGGTGTATCTCCTTTCGGCTTGGCCGGCACCTCGAGCTCGGCGGGCGGCTTGACCACGTCGTCCGCCCTGACCTCGACCTTGACGTGGCCGCTCTTGACCATCGGCGTCGCGTCGAACCCGAAGGCCGCCTTCGCCGGCAGGATCCCGCGGCGATACAGCCAGATCGGTGTGCAGCCTGTGCTTAGCCCAGCGCGAGCGCGCAGCTGCGCGGCATCAAGCGTCGCGCGTCTCGAGGTAGAGAGGACAGAGTCGTTGCCCTCCTCCGCGAACAGATGTTGAATACGCGAAAGAAGTCTGCACGGCCAAGAAGGAAGACGGCGTGCTCGGTGAATGCGGGGCTCAGGTTGAAGCGCGGCCCCCACGGCTGAGCGCTTGCATCAGGAGCGAATTGGAAAAGAGCGACACCCGCTCGGATCGGGACAGTCGTGGTCCAGAAGCGAAAGCGCGATCCGACGCCCGTCCCGCCTTGCGCATCTTCGATCAAGTCGTCCTCGCGCAGACCGAGGCCCCTCGCGATTCGAAGCGGCAACGAACTCCGAAAGGCGCCGCTATCGACCATCGCCAGCACCTGCACCACCGGTCCCGGTGGCAGGCCGGGCCTGTCAAGCACCATCCCGATTTTCAGGAAAGGCCCGAACGCGTTCCGATACGTCGTCCGGAGTCGAGCCGTTTGCGCCCGCCCCTTCCTGCTACAAGAAGTAGGGGCTTCCCTCGGGCACCGCGTAGACGGCATCGTCGCGCCGGACGGCGGGGTTCATGCGCAAACCTTCAAAGGAGTCGGCGTCGGCGACGACCTCGTCACCGCGGACAGCTACCCATCGGCCGGCATAGTGCTCGAACAGCGCCGTTGTGATTCCGGTCTGGTCGTCGAGCGTTGTGTCGGGCATAGACACTTTCCTCTCTATCGACGGGCGCGCACCCACGGTAGATGTCCAAACGCGCGTTCGTCAATGCAGCGACGGCGTGAAACCGTCGCAAGAGTGTGACTTTCCTTCTACCTATCCCGCGGCGCTGACGACCACCTCGGCAGCCTGCTCGGGGGTCAGGCGGTCGGTGCTGACGACGAGGTCGAAGTGCGTCGGCAGCTCGCGCTCGACGGCGTAGAAGCGCTTGAGGTAGTCGGCGCGCGCTGCGTCCTCCTCCTTGACCACCGACGCGGCCTCGCGGTCGTCGAGCCGTTTCTCCTCCGCGACTCGCCGCACACGGATCTCGGGCGATGCCGTGATGAACACCCGCAGCGCGTCTGCGTCGGCAAGCGCGAAGGACGCCGCATGCGCGACGATCACGACGGAGCCCTGCTGGCCGAAGGTGCGCAGGACGTCGGTGATCAGCTCGCGCAGGTCGGCGTCTGTCGGCGCGGTCCGCGGCGCCTCGGTCGCGCGCGTCGACGCCTCGTGCGCCATGTGTCCGAGCAGGCGGGCGAGCAGCGGCCGGCGGCGTTCGGCGTCCGCGACGTACGCGGGATCGAGGTGGGCCAGCTCGGCCGCCTCGGCGATCACCTCCTCGTCGACGTAGCGGTGGCCGAGCCGCTCCGCGACTGCGCGACCCACGGCCTCGCCGTCGGCGCCGGTCGAGTGGGAGATGCAGATCGCCTGGCGCGCCAAAGGGCCACGATCTTACGCGAGAGGGCTTGGCGGAACGGCCTTCGTCGCACGCGGTGCGATGCTCGTTCCGAGGCAAGGACGCAGGGAGCGTCGATAACAGTGTTATCGGCGCGACTGAGGACACGGCATCGGGACGGGCAGCGTGCCGCGGGCGGCACAAGGTTGTTCCGCCGAGCCTTCTCAATCAAAGCGCGCCCGCGGCGAGCCCGCGGGCGCGCGTCTCGAAACGGCCTAGGGCAGGAAGTGGTCCCACTTCCAGCCGCCCTCGAGGGCGGCGGCAAGCAGGAGCGCACAGAGGGTGGTGAAGCGAACGACGGCGAAGCGGGAGGACATTGCGAGTCTCCTTGGCGGCTAAGGGGCGACGCTTAGGTATCGGCCGCTCCTCCGTCGTTCGAGACCCTCGCCGACGGGCCTGGCTCACCCGATCGAGGGAATCAGGCGCTGAACCGCTCGGTCGAGGCGAGCTCCACGCGGAGTGCTGCGACGACACGAGGGTCGAACTGCGTGCCCGCGCAGCGCTCGAGCTCGGCGAGCGCGCGGTCGCTCGAGATGGCCGAGCTGTACGTCCGGTCGCTCGTCATCGCGTCGTACGCGTCCGCGACGAGGATGATCCGCGCGCCGAGCGGGATCTGCTCGCCCGCGAGCCCGCTCGGATAGCCGCCGCCGTCCCAGCGCTCGTGGTGATGCCGAACCCACGTCGCGACGGGCTCGATCCCGAGCGACTCGAGCATCCGGTAGCCGATCTCCGGGTGGCGCCTCAGCACCAGCCGCTCGGCCGTGTCGAGCGCGCCCGGCTTCTGGAGGATCTCCTCCGGGATCGCGAGCTTGCCGAGGTCGTGCAGGCTACCGGCGAGCCGCGCAAGCTCCACCTGCTCGCTGTCGAGGCCCATCTGCGCGGCGATCCCCGCCGAGAGCTCGCCGACGGCGTGCGAGTGGCTGCCCGTGTAGGTGTCCCGCTCGTCCACCGCGTGGGCCAGCCTGGCCGCGGCGTTTAGACGGGCAACGCGGTCCGGGCCGTGCGCGAGGCGCCGGAGCTCCGCCAGCTCGCCCGCCTCCGGCCGGTAGACCTCGACCCGCTTGCCGCCGCTGTCCTTCGCCGCGTAGAGCGCGTGGTCCGCGAGCTGGACGAGGTCCTTCCGGTCGCGTCCGTGGTGCGGGAAGACGGCGATTCCGACGGACACGCCGGGCGTGACGCCGACGTCGTACGTCGCCTCGACGACGCGGCGGACGACGGCCTCGCCGACCGCCGTCGCCGAGTCCTCGTCGCAGCCGCGGAGCACGAGCGCGAACTCGTCGCCGCCGAGACGGAACGCCTCGCCGCTCCCGCGCAGCCGCGCTCCGATCTCGGCGAGGACGCTGTCGCCGGCGGCGTGGCCGTAGACGTCGTTGACCTCCTTGAAGTCGTCCACGTCGACGAGGCAGAGCGCGACCGGCGCTCCGCTCGTCGCCGCCTGCTCGAGCTCCTGCTGGAGCCGCTCGTCGAAGGCGCGCGGGTTGCCGAGGCCGGTGAGCGGGTCGGTGCGCGCGAGCCGCATGGCCTCGAGCGCACGGTGCACCGAGCGCTGGTAGAGAGCGATCGCGACGAGCGGTCCGATCAGGGCGGCGGCAAGCGGCGCCGACCGGTCCCACGTCTCGACGAGGAGCACGGTGACCGAGGCCATGATCGAGAACGGGAGCACGGTCGTCCGCAGGTAGCGGAGGAAGACCGCGGGAAGCGACATCCGCGTCGACCGCGCCACGACCGTCGAGAGCAGCGTGATGTCGACGAGGTAGAAGGCGATCGCCCCGAGCGCAGCGCGGACGAGCAGGCGCCAGATCCCGTCGCTCTCGAACGTGCCGTGCGCAACGAAGCCGGCGGCGGCCGCCGAGAGCGCGTAGAGGGCGGTGTTGTACGCGAAGCGGAGCGGCGTCGCGCGGCGGCCGGTCTCGACGATCGCCATCGTCAGGAAACCGAGCAGCACCGCCGGCGCCCAGCCGTAGATGACGGCGGTGCCGGCGAGAAAGATCGTCGCGAGCGAGGTCGCGCCGACGTACACGCCCTCGATCGGCACCGGCAATGCCTCGGCGATGACGGCCGCGGCTAGGAGCGCGCCGAGGCCGAGGAGCGTCGAGGAGCTCGGTTCCGAGCGCGCGAAGACGACCGAGGCGGCGGCGCAGGCGGCCGTGCCCGAGAGCGCGACGGGGAGGACCAGCGGAAGCAGCCAAGCCGTCTCGCGCGACAACTGGGCCGAGCGGTCCGCGGGCACGGTCAGGTCATCTGGTCACGGGCTCGAGGAGTGAGGGTCGACGTTCAGTCGTCCCAGCTCCACCCGTTGGCGGCAGCGACCGCTGCGTGCCATGCGTTCCCCCCGGCGGGCGACGCGACGTGCCCGAGGAGCAAGGCGGCCGCAAGGACGATGAGGACGATCAAGCGCTGCGCGTACCGCCGGAGCATCGACAAACCCCCTTCTCGAGCCCGGGGGGCCGCTCCCGGTAACGATTTCCCTGTTTGAAAGTATGCCGCTACGCGACCTCCGCGGTTATCCCCCGAAGGGGGGAGGGGGCGGGTGCGGCGCGGTATGCGTAAAGACGTGAAGATGGAGCCGTGGCGACGCGGATCACCACGGCGGTCGTCGGGAGCTACCCGCAGCCCGCCTGGCTGATCGACCGCGAGCGGCTCGGCGACCGCCTACCGCCCCGCGTCCGCGCCCGCGAGCTCTGGCGGGTGCCGGAGCCGTTCCTCGAGGAGGCGCAGGACGACGCCACTCGGCTCGCGGTGCAGGACATGGAGCGCGCCGGCGTGGACGTGATCACCGACGGCGAGATGCGGCGGGAGAGCTACTCGAACCGCTTCGCGACCGCCCTCGACGGGCTCGATCTCGACAATCCTGGGGTTGCGATCGACCGGACGGGCCGCGAGAACCCGGTGCCGCGGGTCGTCGGCGCGGTCCGCCGCGCGCGGCCGGTCGAGGTGCGCGACGTCGAGTTCCTGCGCTCGATCACCGACCGCCGCATCAAGATCACGGTCCCGGGTCCGTTCACGATGACGCAGCAGGCCCAGAACGATCACTACGCCGACGACCGGAGCCTGGCGCTCGCGTATGCGGAGGCGGTCAACGAGGAGCTGCGGGACCTGAAGGCAGCCGGGGCGGACGTCGTCCAGATCGACGAGCCGTACCTCCAGGCGCGGCCCGAGGCCGCGCACGAGTACGCCGTGGAGGCGATCGACCGCGCGCTCGACGGCATCGACGACGAGACCGTCCTCCACACCTGCTTCGGCTACGCGCACCTCGTCAAGGACAAGCTGGCCGGCTATCCGTTCCTGCGCGAGCTGAACGAGTGCGCGGCGACCCACGTCTCGCTCGAGGCGGCGCAGCCGAACCTCGACCCGGAGGTGCTGCGCGAGCTTCCGGACAAGACGATCCTCCTCGGCGTCGTCGATCTCGGCGCGAGCGAGGTCGAAACGGCGGAGGTCGTCGCCGACCGGCTCCGGAGGGCGCTCGAGGTGGTCGACCCCGAGCGGCTGGTCGCCGCTCCGGACTGCGGGATGAAGTACCTCCCGCGCGAGCGCGCGTTCCGGAAGCTCGAGGCGCTGGTCGCGGGCGCGCGGAAGGCGTATGGAGAGGGGTAAGACGCGGATCGGCCAGGCCTACCCGGACCGGGTCGAGGTGCGCGGCCGCGATCTCACCCGCGATCTGATGGGGCGGCTCAGCTTCACCGAGTACTTCCATCTCCTGCTGACCGGACGCGAGCCGACCGAGGAGCAGCGCTTCTTCCTCGACCTCCTGCTCGTCGCGATCGCGGAGCACGGGATGATGCCGACCAACGTCGCGGCGCGGATGACGCTCGCGGCCGATCCCGGGTCGCTGCAAGGCGCCGTGGCGGCGGGGATCCTCGGCTGCGGCCCGGTCATCCTCGGCACGTCGGAGGAGTGCGCGCGGTTGCTCGAGGCCGGCGGCGACCCGAAGGAGATCGTTTGGGAGCTGCGCGAGGCGGGCCGGAAGGTGCCGGGCTTCGGCCACCCGGTGCACAAGCCGGTCGACCCGCGCGCCGAGCGGATTCTCGAGCTCGCGGACGAACGAGGCGTCAGCGGGCGGTACGTCGCGCGCGCTCGTGCGCTGCGCGACGAGGTGGGGCTGACGATGAACGTCGCTATGCCGATCGCGGCGGTGATGCTCGACCTCGGCTTCCCGTCGTCTGCGGTGAAGGCGGTGCCGATCCTCGCGCGCACGGCCGGACTGCTCGCGCATCTGGCCGAGGAGCAGGAGCAGCCGGTCGGCCTGCTGCTCGCCGCGAAGGCGGAGGAGGCGATCGAGTACGACGGATGAGGTCGAGATGCGGCCGTGGGAGGAGCAGCTCGCCGCCGACGACGCGAGCTTCCGCGAGCAGCTCGCCTACCTGCGCGAGCGGTCGCCCTTCTACCGCGAGAAGCTCGCGGGGTTCGACACCGCCGGCGGCCTCGCCGAGATCGTGCAGCTGCCGCTGACGGAGAAGGACGAGCTCCGCGCGACCTGCACTCCCGAGCGCCCGGTCGGCGCCCACCTCTGCGTCTCGCCGTCCGAGATCGTCCGGATCTACTCCACGAGTGGCACGACCGGCACGCCGAGCTACATCCCGCTCACGGCCGGCGACCTGGAGAACTGGGTGACAGGCTCGGCGCGGAGCTACGCGGCGTCGGGCATCGCCGCCGGGGATCGCGTCGTCACGACCTACAACGCCGGCCCGTTCGTCGCCGGCGCTGCGCTCGACGCGTTCGCGCGGATCGGCGTCACGCACGTCCCGGTCGGGACGGGCAGCAGCGAACGCCTGCTGCAGGCGATTGAGCACCTACGCCCCGACGCCGTCGTCCTCACGCCGTCGTACGCCGAGTACCTGCTCGAGCTCGACGATCTCCGCACCTCGAGCGTTCGCCGGGTCCTCGTCGCAGGCGAGCCCGGCGGGGGCGAGCCAGCGTTCCGCGCCAAGCTCGAGGAGGGCTGGGGTGCGCAGGTCACGGAGGCGATGGGGGTCGGCGACATCGGTCCTTCCCTGTGGGGCGAGTGCGAGGAGCAGGACGGGATGCACCTCGGCGCGCGCGGCTTCGTCCACGCCGAGCTGATCGACCCCGAGACGGGCGCCGCGGTCGAGCTGGCCGACGGCGCCGAGGGCGAGCTCGTGCTGACGCACCTCCGCCATCGCGCGGCGCCGCTCCTGCGGTTCCGGACCCGCGATCACGTCCAAGTCTGGATGAGCCCTTGTCGCTGCGGCCGCACCGGCCCGCGCATCCGCTGCATCGGCCGCACCGACGACATGCTGATCGTCCGCGGCGTGAACGTCTTCCCATCGGCTGTTCGCGATGTCGTGGCCGGCTTCGCGCCGCGCGTCAGCGGCCACATCCTCGTCAAGCCGCAGGCGGCAGGCGTGAAGCAGGAGCCGCCGCTCCCGGTCGCCGTCGAGCTTGCGCACGGCTCCCAGCCGGACGACTCGCTTGCGGACGCCATCGGTGAGAGACTCCGCAGCGTGCTCGTCGTGCAGACGCGCGTGGAGCTGGTGCCGTGGGGGAGCCTGCGGCGGAGCGAGTACAAGTCGAGGCTCGTAGAGCGCTAGGAGGAGCCGATGGCCGATTACACGCTGAACATCCTGACCCCGAGCGTGAACAACCTCACCGCTCGGATCTTCGTGCGAGCCGCCGGACTCGACTTCGAGGAGGTCGACGTCTGGGGGAAGACGACCGGCCCCGAGTTCATGGCGAAGTACCCGGCCCACCTCACGCCGATGCTCGAGGACCCCGCGCTGCCGAGGGGCGCCCTCGGCGAGAGCTGCGCGGTCATGGCCTACCTCTGCAACAAGCATGGCCTCGACCGCTTCTATCCGACCGATCCCGGCGAGCGGGCGCTGGTCGACAACGCGATGTACTACCTGATCGGCACGCTCTATCCGCTGCTGACACGCGCGACCTACCCAACGCTCGGCTTCCCGCAGTACGCGGGCGAGGTCGGAACCTCCGACGCCGACGACGAGATGAAGGCGAAGGCGCAGAAGGACGCCGAGGCCGCGCTCGCCGACCCGCTCGACGTCTACCGCTCGTTCTTCCTCGCCGGCCGTCCGTTCATCGGCGGCGACCATCCGTCGATCGCGGACATGCGCTTCGCCGCGACGCTGGAGTTCCTGCGC
This sequence comes from Gaiellaceae bacterium, assembly GCA_036377055.1. Lineage (GTDB taxonomy): Bacteria > Actinomycetota > Thermoleophilia > Gaiellales > Gaiellaceae > DASUZD01. The sequence continues at coordinate 1,858 of DASUZD010000154.1, read as the reverse complement.
GCGATCGACTACGACTTCCCCGCCTGGGCCGAGGAGTACATGGAGCGGATGGAGGAGACGCTAGGGGACGCGTATTCGGAGCCGGCCGCGGACGTGCGGGGCTACATCGACCACGTGAAATCGCAAGCGGCGGCGGTCAGCTAGCGGAGATCCAGCCTGGGCCAGCCATCGGCAGTAGTTATTTCGTCATATGGGCCTATTTCCTGTAAAAGGAAATTACCCCGAAGCGAGAAAAAACCGGGCCGATCAGCTCAAAGGCCAGCCGCCCTCCTCGCCTTCGGGGGTGCTACGCGGCGCGGCGAAAGACGGCCCGCTTCGCGGCGACGAACTCGTGCTCCGTCAGTAGGCCCTCGGCCCTCAGGCGCCCGAGGCGGTCGAGGGCTTCGCTGAGCGACTCCCGCTCGTGCTTGTCGGCGATGCGCGTTTCGAGCTCTCGCTTCGCGACGTCGCCTTGGCGTCGCGGAAGGCCGTGGATCGTGAAGCCGCCGCCGCCTGTCGTCTCGACGCTCAGCGAGCTCCAGAGCATCCGGCGGTCGAGCGCGATCTCCGCGACCTGCTCGAACCGGATCGTCACCGTTCGGTTGCGCGCGAGCAGGCCCGGCTTCGCGTGCTCGACGCGATCCTCGTGGACGCGGAGCGTCTCGCGCCGGAGCAGGAACAGCCGCGACTGACGGAAGACGAACGTCACGCGCGCCCCGGCCTCAGCACGGGGAGCCCGAGCCGCCGCCCTTGCCCGGCGGGCCGGTGTGCACGTGGTTCGAGTCGCCGCACCCCCAGCCTGGCTTCGTCGGGTCGGGGGCTGGCGCAGGCTCAGGCGGCGCCGCGGGCTCCGGCGGAGGAGGAGGCGGCGGAGGGGGAGGGGGAGGCGGTGGTGGAGGCGGGGGTGGCGGTGGTGGCGGCGGTGGGGGTGACGGCGAAGACGGGCTCCCTGTCGGAGGTACGGGGTGCGGCGCCGGCGGCGACTTCGGCGACGGCTTCGGCGGCGCCTGCGGCGGCGAGGAGGGAGCGGCAGGCGCGGGCGGCTCGGCGGGCGGCACCGGGTGCGGATCGGCCGGAGAAGGCGGTGGCCCGGCGGGCGGGTGGGCCGGCGAGCCGGGAGCGGTCGGTGCCGACGGGTCGTTCGTGCCGCCGCCCTGCGTATGCGCCGCAGCCGCGACGAACGCGACTCGTGCGACGCGCGCGCGCCGATCCACACCCTTCGCGGCCCCAGCTCGCCGCCGCACAGCTGCCTGGTGCAACCCGTCCCGTACTGCCGGAAGCGTCGGCACGACGCGACTCTGCGTTCCGGGCACCGCGACCGGGCTCAGCGGGCGGCCGGGATCGCCGCCGATGGCCCGCAGCCAGAGGTAGAGGGAGAGCACGCAGCCGAGGACGACGAGGGCGATCTGCGCCGAGAGGCGTCGCACGCTCGGCCGCTTAGCGTGGCCCTTCCGTGATCGCTTTGATCGCACAACCTGCACTGGCGCCCGGGACGTGTCGTACCAGCGCGACCGGACGACGGCAGCCGCCGCGCCCTATCGTGCGCAGTGTGAGCGACCGCCCGACGATCCGGGACGTCGCGGAGCGCGCCGGCGTCTCGATCGCGACCGTCTCGCGCGTCCTGAACGACAAGGGCGACGCGAGCCCCACCACCCGCGACCGCGTCCGCAAGGCCGCGCGGTCGCTTGGCTACGCCGTCGATCCCGCGGCACGCGCGCTCGTCACCCAGCAGACGCGTGTCGTCGCGATCGTGGTCGGCGACAACGCGGGGCACCGCGACCTGTCGCTGATCTTCTTCGGGAAGGTGCTTGGCGCAATTTCCCACCGGCTCGCGCAGTCGAGCTACGACCCGCTGCTGCTGCCGCCGCTCGACGTCGAC
>DASUZD010000153.1:0-15228 GCA_036377055.1 Gaiellaceae bacterium | reverse complement strand
CGCGCGCCGGCGCGTCCGCAGATCGCTTCGAAGCGACGCCGCATCTCGTCGCCGTCCACCGCGACGGCGAGGTAGCCGTCGGCCGTCTCCAGCGGGCGGTCGAGCGGCCCCCACCGCGGCCGCCCGGCCGCGCCTGCCTGGAGCGCCAGGGCGGCGCGATAGAGCGACGTCCGCACCAGGAAGCCGCGGCCGGTCCGCATGCGCAACCAGAGCCCGGCGAGGATCGCCTCACACGCGAGCAGGCCGCCCGCCACGTCGACGAGCGTGACGCGCGACGGCAGCGGCGGCTCGTCCTCGGGCGCCAGCAGCTCGCCGCAGCCGGCCCAGGCCTGGACGACGAAGTCGCCGGCGATGTCGCTGGGCGCGACCTTCGCTCCCTCCCAGCCGGACGCGTACGCGTACACGAGCGCGGGGTTCGCGCGTGAGAGCGCCGCGTAGCCGAAGCCGCCCTGCTCCGCGCGGCCCGGCCGCGAGTTGTGCACGAACACGTCCGCCTCGGCGACGAGCTCCGCGAGCTCGCGCCGCCCCGCAGCGCTCTTGTAGTCGAGCTCGACCGGGGTTTTGCCCGCGTTGTACGCGAGGTACGCGGCCCGGCCGAGGCGTGACCCCCCGCGGCCGCGGTCGCCGCCGGGCGGCTCGACCTTGACCACGTCCGCCCCGAGCAGGCGGAGCAGCAGCCCGGCCAGCGGGCCCTGGAGCCGCGACGCCAGCTCCACGACGCGCAGCCCTGCGAGCGGCCCGGAATCCTGCGAGGGCGCGGCCGCCGCGGGATGCCGGCCGGGAGCGGGCTCGAGCGACCACGGCGGCCCCCCGGGATGGACGGCGTCGGCGATCGCCTCGGCCGATGAGCGCACGCGGCAGATCGCGACGCCCGCTGCCTCCGCGGCTGCCTCGAGCTCCGGGAGCGAGCGGCGACGCGTCGCCCCGTGGAGCGCGGCCGGCAGCGGGCACGCGCCGAGGAGGTAGCGGAGCGCGAACGACGACCACGCCGTGTCGAGCTCCTCGGTCGCGCCGAGGCTCGTCCAGAACGCTCGCCACTCCGGGAACCGGAGCATCTCGAGCTCGACCCAGGCGCCGTCGGCGGTGCGGAAGGGCGGTCCCGGCGCGGTCAGCACTGGGTCGTGTGGCGGCGCCGCGCCAGCCGAGGCGATCGCGACGTGGTGGCGGAGGTACGTGAGCGCGCCGTCGACCACCGACGTCTCGACCGACTCGAACGGAAGGCCGCGGAGGCGACCGACCTCGGCTGCCAGGACGCCCTGCGCGGCCAGGATTCCCGCCGCCGTGGAAGCCGGCTCGAGCCCGAGGCGCCGCGGCTTGCGGTTGTCGATCCCGTGCACGGCCATCAGCCCCGACGCCGCCTGGACCACGTGCTCGGCGCCCGCGCGCTCCTCGGCGCCGAACCAGCGGATCGTCGTCTCGACCTCCGTCGTCCCGAGCCCGAGCCACGCGAGGTGGCGCTCACAGATGCGGGCCGCTCCCGCGGCGGCGAGCTCGAGAGCCGCCGCGGGCGCAGTCGTCACGGCTCGACGGGAGCCGGCTCGAAGAGGTAGAACAGGTGGCCGGAGGGCGCCAGGAACCCGGCCAGCGCACCCGCGCGCCGGCGGAGGACGCCGTTTCGGAACGAGACGCCGCGCGCGGCGAGCTCCCCGATCACGTCCTCGATCCCGCTGACGCGAAGCGCAGGCGCCACGCCCTGGGCGAACTTCGGGTCGTAGTCGCGGGCGGCGTGAGGGCGGCCGTCGTCGTCGAGCAGGCTCTCGTGGCCGTGCATGTGGTGCGTCGCGAGGATCACGTCGCCGCCGTCGTACTTGACGACGCCGGGCAGGTCGTCCGGGCACACGTCGCTGCAGCAATGGCCCTGGTCGAGCACGCGCAGGCCGAGCTGCCGCTCGAAGAACGTCGCCCCCTCGGCGAGATCGCGGATGAAGACCCAGAGGTAGAGCAGCGGCTTGCCGTCGATCCCCACGTCCTCGAGCGGGCGGCCGAGCGGCGCGGCAGGAGGACCGATCAGCTCTGCGCCTCCCTTGCCCGCCGTTCGCCAGAGGTCGCGGAGGTTGCCCGCGACCGGCGTCTCCAGCGCGCTCTCCGAAGGCTGGTAGACCATCAGCCGGTGGCCGTCGGGGTCGTAGAAGTCGACGTTCCTCCCGACGCTGTACGTGCACTGGCGCGAGTCGGCGAGCCCGCGGTGGCCGAGCGCGGCCCGTGCTGCGACCGCGTCGTCGACCAGGAACACGATCGTGCAGGAGTCGTCGGCGCCGCGCGCGAGGACGATCCCGTCGTCGGCCGCTCGCCGCAGCCACAGGCGCACCGGGCCGGTGTCGTACGTGACCGACTCGCCGTCGTCGGCCGCGGAGCGCAGGCCGAGCGTCCCCTCGTAGAAGGCCCGCGAGCGATCGAGATCGTCGACGTAGACGATCAGGGAGACGACTTCCGAATCGGCAAGGACCGCCCCGGCCTCGCGAGCCTGCGCGGTGAGCGTCGTCATGCGAACCTCCTTGCGTGTCGGGTCGGAGGCACGGCGTCTGCCGCGGCTCGCGAGCCATGATCGTCCCGGCACGGCGGCCGGTCTTCTCTCACGTTGCGAACCGCAGCAGGTCCGAAGGCCCCGCCCCGTCCGCCTTCGGCTCCCGCGTGCGCCCGGCGGCGTCGGCCGCGCCGTCGCGCAGGAGCTCCTCGAGCAGCTCGAGCCGCGCCTGCGCGAGCGGGATCGTCAGCCGGAGGACCTGGATCCCCTCGGCGGTGGCGCCGGGCGGCGGGGCCGGAGCGAGTGCGCGGACCCCGCAGCGGTCGAGGAGCCGCGTCGCCGCGCCGCCCGGGTCGGCGACGGCGACCCACGGGAAGAACGGCTCGCCCGCGAAGACCTCGAGCCCCGCGTCCTCGAGCAGCGCGACGACGCGTGGCTTGACGGCTCGCACGCGCTCGCGCAGGCGGCCGAACACGTCGCCCGCGGCGAGGAGCCGTAGCGCCGCGTGGAGCGCGAGCTCTCCGACCTGGAGCGGCGGGACGACCTCGCGGACGCGAGCGGCGATGCCGGCCGACGCGACCGCGAACGCCGCGCGGAGGCCTCCGAGCGAGTAGGCCTTCGTGAAGCCGCGGAGCACGACGAGGTTCTCGGTTCGCGGAACGATCGTCGCGCCGCTCCCGCTCGGCCCGAGGTACGGCGCCGCGCTCTCGTCGACGACGACGGGCGCTCCCACGCACGCCGCCGCCTGGGTGAGCTCCTCCAGCTCGTCGAGCGCGAGCAGGCGACCTGTGAACGTCGGGCGGTCGAGGTGGACGAGGGCCGCGGGCTCGCGGTCGAGCTCGTCCAGGAACGCGGCCAGCCCGCCGGCCTCGGGGACGAGCCGCGCCTCGCTTCCTTGCGCCCCGGCCCACGCCTCGAGGTCGCCGTGGACGAGCTCGGACGCGAGGACGGGGCCTCCGTCCGCGAGCGCCGCCAACCCGTGGAGGAACGACGTCACGCCGGAGCCGAACGTCACCTGGCGCGGCCGGACGGGAATCCCGAAGTATCCGCCGACGACGACCGCGCCGCGCTCCCCTCCGTAGGGGTCGTCCACGCCGTAGCCGCCGACCACGGACGCGCCGCCGTCGCGCGTGCCGAGCACGAGCGAGCTCCAGATCTTCGCCGGCAGCGGCTCGAGCAGCTCGGCCTCGTCCGGCGCGTAGCGGAGGTCGAGCCGCGGTCCCGCCTGCGTCCGCCAGGACGCGACCGCGAGCGCGCGCGGCGGCGTCGGGACGGCACGGGCGACGATGGCGGCGCCGTCCGATTCGTCGGCAAGGGCGCGCCCCGGGACGAGACCGGCGTCCACGCGCTCGACGGCGAAGCCGGCCGTGCGGACGAGGGCGCACAACTCGGTGGTCGGGTAGAGCCGGACGTCGAAGGGGACGCCGCCGAGCGACCCGCGCGCCCGCCCGGCGACCGGGTCGTACTCCCACTCCGTGGCCGCGAGCCACGACGGCGTCCGCTCGACGACGAGGAGCCCGCCTGGCGCGAGGAGCCGGCGGAGGCGACGCAGCAGCCGCCGCTGGTCGGCGTCCGACCCCCAGCCGACCGCGGTCATGCAGACGACCGCGTCGACCGGCTTCGTCGGCCAGCCCGCATCGGTCAACGGGTCGACGCGGCGCCAGTCGACCGCAACGCGCGCCTCATCCGCCAGCTCGCGAGCGCTTTCGAGCGCGCGCCGCGACAGGTCGAGCGCGACGACCTCGAAACCTGCCCGCGCGAGGCCGACGGCCCGCGAGCCGCCGCCGGACGCGAGATCGAGGACGCGCGCGCCCGGCGGCAGCTCGGCGAGGACGCTGAGGAGGTACTCGACCTCCTGCTCGGCGCGCCCCTCGGTCACCTCGGCCACGGGCGCGCGGCCGAAGAAGTCGTGGTACCAGCGGTTGGACCCGCTCGGGGCCATGTACGGGAGGCTCCTCAGCGCGCCGGCTACAGCGGAGCCGCCAGGATCTCCTGAATCTTGCGACCGCTCGGCTTCGCGAGCGCGGCCTGCGACGGCTCGTAGAGGAAGAACATGTGCCCGCCCGGGTCCTCGCAGGTCGCCACCACGCCGATCTCGGACCGCGAGAGCCTCGGCGCGAACCCCGGCCGGCGCGCGGCGATCGCGCGGACGGCTCCTTCGACGTCGCGGACGTAGAAGGCGGGCGCGGTGCCCTTCATGTGCTCGACGTCGAGGTCGCGCGGCGGGCAGCCGTGCTCGGCGACCTCGACCTCGTTCCGGTTCCCGTCGAAGAAGTGCGTCGTGAGGATGACGCCGCCGGTGTCGTACTTGATCACGCCCTCCTCGTCGTCGCTCGTCTCCTGGCTGCACGGGCCGCCTTCCATGTCGCGCAGGCCGAGATCCTGGTTGTAGAAGACCTCCGCCTCGTCGGCGTCCGGCACGAAGAAGAAGACGTAGATGATCTCGGCCCCGGCCAGCGTGAGCTCGTCCGGCGCGGCCGCGCGGGTCTCGCCGCTCGCGGCCCAGCCGTTCCGCCGCTTGCGCGTCTCACGGACGGCCGCGATCCGCTTGCCGCTCGGCCACGACATCGCCTCTTCGGACGGCTCGTACAGCGTCAGCCAGTGACCGTCCGGGTCATAGAAGTCGGCGATCCCGCCGACCGAGTACCAGACCGCCGGAATGAACGTCACGCCTCGTTCCTCGAGCGCGGCCTGCACCGCGCGCAGGTCGTCGACGAGGAAGACGATGTCCGTCGAGTTGTCGCGCCCGTCGGGGAGCCGGATCCCGTAATCGGCGGCGCGGTTGAGCGCGAAGATGACCTCGCCGGCGTCGTACTTCACGCTCGACGAGTCCTCCTCGATCACGCTCAGCCCGAGCGTGTCCTCGTAGAACGCGCGCGAGCGTTCGAGGTCGGCGACGTAGGCGAACAGGTAGACGAGGCGGCTGTCGGCGATCATCGGCTCCTCCTTCAGAGCGCCGCGTCCCCCGACGCGGCGAGTTGCTTGACCTTCGGTCCGCTCTCCCACGTGAGGCTCTCGGCGGACGGCTCGTAGAGACAGAACCGGTGCCCCGACGGGTCGTCGAAGCGCGCCGTCCCGCCGATCTCGCTGAACGCGCCGCGCTTGTTGCCGAAGTCGAGGCCGCGGGCCTCGAGCGCGTTCCGCGCCTTGTCCATCTCGGCCGTGTAGAAGACGATCAGGCACGTCCGCCGGTCGGGCAGGCGGCCGTCGGCGGCGCTGTCCGACTCCTCGAGGACGAGGTCGATCGTGCCGGTCGCGAAGCGCGCGCGCTTCGCCGAGCGCTCTCGCGGCTCGAGGTCGAGGACGTCGGCGTAGAAGCGCGCCGATGCCGCGAGGTCGTCGACCGTCAGCCGGAGCTCGGCCGCGGCAGGCCCGGCGCTCGTGCCGGGAGCCGGCCGGAACAGGTAGTGGTGGCCGCTCGCGTCGGTGAAGAGCTCGCCTTCGGGGCGCGCCTCGACGCGGCCGTAGTCGCGGAGGCGCTCGCCGAGGCGGCGCGCCGGATCGACGTCGAAGACAGTGACGAGCGCGTCCGAGCGATCCGCGCGGAACTTTCCGGGCGACGACAGGTTCACCGAGAAGATCAGCCGGCCGGCGTCGTACTTGACGGCCCCGTGGCGGTGGTGCGGGAGATGCGGCTCGATCTCGATCACCGGGAAGCCGACGACCGTCTCGAGCAGCTCGCGCTCGCGCGGCAGGCCGTGGACGTCCACGAAGACGTAGAGAAGCGGCGCGTCGCGCAGGCTCATGCCGCGACCTCCGCGCCGTTCTCGGCGAAGCGCTCGGGGCTGAGGGGCTCGAGCTCGCGTGCGGGCTCGCCGGCGAGCGCGGCCGCGAGCGCCCGGCCCACGCCGAGCGCGGGCGGCAGTCCGTGGCCGCCGAAGCCCGCGGCGAGCCAGACGCGCTCGGACTGCCAGCGCCCGACGACCGGCCGTCCGTCGAGCGTCTCGTCCATGATCCCGGCCCACCGCCTGGCGACCGCGAGCGGCGGCAGGCCAGGAAACGACTCGGCGAAGAACCGCTCGAGCGCCGCCTGGATGCGCGGATTCACGGCGGTGCGCGCAGTCGCTTCGGCCGCGAAGTCGACGTGGTTGCAGCCGCCGGCGACGATCGCGCCGTCGCGGGCCTGGCGCCAGTAGACCGTGCCGAAGTCGAGGGCCATCCCGGGACGGAAGAGCGGCGGCGCGGGCTCGGTCGACAGCATCTGCCCGCGGACGGGACGGAGCAGCCCGCCCGCGCCCACGAGCTCGGCCGTCCTGAACCCGCACGCGACGACGACCCGCTCGGCCCGGACGCGGCCGCGGGTCGTCTCGATCCGAACGCCGTCGCCCGACACGGTGAGCCGGAGCACGCGCGTGGAGGTCGCGAGCGCGGCGCCGTGCCGGACCGCGGCCTCGGCAAGCCCGCCGACGAGCCGGACCGGATCGGCGAGCGCGCCGCCGGGGAGCCACCGGCCGCCGGCGAACGACGGCGCGATCGCCATCCCGAGCAGGTCCTCGCATTGCGCGTGGTCGAGAACGTCGAGCGGCGGCGCATCGGGAGGACGCCGCGCGAGCTCGTCGCGAAACCGCTCCAGCACGCTCTCCGAGCTCGCGAGCGCGAGGTGCCCGAGCTCCTCGTAGTCGGCGTCGATCCGCTCCTCGCGCAGGACGGCGCGCAGCGTCGCCGGGTCCTCGAGGCGAGAGCGCCCCGCGAGCACGAGCCCGCCGTTCCGACCGCTCGCGCCGTGCGCGAGACCGTGCGCCTCGAGGAGCAGCGGGGCGGCTCCACGGCGCGCCAGCCAGTAGGCGGTCGCGACGCCGACGACGCCGCCGCCGACGACCACGACCTCGGCCTCGGTCGGGAGCTCCGCGGCGGGCGGCGGCGCGTCCGCGCCGCGCGCGAGCCAGTGCGAGACCTCGGTGCCCGTCGGCGCAGCCATGGCCGTAACGACTTACAGCAGGCGCCGAGGGAAGTCTTCTCCGCGCTTGCCGTCCAGGCGGGACGCGCCCGCGGCTCGCGGTCTGCCCGTTCGGGCAGCGTCCGCGCTCGGCGCTGCCTGGACGTTCGCACGTCCGGACGTGGCCGCGCGCGAGCCGGCCCGTGTTCGATTGCGAGCATGGCCCTGGACGTCGTGGCGACGAGCTCGGCGGACCCGCCGGCGAGCCGCCCGCGCATCTTCGGGAGGGACGTCGAGCCGACGTTGCTGCCCTGGCGGTGGGCGGCCGAGCGCTTGGAGGCGGCGGAGCTCTACTGGATCGCGACGACTCGTCCCGACGGGACGCCGCACACGCGGCCGGTCTGGGGCGTTTGGCGAGACTCGCGCTTCTCGTTCACGACCGAGTCGCGCGCTGCGCGGAACCTCGAGCAGAACCCCGAGATCACCGTGCACCTGGAGAGCGGCGCCGAGGTCGTGATCGTCGAAGGCCTCGCCGAGGTCGCGCGGGACGTCGAGGCGCTCCGCGCGACCGTCGAGGCCTACAACGCGAAGTACCGAGACGACGTCGACCCGGACGCGCCGAGCGGCTGGCACGTCGTCAGGCCGCGCGTCGTCTTCGGCTGGATCGCGGAGCCGACGTTGCGGGACGGAGGGGCGTGCTTCTACGGGTCGGTCACGAAGTGGACGTTCACGGTTTCGTCCCCACGATGAGGGCGTGCTCGAACGGAAGCTCGCGGTAGACCTTCACGTCCCTGAAGCCGGCGTCGCCGAACCACCCGGCATAGTCCTTCGGCGGAAACGCCATCCCGGAGCCGGTCGCGCAGACCAGGAAGTAGAGCGAGATCCGAGCGCCGTAGAGCTCGCCGCGTTCGTCGTCCCGGCACGTGAAGTCGAACGCGAAGAGCCGGCCGCCGCTCGGCAAGGCGTCGTACGCCCTGCGAATGAGCCGCTCGCGATCCTTCGGATACAGCTCCTCGAGGATGTGCGAGAAGATGATCGCGTCGGGGTCCGATGGGAAGGGCGTGCTGAACATGTCGCCGGGGATGACGTCGATGCTGCCCTGCTTCCCGTTCTTTGCGATCGTCTTCTTCGCGCGCTCGCACGCAGAAGGTCGATCGAAGACGGAGATGCGCAAGTGCGGATATTTGTCGTGGACGAGCGACGCGACGACTGCGTTCCCGCCGCCGACGTCGAGGAGGTGCTTTACCTGCCGGAGCTCGGCGATGTCGTCGAGCCCCGCCTGCGAGAGCTCCCAGATCGCGGCCATCACCTCGTAGAGCACCTTCTCCAGCTCGGGGTTCGCCGACATCCCGTCGTAGAGGTGACCCTGCTCGTACTCCTTGACGCCGGCGTTCGTCTCCCGCTGGAGCGCCTCGAGCAGGTGGTAAAAGCCCTTGTACTGGAGATATTGCGACGACTTCACGAACGGAATCGCGGACTTCGGCTTCCCGGGTACCAGGAGCTTCTCCGCGGCCGAGCTGTTGTAGTAGCGATCGCCGTTCTTGACGACGAGCTCCAGGCTCGAGCACGTGAGCAACAGCAGTCGCGTCGAATGCTGCGGCAGCGGAAGCTCGGCCGAGAGCTGGTCGGCAGTCAGGCCGGGCGCCTTGGAGAGCTTTCCGAACAGGTCCAGCTCGCAGGCCGCGTAGAGCGCCTGGAACATCGCGAAGCCCCACACGATCGGCCGCAACTTCGCGTAGTCGGGGCCTTCCCACGTTACGTCCGCGTTCGTGGTCTCGTCGAACTCCCTGCTCGGGAGCTCCTCCTCGAGCGCCGTCGCGCGGCGCCCGGCATCTCGGCGTTCGGTGACGTCGATGGTCATCTAGGGCCTCCTCGAGGGTCCTGGACCGATGGCGGTTATCAAGCGGGAGCGGTGCGGTGGCCGGCGCCGAGGGACTTGTCGCCGGTCTTCATCTTCCTCACGACGTCCTTGTCGAGGAAATCGAGCTGGAACAGCAGGTCGAGCAGGTCCATGCCGTCGTTCCCGATGTGCTCGACGATCTTGCCGTCCTTGATCTTGACGATCTCGGTGCCGTGCGTTTCGACCTGCTTTCCGGTCGGCGCGTTGCCGAGGAGCTTGCCCTTGTGCGTGCCCTTCATCCTCCACCGAATTGCGACGGTGTCGCCTTCGGCGACGATCGCGTCCTCCGTGAACTCGCTGTCGGGAAACGCATCCTCCTCGCGCAGGATCTCGGTCTGCACGCGCCGGACCGGGGATCCCTCCCGGATCTCCTTCTCGAATCCGAGGGCGCGGCTTCGATCCTTGACGTCCGGGTGGATCAGCTCCGCGACGATCTCCGGCTTCTTGCTGTTGAACGCCTCCAGCATTCGGCGGACGATCGCCTTGTTCTCCTCGAGGTTGTCAGGCATGACGCTCTCCTTTCATGGACCCGAAACCGCCCGCCGGTCGTGCGACCGGACGGACGCGACGGACCCTACGGCCGCCTCGCCGCAGCGGCTTCTCCCAGCTTGCTTTCCCGCCTGGTACTACTTCTGGGGTGAGCGACGGGGCCGCGGAACGGAAGGACTGGGACCCCTACTACCGCGCCCTCTGGGAGCACGCCGACGCGAAGCCGGACGCGGTCGAGGAGCACCCGTGGGGCGACACCGTCTTCAAGGTCAAGGGCAAGAGCTTCGCGTTCATGGGCCCGTACGGAAGCGCCGGCGGCGTGACGGTGAAGCCGCCGGCCGACGAGCGGGAAGGACTGCTCGAGCTTCCGTACGTGAACAAGGCGAGGTACATCGGCCGCTACGGCTGGGTCGACGTGAGGGTCGAGGACGACGAGTCGCTCCGGCTGGCGAAGGAGCTGATCGACGACACGTACGACCAGATCGCGTCGCGCGGGAAGTCGAAGCGGAGCTAGCTCGAGCCGCGCCTCGGCTCGACGTTCTGGTTGATCCGAAAGACGTTGTCCGGGTCGTACTTGGCCTTCACCGACGCGAGACGCTCGTACGTGGCGCCGTAGGCGGCGCGGATCCGCCGCTCGCCCTCGAAGCCGAGCTGGTTGACGTATGGGCCTCCTGCGGAGACGTGTAGCGCGGACCGCCAGACCGCCTCCACCCACTCGACGTGACGCTCGCCGTCGCCGGACGGGTCCCACATCGAATGGATGCCGAACGTGTGCTCGGCGTGGCGGTGCGGATAGCACGTCGCGTCGGCCGGGACGCGGCTCATCGCCCCGCCGAGCTGGCTGATGAGGACGATCGTGAACGCCGCGGTCGCGTCCGCGACGGCGGCCACGACGGCCTCGATCGTCCGGTCGTCGAGGATGCGGAGGAGCTCGCCCTTCGAGTGGTGGTGAAGCTCCTCAGGCGTCGCCGGATGCTGGAGGTCGACGTAACGAATCGGACGGATTCGGTCGAGGACCGGGGCGCCGAACTCCCGCAGCGGCCGCAAGAGACGCTCGCCTTCGGCGTGCGCGCCGAAGTAGGCGCAGGCGAGGAACAGGACCGGCCGGCCGTGCAGCTCCTGCGGAATCGAGCGCGCTCGAGGACACGTGACGAGGATGGCCGAGAGCCGCAGCTCGTCGGGCGCGTCGCGGCACACGTCGCGGTAGGCGTGCAGCGCGTCGACCGTGTGCTCGAGGCGGTGGACGAGGATCCCGCCGAGGATCTGGGTGACCGGGTGGAGCTCGTACTCGAACGACGTCACGACGCCGAGGTTGCCGCCGCCGCCGCGAAGGCCCCAGAAGAGGTCGGCGTTCTCGTCCTCGGCGGCGCGGACGACGCGCCCGTCGGCCAGCACGACCTCTGCGGAGACGAGGTTGTCGCACGTGAGGCCGTGCATCCGGTGCAGCCAGCCGAGCCCGCCGCCGAGCGTCATCCCCGCGATCCCGACCGAGGGGATGTCGGCCCCGGTGGTCGCGAGGCCGAACGCCTGCGCCGCCGCGTCGAGCTCCCCCCAAATCAACCCGGGCTGCGCGATCGCCCGGCGTGAGGCCGGCTCGATCGTGAGCCTCTTCAGCAGCGAGAGGTCGACCATCAGCGCGTCGTCCCAGACAGCGAAGCCCGGGTAGCTGTGGCCGCCCCCTCGAACCGAGACGGCGACGCCGGCGTCACGCGCGAAGCCGATGGCGGCGACGACGTCCGCCGTGCTCGTGCAGCGAGCGACAGCGAGCGGCAGGCGATCGACGCCGGGGTTCCAGACCCTGCGCAGCGTGTCGTAGTCGCGGTCGCCCGGCAGGACGACCTCGCCGTGGAAGCGCTCGCGCAGCTCGCGTACGCGGGGTCCGATCGCCGGAGGAGGCGCCGAGAGACGCTTCCTCGGCGCCGTCATCGATTGCGCTTCTTGCACCGCCGAGATGATCGCGGCGGCCGCGCGGGGCTTCTTCTCAGCGCTTGCTCAGGCGTTCTGGAGCAGCTGGATCAGATGGCCGTCGGGGTCCTTGACGGCTGCGAGGACGCCCTGCCACTCCTGGCGCTTCGGCTCCATCGCGATCTCCGCTCCGCGCTCCCGCAGCTGGCCGACCGTCTGTTCGGCGTCGTCGACGTAGAAGAGGAGCGTCACGCCCTCGCCGTGCGGCACCTCGCCGCCTTCCGAGGGGTGCAGCCCGACGTGGATCGTGCCCGCGTCGAGCTCGCTCCAGTACGGCGACTGCTCGACGACCTGGAGCCCGAGCGTGTCGCGGTAGAACGCGACGCTCCGCTCCATGTCCGAGACGACGACCATCACGATCTCGAGCCGTCCGATCATCACCTTCCTCCTTGCACGGCGATGCGCTCGCCCGTGTCGAGCCGGGCGAGCGCATCGTACGTCGTCGCGTCAGGGCTAGGCGGTCGCGAGCTCGGTCGTGTACTTCGCGAGCACGTCGAGGATGTCGCCCGGCCGGTTCGGGTACTCGGCGAAGACCTCGTCGTCCTTCGTGACGACGATGTCGAACGCCGTCAGCTCGCCCGGCGTCAGCGTGCCGATCTGGTTGCCCGAGTCGACGTGGATCAGGCCGACAGGCCCGGTCGACGAGTGGAAGTGCGTCCCGACCGGCGGGTAATGCGAGACGGTCGCAGGCCCGAAGACGAGCGGCGTGGCGGGGTCGGTCTTGAGCCAGCCGAGAGGCGTCTGGATCTTCCAGCCGACGCGCCAGATCGCGGTCCCCGGGAAGTCGTTCGAGCCCTCGCCGTTCGACTTCACGATGCCGTTGTTCGGCACGTCGAAGTTCTGGGAGACGCGGATCGGCCCGAAGTCGGCGATCTCGAGCTCGCCGCCGTGCATATAGATGTGCAGGTACATCTCGCGCTTCCCGTCGCCGTCGAAGTCGGTGCCGGGGCTGCGGTGCATGAGCACGATGCCGTTCTTGACGCTGAGCGGAAAGTCCTCGACCAGCCCGTCGACGTTCAGGACGCACGAGCAGACGCCCTTGAGCAACTCGGTGCCGCCGATCGACGGGAAGTTTTGGTTGAAGCCGCGAATCGCCTGCGTGTAGCGCTCCTGCACGGCGTCGCGCGTCGTCAGCGCGTCGATCTGCGCCTGCACGCTCCGGCAGCGCTCATCGACCTCGGCCTCCGCTTTGTGGTGGAGCGACCGCCAACGGAAGTACTCGATCACCTTCGTCTCGCCGTTGTCGCTACCGACGAGGATGTCGACCGGGTAGTCGCCGGCGAGGTCCTTCTCGCGGAGCAGCGCCCACTTCTCGCGGACGCGGGCGACAAGCTCGTCGGCGGAGTCCTTGTCGGTGTAGTACGTCCCCATCTCGACGAGGGACTCGTTGCGATAGATGCTTACGCTCACAGCCTCCTCCTCACTCCTGAGCGCGACACGCGCTCGCCTGGTCGAGACGAGTAACAGAGCCGCGGAGCAGCCTCTTCTTCGCGCTTGCTGTCTCAGCCGGACGCGCCGGTGTACGCCGTCGCGGCCTCGACGAAGCAGAACGGGTTCCCGAACGGGTCGCGGCCGTAGAACGAGCGCTCGCCCCAGTCCTGGAGCTCCGGGCCGTTCGTGATCGTGCACCCGGCCTCGACGGCGCGCGCGGCGTACGCGTCGAGCTCGTCGACCGCGAAGTAGAGGCGGCCGGTGTTCGGGCCCGGATCGGCGCCGTGCCCTTCGGTCTCCGGATCGACGCACACGAGGATCGCGCCGGCGCAGTGGAAGTACCAGCGTCCGTCGCCGACGCGGACCGGCGGGACTCTGAGCAGCGTCTCGTAGCACCGGACGGCCAGCGCGACGTCCGACACGTGGACCGCGACGCGAAAGAGCCGCGGCGCGGGGTCTGACCCCGATTCCGCGCGAACTACGCGCACGCCTGTCCACAGCCCGCCCCTGGAAGCTCGCCGGCAAGCGGGATCGGCGCCTCGAGCGCACTTCGGGGTCTGACCCCGAAGTGTGACGCGAAACGCACGCGCACACGCTTCATGCGGATCACCGGGCGGCGCGTCGGCGGCCGCGATCCTCGGCGCCGGCCGAGCCGACGAGGAGGGAGAGAGCGAGGAGGATCGGCGGGTCCGTCACCGTCCGGGGCCGCAGGGTCAGATCGGCCCGCACCGGCCGACCGGGCTGGACGACGAGCGGCGCGGCCGTCGCCGCGACGTGGACGCCGCCGTCGTCGAGGAGCAGGTCGTTCAGCGACGCGCACGCGTCGATCGACAGGGCGAGCACGTGGAAGCTGCCGGATTCCGAGGCGGCGAGCTCGTAGTCCCCCGGCACCGGAGCGAGCGTGCAGCCGGCAGGCGTGCCCTCCGCGAGCCGGCTCGGGAAAAGCCCGATCGCGGCCAGCGTGCCTTCGGACGCATCGAGCTGCTCGACCCGTCCGGCGATCACCGGCTTCGCAGCAGGATCGACGAACGGCGCGGCCAAGAGCGTGGAGAGCCTCTCGGACCCGTTCGCGCGGGCGAGCGCGCGGAGGCCGCGCGGCGAGATGCCGACGAGACGCGTGAACTGCGACGTGAACGTGCCGAGGCTGTGGTAGCCCACCGCGACGCAGATCTGCGTGACGCTGAGATCCGAGGTCAGCAGCAGCCGCTTCGCGGCTTCGATCCGGAGCGCCCCGAAGAACCGTCCCGGCGGAACGCCCGTCACGTGCCGGAAGAGGCGATGGAAGTGGAAGGGGCTGTAGTAGGCGAGCGCGGCCAGTCGCGCCAGCGAAAAGCGCTCGTCGAGCCGCTCGTTCATCGCCTCGATCACGCGCTCCACGACCGGCCGGTGACCCGGCTCGGGCGAGGCAGAGGGCCGCTGGACCTCGAGCGTCGCTGCCATCGGCCCCCACCGTGACCGCCCAGCCGTCGACCGGCAACGGCCGAGCTGGCCAGCTTTCGGGCGGCGAATCGGCCCGAACGTGCAGAGCCTCAGTAGATGAGCCCCTGGCGGAAGGCCTCGGCGACGGCCTGCGCGCGGTTGTTGGCGCTGAGCTCGTACTCGACGTCGCGAATCAGGCTCTTGATCGTGCGCTCCGAGTAGCAGAGTTTCGAGGAGATCGTCCGCGTGGAGTCGCCGGACGCGAGCAGGCGCAGCACGGTCAGCCGGCGCTCGTCGAGCCGGGTTACGGGCGTCCGGGTCGCGGCCCGTGCCGAGACGGTCAGCCCGGCAGCCGCGGCTCGCACGGAGACGACGAGCTGCTCCGCGGTGACCCGCCCGAGCGAGAGCGCGGCCGCGACGCGCGAGGCGTCGGCCGGAGCGAGGCGCTCGACGTCCTCGTCGAACAGCACGATCGGGCACTTGAACGCGTTCGCGACGAGGGCGCTCTGGGAGACGACGACGACGTCGACCGGCTCCCGCGGCGGGTCGGCCGCGACGACGAACGCGAGCGTGAGCGAGCGGTCCTCGTCCAGGCATCCCGCGATCCCGCGCCGCAGCACGTCGTGCTCGTGGAGGATGCCGACGCGCCGCGGCTCGCTCACACGGGCTCACGCTCCGGGGTCT